>CAZHGH010000004.1:8389-22782 GCA_964531205.1 uncultured bacterium
CGATGCGCACGATCGAACAGCAATGAAACGCGGCTTGCACTCGGATAATTCGGTGCGGTGCGATCCCAGTAGAAATGATGCCCGACGTAATCGATCGTCCAGATGCGGTCCGTAAGCCAAGTCCAGCCAAGTTGTCCGTCCACGCCTGAAAAGATGGGATCGTTCCCAACGTCGGCGTCGTTCGAGATCGGAAGCGCGCCATGATTGCCCGTGACCGGCGGAAACGTCACTTCGCTCAGCCGAGGTAGGTAAGCCGTATGCATTGGGCCGGTCTCCAAATGCAACGACTGCACCAAACCGCTGCGAATAAACCCGCTCCCGTCCGTATCGACCCACAGCGTAAGGCGCCGTGTGGACTGTGCCACGCGCGGCCTCACAAACACGCGGTCACCGCTGAATGCGGCGGGCAGCTCGATATGCGGCGCAGTCGCCGCGGCAAAACCAAACGCAAGCGCGAGAAGCATAGAACACCCCCGTTGTTAGGAATATTCCACACGCCGGCCTAATAGCCCTGACTTATGTCGATACGCGCGTTCGGCGGGCTTACGAGCCGGCAAAAAAAGACATTCTTAGCGAGCTTTTTGGGGTGGACGCTCGACGCGTTCGACTTCTTTCTCGTCATCGTCACCGTCCCGCACATTGCCAAAGATTTCCATGCGGCGATCAAAGACGTCGCGGTCGCCGTCACCATCACGTTGATGCTGCGGCCCGTCGGGGCGCTGATCTTCGGCTGGTTCGCCGACAAATACGGACGGCGCGTACCCCTGATGATCGACGTCGGGCTCTACTCGGTTCTCGAATTTGCAACTGCGTTCTCGCCGAACTTGGGGGTCTTCATCATCTTGCGTGCACTGTACGGCATTGCGATGGGCGGTGAATGGGGACTCGGTGCGGCGCTTGCGATGGAAGCGCTGCCTGCGGACAAACGCGGGCTGTTCTCCGGGATTCTGCAGGAAGGCTACGCCGTCGGGTATTTACTTGCCGCAGTCGTGCTGGCCGTGCTCTACGTGCACATCGGCTGGCGCGGCATGTTCATGCTCGGCGTGTTGCCGGCGTTGCTCATCTTCTTCATCCGCCGCCACGTTCCGGAATCGCCGGCGTGGCTGGCCGGACAAGCGCAAAGAATCGCCGCGGGTCCGCATCCGCTTTGGAATGCGATCAAACGGCAATGGCCGCTCTTCATATACGCCATCCTGTTCATGGCGGCGTTCAACTACATGTCGCACGGCACGCAAGATCTCTATCCGACGTTCCTCACGCTGCAACACGGTTTCACTCCCGCGCTCGTCGGCACGCTCACCGCGATCATGAACGTCGGCGCAATCATCGGCGGCGTGCTCTTTGGTTGGCTCTCCCAGCGCTGGGGCCGTCGCAATATGATTCTCGTTTGCGCGGTGCTCGGCATCGTGCTCATTCCGCTATGGGCTTTCAGTCAGACCGCAGTGCTGCTTGCGACGGGCGGGTTTCTGATGCAAATCGCCGTGCAAGGCGCGTGGGGAATCATTCCCGCGCATCTAAACGAAATTTCGCCGGACGAAGTACGCGGCACGTTCCCCGGTTTCACGTATCAAATCGGAAATCTGATCTCAGCGAACGCGTTGCAGTTGGAATCAGCATTCGCGGCAAGCAAGTTTCCGTTGCCGTCGGGACATCCGGACTACAGCAAAGCGATGGCGATCGTTGCGGGCGTCGTGTTTATTGGGATCATCGTGCTTACTGCAATCGGGTACGTCGTCACGCCGGAGCAGCGTCAACGCGCATTCTCAACCGCTGACGTTCCCGCCGAGTGAGAAAATGCGCTACAATACTCGCACCATGCATGAAGTGGAAGCGAGTACCTGTCCGGCCTGCGGTCATCCGATGAGTGCTCACCACGGACGTCATTGCGGAATTTGCGACCAGAAAGGCGAGCAATGTCTTGCGCTGGATCCCGCAGCTGAAAGTCCCGGCGGCTAAGCAGGCGCAAACTTGGCGCACGAAATGATACCGGACTGGATTACGGCCCTCGCCACGCTCGGCACGTTCGTTGTGATCGGTGCAAGCGCCGTCGTCGCACTGCGGCAGATGCGCCACATGCAGGCCGCAAATCAGCTGCAAGGCATTCTCGCGCTCGAAGAGCATTTCCGCGATCGCGATCTGCAAGCGGCACTGACGTACGTGCAAGACGTGCTTCCAACGAAGCTCAAAGACCAGCAGTACCGTCAGGAACTGGAGCGTCGCGGGTTTATCGACACTCGCATTCATCCGGAACTCTTGCTTTGCAACTGGTTCAACAAGATGGGGCTGCTCGTCAAGCATCGCATCGTAAGCGAAGAGGCTTTCATGGATCTCTTCGCGCGTCTCATCGTCTACTACTGGGACGCTCTCGCACCGGCAATTGCGCTGATGCGTCGCAGCCGCGGGCAAGGCGAATACCACGATTTTGAGTACCTTGCCCTGCGTGGCCGCGATTGGCTGGCGCGGAACCGCGAGGGTGTATTCCCGAAACGCGTGATACGCGAGACTATAGACGCGGGCGAGCCCGTATCACCGCAAACGTCGAGCCGTCCACGTCCGTAACGTCTGCAATCGTTACGAAGCTCCGCCACGCAACCTTCCGGTCAGGATCGGTCACGAGTAACGTTCCCGGCAGAGAGCACTCCGGCGTCTCGATAGTTTCGATTTTTTCGATCGGCACGTCGTTCAAATAGAATCGAACGTACGTGTCGATGCTGTACCACGCCGGGCGAACAGCAAAGCACACGCGATCGTATGCAAACGCGCGCGCCCGGATATCGGCGAACAACGCGCGGGTTCCCGAATCCCAAGCGTTGGAATTCACGTGCACGTACCGCGTGAAATAGAAGCTGCAGAACAGCAAGAGCGACGTTGTAGCGGCCGCTGCAAATCCCAACAGTACCGTGGTTCGCGCGCGCGCTCGATCCAGCAGATACGTCAAGCCGATAGCAGCAA
Source organism: uncultured bacterium (assembly GCA_964531205.1). Taxonomy (GTDB): domain Bacteria; phylum Vulcanimicrobiota; class Vulcanimicrobiia; order Vulcanimicrobiales; family Vulcanimicrobiaceae; genus JAICWY01. Next base: position 11,342 of record CAZHGH010000004.1, read on the forward strand.
GAATGCAGAACACCGGCGCGCCGGCCAGCGTTCGCGGCGCATTGGGCGCGCCTTCGTTCGTGAGCGCTCCGCCGAGCGGATATGCCAGCATCCAGATCCACAGCCAATACACCGCCCATTTGTTGCGAACATATGAAAACGCGTACGCAAGTCCAACCGCCGCAAGCGGAATTACGAACCAAAAGAACGCGCCGAATCCATTGAGATAACGCCACGTAATGCCCGATTGCGGATCGCCTGTCGTGACCAGATACGACCAACGGAAATGCGCCAAGTAATTCGTCGCAAACGTGGAGAGCGAGGCAATCGATATTCCGTGCGAAAAGGTCGATATGCGGCCGGTTCTTCCAAAAGTAAGCGGGTCGAAAAACCATTCATACAGTGCAGGCGCAGCGACGGCAAGCCAAATGATGCAGGCGCTCGCAATCGTCGCCCCGGTTTTCCACGATCGCACGCGCCCGGCGTTGAGCGCAAGTATCGCGCCACCCAACACCGCGGCATAGAACCACGCCGCCATGTACGAGTAACATGCAAGGGCGAGTAGCACTGCGCCAAACGCGAGATGTTTAAACGACACCCCGCCGTCTCGCCGATACGCACGCAGCAGCAGATACAAACCGCCGAGCAAGAACGGCAGCTCCGATGACGGTTCCCACGCGATGCGCGAAAATTGAATAAACACCGGTTGTATGGCGAACAGCAACGCAGCTAGCAGCGCGGCATCGCGCCGGCGCGTCAATTCGAAAACGAGCGCATACCCCAGCAGAATCGTCGCAAGCCCAAAGAGCACGGCGGGGAAGCGCAAACCGAAAGCGGACCTTCCGAAGACGAGGCTGGACGCATACCCGGCGACCGCATAGATCGGCGGATTACGCGTGAATCGTGCATAGAGGAACGGCTGAAGCGTGCCGTCGATGTCGTGTCCGGTGGTCGCGATGCTATACGCCGAATTGTAGAGATCGAGTTCGTCGGCGATAAGTTCCGTCGGAACCGTCGAGAGGTCGTATAGACGCAGCCCCGCCCCGAGCAACACGACAAGAACAAGCGCGATCAAATACCGGTAGCGCTGCATGGCATGTATTTCGGCACAATGCGCCCAAAGTCAACGTGATGATGAGATTGGCTCTACGCTCCGTAATAAGCGCAGTGGTACTCTTTGCGTCCGGCGCGGTTCCCGCGCCCGCGCTGGACCTGGGCTCGCTGCAGTATCGCGGCATCGGACCCGCGATTGCCGGTGGCCGCACCACCGCGGTCATCGGGAGCAACGTGAACCCGCAGGTCTACTACGCGGGCGGAGCGGGAGGCGGAGTCTTCAAAAGTACCGACGGCGGCGCGTCGTGGCTGCCGGTCTTCGACAAAGAACCCATTGCGCCAATCGGTGCAATCGCCGTGGCACCGGACGATCCGGACGACGTCTGGGTCGGAACGGGCGAATCCAATCCACGCAACACCGTCGAAGGCGGCGACGGCATTTGGCACTCCACCAACGGCGGCAAAACGTGGACGCACGCCGGTTTGCAAGGCACCGGATCGATCTCGAGCATTTCGATCGATCCGCGCAATTCGAAACGGCTGGTCGTGGGTGTCTTAGGTCAAGTCTTCCGCGACAGTGCCGAACGCGGCGTTTACGTAACGAACGACGGCGGAAAAACGTGGGCGCACACATTGTACGCCGGCCCCGCAAGCGGCGCATCCGACGTCGAGCGCGTGCCGGATCGTCCGAGTACGCTCTTCGCCGGCATTTACGAATTCCGCCGTAAACCGTGGACGATGATAAGCGGCGGCCCAAACGGCGGAGTCTACCGCTCCGACGATAACGGCGCGACGTGGCGCAAACTTGCAGGTAATGGTTTGCCCAAAGGAGATACCGGCCGCATCGGCATTGCCGCCGGAACGCACGGACGCATCTACGCGATCGTGCAATCGAAGGTCGGGGATCTCTGGCGCTCAGATGACGGCGGCGCGCATTGGAAACTTATGCCGCACAGCTGGCTCGTCGGCATGCGGCGCTTTTATTTCAGCCGCGTGTTCGTCGATCCGCACGACAACGATCACCTCATCAACGTCGGGTTGATTCTCGCGGAATCGACGAATGGCGGCAAATCGTTTCATAAGATCGCCACGAACGTAGGTTGGGATTATCATCACGTATGGTGGTCCCGCGACGGCAAACGCATCGCCGTGGGATCCGATGAAGGCGCAGTCTTTTCCACGAACGGCGCAAAGAGCTGGTGGCAGCCGTACGATTTGCCGTTCGCGCAGCCGTACCACATCGGCTTCGATCTGCTGCAGCCGAACTACCATGTCTGCATCGGCTTGCAAGATGACAATTCGTGGTGCGGATGGGGGAATAGCCCGAACGGCGTGGGCGTGCTGAACCGCGACTGGACGCAGGTCGCGCCCGGCGACGGCATGTGGACGCTCTACGATCCGAAAGATTCGAATTTCATTTGGTCGACGTCGACCGCGTCCGACACCGGACAAGTCTATCTGTTCGACGTTGCGAAACAGCAAGTCTTCGAGGTTTCGCCGGACGCGCGCATCAACGGTCTCGAACCTGGAATCGATCTAAAGCATCGCTTTAATTGGGACACGCCGATCGCATTTACTTCTGACGGCTCGGCGCTGGTCGGCGGCAATGTCGTCTTCAAGACAGCCGATCGCGGCCAACACTGGAGCATCATCAGCCCCGATCTCACGCGCAACGAAAAATCGCATCAGCAGATTCCCGGCGGTCCAATCGATGCGGACATGTCGGGCGCCGAGATGTCGGATACAATTCTCGACATCGAACCATCACGCATACTTCCTACTGTTATTTGGGTCGGCACCGACGACGGGCTCGTGCAACTCACGCGCGATGACGGCACGACGTGGCATAACGTAACGCCGAAAGCCATGCCCGCGTGGGCGCGGGTCGCAACCGTCGATGCAAGTCCGTACGATGCCGGCACGGCCTTTGCTGTGGGCGACGGACATATGCTCGGTGACGAGAGTCCGCATATCTTTGCAACGCGGGACTACGGCGCGACGTGGCGTTCGATCTCGGGCGACTTGCCGCGTAACGTCTTCGTGCGCGTGGTGCGTCAGGATCCGAAGAATCCGAATTTGCTGTACGCCGGAACGCAGCGCGGCGTGTTTGCCTCGTGGGATGCCGGAACGCATTGGCAGTCGCTGCGTCTCAACATGCCGGCGACCGCGATCTACGACATTCAAATCCAACCGGTCGCAAACGACTTGATTGTCGCATCGCATGGCCGCGGCGTCTGGATTTTCGACGACCTTACCGTCCTTCAACAATATAGCCCGTCAGTGAATCGGAGCGTTACGCTCTTTGCACCGCGTGAAGCGCTGCGCTGGTCGCGTTACGCTCCCATCAACACGTTTGAATCCGGCCTGCCTGTAAATGCATTCGTGGGTCCGAACGTCGCCTACGGAGCACTGCTCACGTACTCGCTCGCGCGCGAAGATAAAAAAGCGACGATCGATATTCTGGATGCGAGCGGGCACGTCGTCAGACACCTGGACGGCAAAGCGGTGCCGCACAAAACCGGCCTCAACCGCACTGCTTGGGATCTGGCAGAGAACGGACCGGTGAAGTGGCACGGAACGTTTGAGGCTAACCAAGGGCCGAATACGGGCGCCGAGGTTCTTCCGGAACGATATACGGTTCGGTTAAATGCGAACGGCACGCATAAAGAGCAAACCGTCATCGTGCGGCAAGATCCCCGTGACAATCTCACCATCGAACAGATGCAAGCGCGGTACGAATTTCTCAAAGGCTTGTTTGCCGAGTTCAGCACCGTCGATACGTGGCTGAACGCAATCGACAAACGCACGAAGCGTGGCGTTCGCTCACCGGCGCTACTGGCATTTACGCGTAAACTGACGTATGCTCCGCGCAACGCCGAAGATTTGAGCGGACCGCCGGGCATCCGCGAACGCTTAGGCGATCTCATCGGGCGCATGGGCGGCAATTACGCTCCGCCGACGCAGCCGCAACTCGATGAAGCCGCCGCACTTCGGCAGCTCTTCCAGACGTTGTCCAGCGAATATCGATCGCTGCATTAGCGCGTCGTGAAAGCGCTCTACTTCGAGCGGTTTGGTGGACCGGAAGTACTGCAGTACGGCGACGTGCCGGATCCGCAGGTTGCAAAAGGATCTTCGCTCGTAAAAACGTCGGCGATCGGTTTAAACTTCGCCGACGTTTACCGCCGGCGCGGAAACTACCATCTTGCCGGCAAGCCTCCGTACATCGCAGGTTACGAAGCTGCAGGCACAATCGCCGGCAGCGGTGAGCGCGTTGCGTTTGCGGACAGCGCGTTCGCAAATGCGCAGCTCGTCTCCGTTCCTGACGACAAACTCATTCCGCTTCCGGACGACATCAGCGAGGAAACCGCCGCGGCTCTTTTGCTTCAAGGGTTAACGGCACACTATTTAACGCGCGACAGCTACCGCGTGCGCGCCGGCGACGTTGCGGTCGTTCACGCTGCAGCCGGCGGCGTCGGATTATTGCTCGTACAACTCCTCAAGCACGCGGGCGCGCGAGTCATCGCGTTTGCATCCCTGCCGGAAAAATGCGAAGCCGCGCGCCTGTATGGTGCGGACGAGGCGTACACGTACGCCGAATGGCCCCAACGCGCGAATGGTGCGAGCGTAATCTACGAATCGGTCGGCAAAACCCTCGACGAATCGATCGATGCAGTCAAGATAAATGGAACCGTTGTCTTTTACGGCATGGCGGGCGGCGATCCGAAACCCGTGAATCCGCGCGTGCTGATGGACGGATCGAAGACGCTTACCGGCGGCGATCTATGGAATGTGCTTACGTCGCACGACGAACGTGTGCGGCGAGCAAACGAACTCTTCGATCTCGTTCGAACGGGTGCGCTCAAGGTTCCGGTCGCGGCGCGCTTTCCACTGCGGGACGGCGCACGCGCACATGAATTCCTTGAAAGCCGTTCCGCGATCGGGAAGGTCTTGCTCATTCCGGACCACTGAGAATGTCACGCCGCGCGCAGGCCGGGCGCTCCTACTTCTGCAATGCTTCTCATCGCCGCCACGATGCTCGCCGCGTTGTATGCAGTGCCCTCGCCGTTGCCCTATGCCAAGCCGGGAACGGTTATATCTTCGCGGCCGTACACCGGCAGTGCGGCACTAAGCAACGCAGCCCGGAACACCTTCGTGCTGTATCATACCGTTTCGCCAACGGGACGCGACGTGGCAGTCTCCGGCGTGATCTCAATTCCGAACGGCACAGCTCCGCCGGGAGGCTGGCCGATCATCAGTTGGGCGCACGGAACCACCGGTAATGCGCCACAGTGCGCGCCGTCGCGAGCGGCGGAGCCGAACATTGAGCAGCGCTTTTTGAACGACTGGGCCGGCGCGGGCTACGCCGTTGCGCAGACTGATTACGAGGGCGAAGGAACGCCCGGCTTACATCCATATTTCGCGAACATCGGCGGAGCGCACGACACGATCGACATCGTTCGTGCAGCCCGCGCACTAAATCCGCAAATCGGCAATGGCTGGATCGTCATGGGCCACTCCGAAGGCGGCGCAGTTGCGCTTTTCGCCGCTTCAAACGCGCCGTCTTGGGCGCCCGAGCTGCAATTGCTCGGTGCCGTTTCCTACGCGCCGGGGTCCGATATCACCGACGCGCTCGGCTATGTCATGACGAGCCGGCAACCTATGCGCACACTTCCGCTCCCGATGATGATGATCGAAGGCATTGCATCGACCGATCCCGCGGTCGATCTCAACCGCATCCTGTCGCCACGCGGGTTAGCACTGTTGCCGCAGTTGCAAAGCGAATGCGTCGGGGAACTGATGAACTCACCTGCGTGGAATGCGATTCCGCCGGCTTCGCTCTTTCAACCGAATGCGCCGGTCGATCGGCTTTTACACGACTTCTCGAAAAACGAGCCGCTGAACTTGCCGATTCGTGTGCCGCTGCTGCTTGAACAAGGCACCGACGATCAAATCGTTTCGCCGGCAACCACAGAGGCGCTGCGTTCCAATCTTTGCGCGAACGGCGTACAGGTCGAACTGGATACGATCGAAGGCGCGAATCATGGCTCGGTGATGCCGCGCAGCTTCGAGCGGGTGAAAGAATGGGTTTCGCAGCGCTTTGCCGGTGTAGGTCAGACCCAGAATTGCAAGCCCGTCGGCAGTACGCGTAGCTAATTGGTGTAAACTCAGGGTGTGGCGATCAGAACGTTGGGCCTTATCGCCGGCTCGGACGTGCTGGCGATGGCTACGTGGTTCTCTGCAAGCGCCGTTATCTTGCCGCTTGCCTCGGCATTCGGAATCGCTGCCGAAGACCGTGGTTGGATCACCGGCGCGGTGCAGTTCGGGTTCGTTACCGGCGCCGTAACCTGCGCGGTAATCGCGCTTGCGGATTGGGTCGAACCGCGTCGGCTGATTCGAAGCGGTATGCTCGTCGCAGTACTCGCGAACGCGGCGATTCTCATCGTTCATTCAACCGCTCTTTTGCTCGCGCTGCGCTTCCTCACCGGCGTGGGGTTAGCGCTGGTCTATCCGCCGTCGGTTCGTCTGTTGACCGCGTGGTTTCCGCATGCTCGTGGACTTGTAACCGGGATCGCCGTCGGCGCACTAACCATCGGTTCGTTTTCACCGCATCTTCTCTCTAACGACTTGCCATGGCGGAGCGTCGTTTTGGGTGCGAGCATCCTCGCTCTGCTTGGAGTTCCGCTTATTTCCATGGTTGCGGCTCCGCCTACGCTGCAGCGTGCCGCGCGTTTCGACGTTCGCGCAGTGCCGCGCGTGCTTGCAAATCGCAACGTGCTGCTTGCAGACACTGGATACTGGGGACACATGTGGGAGCTCTACGCGGTGTGGGCATGGGGACCAATCTTTTACGCAGCCAGCCTGCGAGCAGCGCATGTAAACGCTCCCGCAGGCGCGATCGTCTTTGTCGCATTCGGTCTCATTGGTGCTGCGGGTTGCGTGCTCGCCGGCCTTATTGCAGATCGTATCGGACGCGCGGTCGTTGCGGCAGCCGCGCTTGCGATCAGCGGCACGGTGTCGTTTTGTATCGGCATGAGTTTTGGCGGGAATGCGTTCTTAGTCACTGCACTCTTTGTTGTCTGGGGGTTTAGCGTCGTCGCGGACTCCGCGCAGTTTTCCGCGGCGATCACCGAGCTTTCCGAGCCGCGTTATATCGGTACCGCGCTAACGTTGCAAATGGGCATCGGATTTCTCATTACGATGCTCACGATTTGGCTTGTCGGTGCAATTGAGGCGCACTTCGGATGGCGTGTGGCGTTTATGGTACTGTCCGCCGGACCGGCCCTCGGCGTTAGCGCAATGCTCGCTCTTCGCAGGCGCATGCAAGCTAGGACTTTCGACGCATACGCGCCTTAAAATGCAGCAGTACACTTTCGTGTAGCGGGTGTTTTTCCGAAGGGAGCACGTTTATGGCAACAGTGCAGCCTGGCGCACTGGAACAGGCTCAGCGTTACATTTACAATTTGCAAGGCACGCTGTTAGAAGCGTGCTCCTGCAACGTTTTGTGTCCGTGCTGGATCGGCGAAGATCCGGACACCGGCACGTGCGATGCATTTTTGGGATATCACTTCGATAAGGGCGAGATCAACGGCGTCGACGTGAGCGGACTCTCGATGGTCTTGCTCGTGCAAATTCCCGGCAACGTTTTGGTTCCGAAGAGCTGGAAGATCGTCGTACTCTTGGACGATAAAGCAACCGACGAACAGATGCAGGCGATATTGGACGCTTACACTGGAAAGCTCGGCGGTCCGCTCGCGGACCTCGCGCAACTCGTCGGTGAAGTCGTTGCGGTTGAACGCGTGCCGATCTTGCACCAAGTGCGCGGCGGCGCCGGACAGCTGCAAGCCGGTGAGTACGTCATGGCTGCGATGGAGCCGTATCACGGACCTGACGGCAGCGTAACGACGCTTCGGGATTCGATCTTCTCGACGATTCCCGGATCGCCGGCATACATTTCGAAGGCCGCGTTCCACAAGGTAAACGCGACGAAGTTCGGCGCGAACTGGAACTGGTCGTTCGAAGGCCGCAACGCGATTCAAGGCGACTACACGATCGCATATAGCGGTTAGTCTGGAATGCAGTCCGCGACGCGCGCGGCACGCGTACCAATTGCAATCCCGCTCGCAATTGCGATTGCGTGGGTGATTGCCGTATTTGCGCAATTCAGCGGCTCGGCCGCATTTCTGCATCACGACGCGCTCATTGAGCGCGGTCCTCCGCCGGGGATCGCGCTCGGACTGTTTTTGCTTGCATGGCTTGTGATGATCGCCGCGATGATGCTTCCGTCAAGTTTTCCGCTGCTTCGCCTATTTGCCGCTGCATCCGCGAGTCAGCCGCATCCCGTGATGATCTTGCTGTCGTTCATCGCTGGATATGCCGTCGTTTGGTGCGCGTTCGGTATTGTTGCCTTCGGTGGCGACTTCGCGCTTCACCGCACCGTTGACCGCGTCGCATGGCTGGGCGCCCATTCGTGGGTTATTGCAGGCGGCGTGCTCGCACTTGCCGGCGCGTTTCAATTCACGCCGCTGAAAGACGCGTGTTTGCGCGCGTGCCGCTTACCGTCGAATTTTCTGATGCGTCACTACCGCCGTGGCGCTCGTGCAGCGTTCAATCTGGGGTACCGCCACGGATTGTTTTGTGCCGGTTGTTGTTGGGCGCTCATGCTTATCAGTTTTGCCGCCGGTTTTGCGAGCTTGTGGTGGATGGCTGCGATTACTGCGTTGATGGTGTACGAAAAGATCGCCCGGTACGGGCGCAGGGCAGTGCCCATTGCCGGAGCAGTGCTCCTCGCATGGAGTGCGCTTATCTTCGCACACCCATCTTGGCTTCCGGCTGCGCTATCGGGAATTTGACATTCGCGGCGTTGGGGACGCGAACGGCGTGGGCGTGGGGCTTGGCGTTGGAGATGCGACGCCCGGCATCCCGCTGAACGAAGGCACCGGATTAGGAATGACAGGCGCTGGAACTAGCGGCATGACAGTTGTCGTTCCGTTCTGCGCGTTACCTGTGGTACACGCCGCTATCGCCGCGGACGCAGCAAGCGCCGCCATGGCCGGTCGATATCTCATGCTGATACGCTAAACGGAATGCGTGAATAATCTATGAGTCCTCGTACCGCTATTACGTAATCGCTTTGCGCGCAAGGCTCGCAACCCAGCGATACAGCACGATCGTCAGCACAACGAACGCGATGCCGCCGATGATCTCAGACGGTACGAGAAATGAATCGCCGACAAGCGCAAGCGGCGCACCTTTTCCGCTGAAGACGATGATGCCGGAAAGCAGCACGCCGAACAATGATTCACCAACGATGAGTCCGGATGCCAGCAGCACACCTAAACGTTTTGCAGCATCCGGGTTTGGTCCGCGTTCCACGAAACGGTTGTAGGCCCAACCAACGACGGCACCGATGACGGCGCCCGCGGTGGTCGACGTCGGCAAATAAATTCCCAGGCCGACTGCGAGCGGCGGCAGCTTTGCCTTGTTCTTTGTCGTAGCGCGAAGCACTTCGTCGATGATGATGATGCCGATGCCGACGAGCACACCGAGCGAAATCATACCCCAGTTGATTTGACCGCTGATAACGCCTTTGGCGAGCGTCGAAATCAGCGTCGCCTGCGGCGCAGGCAACGGCTGCGCCGCTGTTGCGGCATGCGGATGCGGCGTGCCCGCAAAGCCGTAGGCCGCATTCAACAAATTCAGAACCGGTGGAATGACGAGCGAGCCGAACACAACGCCGACAATTAACGAAGCCTGCTGACGCCACGGCGTCGCGTCGACAAGTTGTCCCGTTTTAAGGTCTTGTAAGTTATCGTTCGCGATTGTCGCCGCACTTAATACGACCGATGTAACGAACAAGGCAAATGCGACGAGCGCGTCCTTCGCCGAACCCGTCGCGCCATGCGCAACAAGCAGTACGAGAAGCGATATGCCGATGATCGCAAGAATCGCCAAACCGGAAACTGGGCTATTCGAACTTCCGATAAGACCGGCCATGTAACCCGCGACCGCGGCAACGATAAAGCCCACAACAACCACATAGATAACCGAAGCAATAACTAACGGCACGATGTAGTTCGTCAGCGCGCCGCCGTGCAAAAAAGCCACAAGTAAAATCGCCATCGGTACGAGACACGCAATGCTGATAAGCGCGACAAGACCGATCGGCATGTCGTGCTCGGTGCGCTCGAGCAAATGCCCCTCACCTGCGGAGCGGCGGCGCGAAGCTTCGATTGCAGAAATCAATCCCGTCCACACCGGTACGGCCAGGCGCAGCAGCGTCCAAATTGCCGAGATACCAATCGCGCCTGCACCGATGAAACGCACTTGCGTGCGCCACACGGTCGTCGCAACCGTTGCCGCATCGCCCGCTGCCGGATGCATTGCCGTGAGCAGCGGAACGAAAATGCCCCACGCGATAACAAAGCCTGCGAGAATCGCAAGGCCGACGGCAAGACCGATAAGGTGCCCCGCGCCCAGCAGCGCAAACGACGGGGAAAAACCGATACCGCTCGCCGACGCACCGGCACGAAAATAGTAGTCGAGTTCGCCGGCAAAGACGCGCGTTGCGGTCATCGCGGCGTACGCAGCCGACGCAATCGATCCCCAAATGACCGCGATGAGTCCCGCTTTGCCTTCTTGCGCACCTTCGCGCGAGCCGGTTCCGACGCGCAGTACTTCCGCCGCTGCGACACCCTCGGGATACGGCAGATCGGACGTTGTCACGAGCGCACGCCGCAGCGGAATCGTAAACATCACGCCAAGCACGCCGCCTACGACACACACGCCGAACGCGGGCCAGAACGGGAAGCCGCTCCACCACCCGACCATCACCAGTCCGGGCAGCACGAAGATAACGGACGAAATCGTACCGGCTGCGGACGCAACCGTTTGTACGATGTTGTTTTCGTAAATCGTGCCGGTCTTGAACATGCGCAAAACCGCCATCGAAATGACGGCGGCGGGAATCGATGACGCAAACGTCAAGCCGACCTTCAGGCCGAGGTAGACGTTTGCAGCAGTAAAGACCAGCGTAATAGCGGCGCCGAGGACGAGGCTTCTAACGGTGAGTTCGAGGCGCGCATCAGCGGCCTCGGTCTTTAGCGCCGTGGCGGCGTCAGATTGGAGCATGGCGGGACGTTAGCCCCACCGCCAGGCCAGCCCTACCGCACCATCGGCGGTCCGCCGATCTCGCGCCGCGGCGTCACGTTCTTCTCGATCGCCTGCGTTCCAAGGAACACGAAGAGCATACACAGGAGCGTGAGCAGCGTCGCGTCATCGAATAGCCCGACAACCGGAATATCGCCGAAGATGTCGAGCGGCGATACGATCAGCAACGCCATAAGCGCGGTCGCGGATTTCAGGGCCGTAGGCACGCGGTTGTCTCGCATAAGAGGCCAAGCGCGCCTATA
>CAZHGH010000004.1:22882-30080 GCA_964531205.1 uncultured bacterium
ATTTCAGGGCCGTAGGCACGCGGTTGTCTCGCATAAGAGGCCAAGCGCGCCTATAACTCAGAACTGCCGCACGAATCAAACGCGGAAAACGCATACAGCATCATATTACTGCGGCGGTGGAAAGTTTCAAACCCACGCCGCTACGGCATCCAGCCGCCGACCGCGGCTGAGGCCTCGTTGTCGATCTCTTTCGGTTCCAGCGCATCTTGTACCAAACACGTCAATACGCCCTTAGCGTTGTAGAACACGCTGGACGGTATCGCGTGAAAAGCAAACAGCTTAAACACGGAGTTGTCCGTGTCAATCGCTACCGGGAAATCGATGCCGAATTTGTCGATGAAGCGCTGCACCTTTTTGGTTACGTAAAAATTCCGGCATCTCTCGATTGCACGGTCCGCACCATGTTGCGAAAAAACTTACGACCGAAGGCCGTCCGGTTTGGTTCGAAAATTGCAGCGCACTTCCCGTCAACGTCGTTGCGGTGAAAGTAATCGGCAGAGATCGCAGCTCCTTTTTCACGGGGATGCAATACGGCCCGGGGATTGCGACGCCCGGAGCGGATACGCCGATAAGCCACAAAGCGCCTAACCCGGCTAGAAACGCTCGATACACCATATTCCAATGGTACTGACTCTGCCGGTCCGTGTACATGGGCCGAATATCGCTGTCTCCTATGCTATACTCCCATCAAATGGCGCTCAACCAGTGGCGCGCTGAAGCCTTCGATCCACGCAATATCACGCGGTTTTGCGACGTCGTGATGAAGGGCGGCGTGACCAGTGGTGTCGTGTATCCGCTCGCGATATGCCACCTCGCGTCAAAGTACATCATCAAGAACATCGGCGGAACGTCCGTCGGAGCTATCGCCGCAGCTATCACGGCTGCAGCAGAGTACCAGCGACGCACAAAGAAAACGGGCGCAGGTTATGCGTTGCTTGCAAAATTGCCGGAATTCCTAACTCAGGACGGTACGCTGCGAGCGCTTTTCAACGCCGATCCCGGTGCACAAATTTTCTTGAACTCCGCATTGAAGTTCACCGGTTCGCGTCCGGTGCCGACGAAGATCGTTCTCGCGTTGATTCAATTTTGGTGGCCCACGCTGCTCGCCGGCATCGCGCTGTACTGGGCGCTGTACGGTATTTTGGTTTGGATCACCGCACCCGTGCATCGTGAACTCTACGTACGGTTGCATTGGGGCGCGGGATGGCTCATGCTGCTGTTGCTGCTTCCCACGGTCATTTTGATTTTCTATGTTTCTAGCAAGTGGAAACTCGACCACAACGATTTCGGCTGGGGACACGGCTATCACAAGAGCGACATCCGCAAACTCAAAGCAATAAAGAACGTCACGGATTTGACGAAAGACGGCACGCCGCGTCTTATCGGTTGGCTCGACGCGTTCATTCAGGCAGCCGCGGGACGCAGCATAGAGGACCCACCGCTCACATTCGGTGATTTGCGCGGTACTCACGACCCCGAGTGGTACAAAGAACATCAAAAGGATGAGTACGGCATCGACTTCCGCATGGTTACAACGTGCCTGACGCTGGGACGCCCGTTTGAAGTGCCGTTCGATCCGGCCGAACCTATCGGCCTCGTCCCCGATCCAACATCATGCGCGGATGCCCCGCGTCCCGATCTCTACTTCAAAAAAGCGGATATGGAAAAACTGTTTCCGCCGCGCATCGTTCAGCATCTGGAACAGCACGGATCCCGGCATTCGATCCACCATCACTACGTCCGTTTTCCGGCGGCAAACGACGTTCCGATTGTCGTGGCAGCGCGCCTGAGCATGTCTTTCCCTATTTTATTTTGCGCGGTGAAACTCTACGCGACGGATATTCACGGCACCATGCAGCCGGTGTGGTTCAGCGACGGAGGACTGACGAGCAATTTTCCGATCCACTTCTTCGATTCACCGCTTCCGCGATGGCCGACGTTCGCGATCGATTTACTGGGCAGCGATCCAAACGAATCGAAGGGACACAGGGGCAAATATCGTGAAGGCGCCGTGTTCTTGGAAAGCCGGCATCGTCCCGGAACGATAAATCCGTGGAACCGGCTCGGAAGAGGTGAAGGTTCGACGATCGGTTTTCTGATGACGATCGTCGACACTGCGCGCACGTGGCTCGACGAGACTTCGCTCACGCTGCGCGGCAACGCATCCCGTACCATCGGCATTCGTCTCAAAACCGGCGAAGGCGGCATCAATCTGCAGATGCCCAAAGCAATCATCCAAGGTTTATTCGAGCGCGGGCAGACCGCGGGAGAATTACTACTGCGCCTCTTCGCATCGGCGCCCGATACGGTAACCTGGCAACACCAGCGTTGGTACCGTTATCGTGGCGCAATGGGAAGCCTCACGCGTTGGCTTAGAGGCTTTGAAACCGGATACGCGGGATTAGCCGGCGATCCGCAAGCGGACTACGATCGGCTGTTCACTCCTTGCCGCTTCGACCCGGCGCGCACTCCATCGGCCCAGGCCGCGACCAAAGACGTTTCAAGCGAGCGTTCGGAGTGGCAAAAACCGCCCAACGTCGACCCGCGATTCGACGACAAAACGGAACCGCGTCCCATTCCGGTATTCGCGCAGCGCCGGCCCTTGTAGGGCAGCATACAAAGTCTTCATCGCTTTTTCACATTTACTAATAATACTAGACATGTGGCTCTAGATTTTTCCGCGTCGGTCGTTTTGACCGCGCGTGAATATGATGTTTACAGCGTCGCCAATCTCGAACGGGAACTTGGCGCGCTGACCGCTTCGCATAGCACGGTCGATCTGCGCTACGTGCGCTATCTGGACGCAACCTGCATCGGCGCGCTGGTTCACGCGTTAAAGCGGTTGCGCACCACCGATCCCACCAGCACGTTGACCATCACGAACGTGCAACGTTCGCTGCGCCGCGTATTTCAGATCGCAAATCTGGATAGTCTATTCGATATTCGCGACGCGGCCTAAAGCGCGTTAGCCGCGATACGTTCGTCCACGAGTTGACCATCCAATAATCCGACGGTCCGTTTCGCCTGTTTTGCGAAACGGAAATCGTGCGTCACCATGATGATCGTAGAACCGTACTCGTGCAGTTCACTCAGCAGTTCCATGACTGCCTCGCCATTGCGCGTGTCCAAATTCCCTGTCGGTTCATCGGCGAGCAGAATGGAGGGGTCGCCGGCGAGGGCGCGCGCGACGGCTACGCGCTGCTGCTCCCCGCCGGAGAGCTGCATGGGGTAGTGCTTCGCGCGATGCGACATGTGCACGCGTTCGAGCACTTCGGCGACGCGAGACTGCCGTTCACCGCGCGTCATTCCGCGGTACACCAGCGGCAGTTCGACGTTCTCGTAGATCGAGAGATCGCCGATGAGGTTGAAATTCTGAAAGATGAAACCGATTTCGCGGTTGCGGATTGCCGCGCGCTCGCTGGAGTTCAGACTCTCGACGGCGCGGCCGTTGAGCCGGTACGTGCCGGTGGTCGGCGTATCGAGCAATCCGAGAATTGAGAGCAGCGTCGATTTGCCGCAGCCCGAAGGCCCTTCGATCGCAACGTACTCGCCGCGTTCGATTTGCAGCGTAATGCCGCGCAGCGCACGCGTCTCCACTTCTTCCGTGAAATAACTCTTACCGAGATCCTGCAATTCAACGAGCATGGGGCCTCCTAATGCAGCCGCAATTCAGTTTGGTCTTGGTACGTCGTCATGTCGGAAACGATAACGCTATCGCCGGGCGCGAGCCCTGAGAGTACTTGCACGCGATCGTTCGATCCTTGACCCAGATGGACTCGAACACGGACGGCTCGCGTGCCGCCGTCCACGATTTTGAAGAGATCGATGGTACTGTCATCGGATGCGCCCGCAGGACGCGCGACAGAGAGCGCATTTGGAATGCTGGCGATCTCGATCGTGCCGTCGACGTTCGCGTCAGGACGGGCGCCAGCGGGCAACGTTCGTGCGAACGTAACGTCCACCGCAACGGTGCCGTTCTGCGCCGACGGCGCAATGCGCGCAACCCGTCCGCTTACGACGCCGTTGCCGGTGTCTATACGCACCGGCATTCCCGGCACGACTGCATGCACGTCGCTTTCGGCAACCTGCAGCACCGCTTTGAGATCGCGCGTGTCGGCGATGCGCGCTATTGCCGTATTCTGCGCGACGCTCATGCCGGGGTCCACTTCAACGCTTTGCACGATCCCACTCGTCGCTGCACGTACGGTAAGCGCCTCGACCTGCGTTTCATCGGCGGAGAGCTGCGCGTTTGCCTGATCGACCTGTGCTTGTGCTGCAGCGACTTTGGCTTGCGAATCTGCGGCTGTTACGCCCACTTGAGCGCGGCTGGCGCGTACGTCGTTCGTGCTCTTTTTCGCTTGAATCTCGGCTTGCCGGTATTGCACGTCCGCCACGAGACCTTGGCGATGCAATTCCACAAGCGATTTGGCTTGCAGCACGTTCGCTTCCATCTGCGCTTGCGCGTCGGAAACCGCCGTTTGCTGCGTGAGCACCGCTGCTTGCGCCTGCTGGCGCGCACTTGCGAGGTTTGCTTGCGCTACCTGCACGGCGGAGCGCGCATCCGCGACCTGCGCATCGAGCGCCGGATTCTGCATCTGCGCGATAATCGTACCGGGCTCGACGCGGCTGCCCGCTTTGACAAAAATCTGATTGACGACGCCGGCTTGCGTGGCGGACGCAACGCGTACGCGCTCGGGCGCGAACGCACCTTGTGCGCTGACGGCACGCAGCAGGGTTCCGCGGCGAACGATATCCGTAACGAGCGTCGACTTATCGACGACCGTTCCGCCGTGCGTGCGCGTAAGCGACGTCAGTGCCCATGCAACCAATGCAACGAGTACGAGAATGCCCGCAAGAGTGTACGCATATTTCGGAATACCGCGCTTGCGTTCGCGAACGACGTCCATGCTTTGCGCCGGACGTTGCACGGCTTTGGGTTTGAACACTTTGCTCATGCGGTTACGGGAAGTAACCGGCGCGAACGCGCGATCTGCACTAACTCTTCCAGACGCAAAGCTTCGGCTTGCGCGATCCGGCGGCCCCACGGCGTAAGTCTGTAGTAACGCCGTCCCATCGCATCGTCGTCATCGCGTTCGATCTCCGCGATCCAGCCGTCCGTGCACATCTGCTTCAACTGGCGGTACAGCGTGCCGGAGCCTAATCGAATCTTGCCTTGCGTTGACTCCGTGACTTCCTTCGTAATGCTGTAGCCGTGACGCTCGCCGTCGGCGAGCGCCAGCAGAATATGAAACGCACTTTGAGGTAGCGGCAGCAACGCGGATGGATCTTGTCGACGGTTGAGCATACTTTACAGACCTTTACTGATTCGATCGTGCCGAATGATGATGCGCGTGAACGACGATATTCGCGATCGTTTTGAGCGTAGGATTGCCGGACGAGGGACGCGCTTGCGTCGGATGCGTCTGCACCAGCACAACGGCCGCCACGAGGACGACGAGAAAGAACACCACGAGCCGGACTGGAGGAACCTTTGGGCGGACCATAACGGACCTCGCATTCTGCGATATGTCCACTTGCGACATATCCATCCTCACTATATCGCAATTAGCGCGGTTGTCAAGCGTCCCAGGCGCCTATTCGTACCGAAGCGCGGTAGCCGGCTGGACGCGGGTTGCCCGCATCGCGGGCACCAGCGCCGCCAAAGTCGTGCAGGCAACGAGCAAAACGATGACCGCCGCGTATGTGAGCGGATCGAGCGGAGAGGTTTGGAACAGCAAGGAGGCCAGAAGCCGCGTGCATACAGCGGCAAGCACAAGACCGATGGCAATGCCCGCCGCGCCTTGCCGCAGCGCGTCCGAAATGACGCTTCCGAGGACGTGCGTATCTTTTGCGCCGATCGCTTTGCGAATGCCGAACTCTTGCGTGCGTTGCTGCACGGAGTATGCACTTACCGCATAGATGCCGGCGAGCGCGAGCATCAATGCGATGAACGCCAGTACGCTGAAGAGTAGCGCCGCGGCTTGCCACCGGCCGGAGTTTTGCGCGAAGAGCTTATCGTACGACACTATCTCCGGCGCGGGTAACGCCGGATCGACCGACGCGTACGCGCGATCCACGCTTTGCGCGAAACCTTCGTCGTGTCCGGTCGTGCGTGCGACGATTAAGCTATACGTTTCCAGTTGCGAATCGGGTAGGTAGAATTCCGGCTTCATGGGCTGACTGAATCCGTCGCGCGTATCGGCCACAACACCTACGATTGTGCGCGTCTTGGAAGGCGTGTTCGAACTCCTGACTCCAGGACTGATGCGCCGTCCGATGACATCCAGCGTACCGAAGAAATGACGCGCCAGGGTCGCATTTACGATAGCAACGGATTGCGCGTGCGGGCCGTCGCGCCGCGTAAATTCGCGTCCGCGCAGCAGCGGGATATGCATGACGGCGAAATAGGACGGCGCAACCGCGTTGCCGTCCACTTCTTCACTTCCGGATCTTCCGGGAATCGTGGTCCCGACGATAAAACCGCCTTTGAACGGCACGACGGTCGTGCTTGCTGCTTCTTGCACACCGGGAATGCGGCGTACCGCAGCGACCAGCCGATCCACGCCGTTTAATTCCGCGTCGTACGTCGGATATTTCGTTTTCTGCAGGTTCGGAATTTCGATCGTGTACAGATGGCGCGAATCGAAGCCCAGATTCACGTGCGTCAGCGTGATGAAACTGCGAACGACCAGACCCGCAGATGCAACCAAACCGAGCGTCAATGCGATCTCCGCGACGACCAGACTCGCGCGAAGGCGTTTTGCGCCGCTCAAGTCACCGGAGCGTCCAGCGGATTTCAAACCCGCTACCAGGTCACGGCGCTGCGCAAAGGCTGGAACGATTCCGGTAATCAGCGTCGTGATAAGCAGCAGAAAGGCGATATACGCGATCACGATGCCGTCGATATGCACGCCTTCCCAACGTGGAATCATTTGCGGGCCGATCGCATCGAACAACCGCAAGCCGGCCCATCCAAGTGCAACGCCCACAACGCCGCCGAGAATAGCGAGAACGCCCATCTCGATACAAAGCTGCGTGGCGATTCGTCTGCGGGATGCGCCGAGCGCCGTCCGGACGACCAGTTCGCGTTCGCGCGCAGCTGCGCGGACCAGAGTTAGATTTACAATGTTCGCGCATGCAATGACGAGCAAGATCGTCACCGCCGCGTAGAGTAGCCACAGCATTTGCCGGACAGGTC
>CAZHGH010000004.1:30180-38550 GCA_964531205.1 uncultured bacterium
ACGAGCAAGATCGTCACCGCCGCGTAGAGTAGCCACAGCATTTGCCGGACAGGTCCGACGATTAAATCGAACGCCGGCGTGACTTGCGCGCGCTTCCACGTATCGTGGCTCGCCGGATACTCGCGCACGATCGCAGCCATAACGCGATTTGCATCTGCGCTTGCCGCTGGCGGGGCTACGCCGGCCTTCAGCAATCCCCATCCGTCATAGTTCGTGTAACCGCGTTGCGTTTCAACGTTGCCACGAGGATCGAGCGGAACCCAATACGCATTTGAGGAGAGCCCTTGCGCTGAAATGTCGCGCATGTCACGCGCCGCAACCCCGACAAC
The DNA here is from genome assembly GCA_964531205.1 of uncultured bacterium. Classification (GTDB taxonomy): domain Bacteria; phylum Vulcanimicrobiota; class Vulcanimicrobiia; order Vulcanimicrobiales; family Vulcanimicrobiaceae; genus JAICWY01. Next base: position 30,510 of record CAZHGH010000004.1, read on the forward strand.
CGTGTAGTTTGCGCCATCGAGCCTCGCCGTGTGTCCGAGAACGCCAGGATCGGCACCGAAATATTTGCGCCACGTGCTATCCGCCAACACGATGTTCTTCCGTCCGAGATCGCCGCTGGTCAACAGACGTCCGATTTGCGCGCGCGCGCTCAGAACGTCGAAGTATCCGCCGTCAATCACCGAGCCGTTGAGCGTCACCGGACTGCCTTTTCCGCTCAGCACGCGCGTGCTGTCGCCTCGAAGGCCGAAGCGCTCGAGGGTGCGTTGACGAACCTTGAAATCGCGCGCGTCTAGATACGAGAACTGACCGAGCCCCACGTCCGCATCGACGTGCACCAATCGATCCGCATTCGCATACGGCAAAGGGCGTATCAGGACGCCTTCCAGTACGCTGCCCACCGCCACGTTTCCGGCGATGGCAAGCGCAATCGCGAGCATAGCCACGACCGAGTACATCGGCGACTTCCCCAGCGTGCGAAGAGCAAACGTGATGTCGCGCAACGCGCCTTCGAATCGCATAAGTGCTCCTTGCCATAGCAAATCAAGCATTGCCGAAGCGACGTTGATGTCGCGGGCGCGTACGTCGTATTCGATCGAGCGCGCGTATTCGCGGCGGTAATCGCTCGGGCACGTCCACAGCGCAATGCGCAAGAGCGGGTGCATCATGCCTAAGCTCCCGCGGGAAGTAACCGGCGGGAGCGAGCTAGTCGCACGACCGCATCCAAACGCTGCGCTTCCGCTTGCGCAACGCGCCGTCCCCATGGAGTGAGCCGGTAGTATTTGCGGCGGCCGTCGTCATCCTCGGCTTCGTGTTCGACGATCCATCCGTCGATTGTCATCTGCTTCAGATACCGGTAGAGCGCGCCGGGCATGAGCCGCATCGCGCCGTCCGTCGTCTCCTCGACTTCAGCGGCGATGCTCGCACCGTGGCGCTCGCCGTCAGCGAGTGCCAGGAGAATGTAGAATGCGCTGGCGCCGAGCGGCAATACTGATGAAGGGTCCTGACGAGTACGCAACATACGGGACCTCGAAGTATCACAAATGAGTTATATCTACTTTGCGCTGATGATATATCTCATGTGCGATATTGTCAACGGTCTCCAATCTGACGCCGAGGATGCGCACATCGCTTGGGCGCAATAGCGAGGACGATGACTGAGTCGATCTCCGCGGCACAAGCGCGGCGCATTGCTATTGCAGCCCAAGGATTTACGTTTAAAGAAGCACAGCCCGGAACACGTCAACTTCTGAGCGCAATACGGCACCTGGGTGCCGTTCAAATCGATTCCGTGAACGTGCTGATTCGCACGCAATATCTTCCGTTGTATTCACGGTTCGGCGCGTACGACCGCGCGCTATTCGAACGCTTGGCGTATCGCAGTCCGCGCAAACTCCTGGAATACTGGGCTCACGAGGCGTCGTTCGTCCCGATGGAACGTTATCCACTTTTTCGCTGGCGCATGGCACGCGCGGCGAGAGGAAAAGGCACCTGGACGAATGTTGCGCGCGTCGGACTCGAACGCAAGGATTTGGTCAAACGCGTAGAGCGTGCATTCGTAGAGAACGGCGCGATGGCCGCATCGCATTTCCCCGAGGGCAAAGGCACCGAGAAGTGGTGGGGCTGGAACGATACCAAACGCGCGATCGAATATTTGTTTTGGAGCGGCCGGCTTGCCGTAGTGAAACGGCTCTCGAGTTTCGAACGATTGTACGATCTCGCGGAGCGCGTCATTCCAGCGGATGTTCTAGACGCGCCCGCGGTAAGCGAAGCTGATGCACAACGCGAGCTCGTCGGGATCGCTGCGAACGCGCTTGGCATCGCAACGGAAGCGGATCTGCGCGACTACTTCCGGCTGGATGTTATCGACGCGCGCAACCGGGTTCAGGAGCTCGTCGAGGCCCGCGCTTTGCTACCCGTCAAAGTGGAAGGCTGGAAACAACAGGCGTACCTCGACGCCGAGCGGCGCATTCCACGGCGCATAGAAGGCTCGGCATTGCTTTCGCCGTTCGATTCCCTTGTATGGAACCGCGCGCGAACGCACCGTCTCTTCAACTTCCACTACCGCATAGAAATCTACACCCCCGCGCACAAACGCATCCATGGCTACTACGTGCTGCCCTATCTGGTGAACGACGAACTGGTCGCGCGTGTCGATTTAAAATCGGACCGGCAAAGCAAAGCGCTGCGCGTACAAGCAGTGCACTATGAACCCGGCATAAATAAACGGGATATCCAGGCACGGCTGAACGGCGATTTGCAGCGGCTCGCAACATGGCTCGAACTCGAGCGGGTCCTTCGACCCTAGACGTGCCGCCGAACGCCCGCGATAATACCCGCATGGACCAGCAATCCAACAAGAACTTTGACGACCACGATCCATACGATGATCCGGGGGTTATCGAGGATATGGTACGCGACGGCCTCCGTAAAGAGTTAAAACGAACGGATCTCTCCGATGAAGATCGCAGCGAATACGAGCACGCACTCGAAACGCTGGATCAAGAGAATCCGGACATTCATCCGGCTTAGCTCGTAAGGAAACGCAAGACCGTCGTAGATGAAAATCGATCGCCGGCTCGCAGCACCGTGGATGGAAACTCCGGGTGATGCGGCGAGTCGGGAAAATGTTGCGTTTCCAACGCGAATGCACCCGGCTTACCGGTGTACAACTGTAGGCCCGGTTCCGTAGTCGAAAGTTCCAACACACGCCCGCTTACCGGATCGCCCGCAATAGCCGCGCGGCCAAGGCGGTCCTCAGTGCGATCCAACACGAAATTGTTGTCGTAGTGAAACGCCGTAATGGGACGCGGCTGCCTGAAATCCAGCGGAGTTGCCGCGACGCTCGCAAACTCACCCGTGGGTATCAAATGTTTATCCACGGGCGTGTATCGGCTCGCAAAGATCTGCAGCACTTGATTCGAGATGTCCCCCGAATCGCTGCCGCGTAAATTAAAGTACGTGTGATTCGTTAGGTTGAGCACCGTATCGCGATCCGACGTGGCACTGTAGCTGATTCGCAGCGAATTTTCTTCAACCGCGTACTCCACGCTCACTTCGAGAGTTCCCGGAAATCCTTGATCGCCGTCCGGACTTGTGTGCGTTAACCGCACCGCCGTATCACCGGATTCGGCAACGTCCCAGACCGCTTTATCGAAACCTTCGGGGCCGCCGTGCAGCGTGTTGGCCCCGTCGTTCGCCGGAAGCGCGTAGCTGCGGGCATCAAGCGAAAAACTCGCGCCGGCAATCCGGTTCGCGTACCGGCCGATGACGCGGCTGCCTTCGAGCACGACGTTCTGCCGTATACCGTCGCGATCCGGGACTTCAAGTCGCGCGATGGTCGCCCCCAACGGAACGATTTCGGCAACGATTCCACGGTCGGATCCGATGCGAATGCGCTCCATAGGCGAAGCGCATTCAACGGCGCGGAATCGTTACCCGCTCTATCGGCCTCTGCCCGTCCGTCAGGATGAATGTGCGCGCCAAAGGTGCCTGCGACACGAAGAGTTCGCCTGCATTTCCCGAGACATGCAACGTACCAAGCGCAACTTCGCCTTGCTGCGTCTGCGCGCGCAGCGAAAGCGGCCGCCCCGTCTGGGCAACGACGTAGAGCCAGGTGCCCGTGCGCGCGTAAATCAACTTGGCTTTCGGCGCGTTCGTTTCGAGCGGCGCGAATTGCGCGTGCGCAAAGTGACTATTTACCATAGCCTGCACCGCGTGCTGACGATCTGCATCGAACGATCGTGCATTCTGTGCGACGCTCCAGAACCAGAACGAGGGCAACAGTCCGATCACGAATGCCGCGGCCGCAAGCGCACCGGGAATTCGAAACGTACTAAGGCGCGACGATCGCGCGAACACTCCGGTCATACGCCGGTCCAACGATGCGGGAACCGCTACGCTCTGTTCCATGAATGCAATCGTGTCCGCCGCTTCACCCAAACGCTGCGCGCACGCATCGCATTCAAGCGCATGCGCGTCGATTGCAGCGCGCTCCGCTTCGTCCAACGTACCCAGCGCGTAGAGTTCTGCCAATTCGTCGATGTGGTTGCTCACAAGTCCTCACCTTGCGCTTTAAAGTACGCGCGCAACGCACGCAAACCGCTCGAGAGACGGCTCTTCACCGTTCCCACCGGCTCCTGCATGCGTTGCGCGATCTGCTCGTGCGTTAGACCGGTGAAATACGCAAGTTCGAGCGTCTTCTTCTGCACGGGATTCAGCGAAGCCAGTGCATCGGCTATCCGCGAGCGCTCCAGCACCGGATCGTCCACGGCAGGCTCCACGGTCTCGCTATTTAACCGTTCGTGTTCGATGCGGGCGCGATTCGTGCGTTTGCGCAGACGCGTAAGCGCTTCGTTACGAACGCACACCACGAGGAACGACGCAATCGAACCGCGCGCCGGCGTATACGCGTGACCGCGCTGCCACAACCTGAGCACCGTGTCGTGCACGCAATCTTCCGCCTCACCGCGATCGTGCAGCACGCGAAGCGCAACGCCGTAGAGCAAGCCGCGATGCTCGCGATATGCGGCCTCGAGGGTGCTATCCCAGCGTTGCGTCAGCGATCTCGGCGCCTCCATCACCATGGAGTTCGACCTTTCGATAGCCGATGGCTTGCAACAGAGCGGCGTGGGGTAGCGCTAGCGGCCCGGGTTTCGGGGCCGTGCCCGGCTTCGGCTGTGGATATGCAGTCGCGTTCGCGCTCGCAAACGTGATGGAACCTTCCTGGTATCGCACGATCTGATGGATGTGTCCGTTGAGCACGGTTACTCGATCGAATGGCTTAAGCAATGCAAGCGCTTTTGCGCCGTCCTCCGTCGTCCAACCCCATTGCGGGAAGAGCGCGTACAAGGGTACGTGCGTAAAGACCACAACCGGCGTGCTCTTCTTCTGTGCTTTCAAATCGTTTTCAAGCCACGAAAGCTGCTCGTTTCCAAGCAGACCCATCTTTTCGAAGTTGAAGACGTTAATCAGCGTGATGAAGTGCGTACCGTTTTGATCCCACGACGTCCACATGGAACGCTTATCGCGCGACGGAAAGATATCGAAGAACTGTTTGTGATCCGCGCCGATGAAATCGTGCTCTCCGGGCAGCACAATGAGCGGCGCGCGAAGTTCTGATAGGATGCCTTTTGCCGTATCGAACTGCTCGGTTTTTGAGAGATGCGTTACGTCGCCGGTATGCACTACGAATTGCGGCTGCTTCGGCAAGGCGTTGATCGCGGCAACCGCGGCACGCAAAGTCGATGCGACGTCGGGATTGGCTTCTTGATGGAAGCCGATGTGACTGTCGCTGATTTGGACGAAATCGATCGTGTCCGCCGGCATGTCTGCCACCGCCCTCGCGGTAAAGACGCCGCCCGCGCCAAGCGTGTAGGCAATGCCCGCGCCGGTCCAGGCCACGTGCTCCAAAAAATCTTTCCGACGCATCAGTGAGTGCCTTTCGTAGAACGAACAACAATGGTGCCCTTCATGTATGGATGCAGGCTGCAAAAATATGAATACGTTCCGGGCTTGGTAAAGCGGTAGGTAAACGACTCTCCGGTGTCCAGCCCGCCGGAGTCAAAGCCGCCGCCCTCCAGCGTTGCCGTGTGCGCTTCGTCATCCTTATTAATGAAGTGCACGCTATCGCCGACGCTTACCGTGAGCGTCTTGGGCGTATAGGCAAAATCTTTGATTGCGACGGTCAGCACCGCCGCAAGCATGAAATGTAGCATGCCCCTTCTATGCGCGGGGCTAGGGGTTTAGTTCATCGAGCCCAAAAGGGGGCGCCGTGGAATACGTCTATAGCATGTACCGGGTCGGCAAAACCGTGCCGCCCAAGCGCCAAATTCTCAAAGACATCTCGCTGAGCTTCTTTCCGGGTGCGAAGATCGGAATTCTCGGCCTCAACGGCGCAGGCAAATCGTCGTTGCTGCGTATCATGGCCGGCGTCGATACCGAGTACGAAGGCGAAGCCACGTCCGCTCCAAATCTGAAGATCGGGTACCTCGAACAAGAGCCGAAACTCGATCCGGAAAAGACGGTGCGCCAAAGCGTTGAGGAAGCGTTTGCGGATGTCATGAAAGCCCGCAAACGTCTGGAAGAAATCTACGCCGCGTACGGCGATCCGGATGCCGATTTCGACAAACTCGCTGAAGAGCAAGGCAAGCTGGAAGCCGAGCTCTTCGCGCAAGATGCGGATGCGATGGAACAGCAGATGGAGATTGCCGCAGACGCTCTTCGCCTTCCGCCTTGGGATGCAAAGATCGCACCGCTCTCCGGGGGTGAAAAACGCCGCGTTGCGTTGTGCCGGCTCTTGCTCTCGAAACCCGACATGCTGCTTCTCGACGAACCCACGAACCATCTCGACGCGGAAAGCGTCGAATGGCTCGAGCAATTCTTGCAGCGCTTTCCGGGAACCGTCGTCGCGGTCACGCACGATCGCTACTTCCTTGACAATGCGGCAGAGTGGATCCTCGAACTCGACCGCGGCCGCGGAATTCCGTGGAAAGGCAACTACAGCTCCTGGCTCGATCAGAAAGAGCAGCGGCTTGCGCAGGAAGAAGCCTCCGAAAGCGCGCGCCGCAAAACGCTGCAACGCGAGTTGGAATGGATTCGCGCCGGTGTCAAAGGGCGCGGCACGAAAAACAAGAGCCGCATCTCGCGCTTCGAAGAGCTGTCGACGTACGAATATCAGAAGCGCAACGAGACGCGCGAAATCTTCATCCCGGTTGCCGAGCGATTAGGCAAAGACGTCATAGAGTTCAAAAACGTCAGCAAAGCCTTCGGCGATAAATTGCTGATGGAGAACGTGAACTTCACGATTCCAGCAGGCGCCATCGTCGGCATCATCGGTCCGAACGGCGCGGGCAAGACGACGTTGTTTCGCATGATCTCCGGCAAAGAGCAGCCTGACAGCGGTGAAGTGAAGGTAGGCTCTACCGTAAAACTCGCCGTCGTGGATCAGAGCCGGGAAGCGCTGCAAAACGAGAAGAGCGTATTTGAGGATGTGAGCGGGGGACTCGACATCATGCAGGTCGGCAAATTTGAAGTGCCTTCGCGCGCGTATCTGGGCCGCTTCAACTTCAAAGGCGCGGATCAACAAAAACTCGTGGGCACGCTTTCGGGCGGTGAGCGCGGGCGTTTGCATCTTGCAAAGACGCTCTCGTCGGGCGCGAACGTTCTGCTGCTCGACGAACCGTCGAACGATCTCGACGTCGAAACGCTGCGCGCGCTTGAAGACGCGTTAGGTGAATTCGCTGGGACCGTTATGGTGGTCAGCCACGATCGCTGGTTCCTCGATCGCATTGCGACGCACATCATCGCGTTTGAAGGCGACTCGCAAGTCTTCTTCTTCGAAGGCAATTACCACGAGTACGAAGAGAACAAAAAACAGCGGCTCGGCGAAGAGGCCGCAAAGCCGCATCGCGTTCGGTACAAGCCGCTCAGCCTTTCCAAGTAAGCCCATGCAGCCGAGGGGAAGCCGCATCTGCTTCGAACATAGCGCCGCATGAAGACGATTTCGGAAGTTATGCGGATGCTTTCTCCCGCGCCACGCCCGCAGGCGCTTGCGCTGGACGGCGACACGTTATGGATTGGCTCGATCGACACGTGCCGGATATACGAGATCGACGCGAAGCATTGGACCGTTCGTGGCGAAACGCCGGCGCCCGGAAAGCCGTGGGGCACTACGGTAATGGGCGACGAGCTGCGCGTATTGTGCGGCGAAGGAAATGACGACAACCGCGTGATCCGAAAGTTCATTCCAGGTCACGGTTTTAAAGAACAGGGCAAATTGCCGTGTCCGGACGACACCGGCTCACATTTAAGCTTCGACGGCGATCGGCTCTACGTCAGTCAATGGTACAACAAGCGCATCATTTCGCTCGACGAACATGGACACATCGGCAGCATCATCGAAGCGCCGCGCGGGATCGCCGGGCACTGCGTGCACGAAGGCTTATTTTACGTTCTGGGAACCGATGATGAAGAGAGCGACCAATATTTCGTGACTCGTATCGATGCGCGCAACGGATCGCCGAAGGTTGAAGACCTCGCGCA
>CAZHGH010000004.1:38650-47584 GCA_964531205.1 uncultured bacterium
TCGTGACTCGTATCGATGCGCGCAACGGATCGCCGAAGGTTGAAGACCTCGCGCAGGTGCCCTTCCACGCCCGCGCACTCGCATATGACGGCGAACGTTTTTGGACAAACCACCGGGAGAACAACGAGATCGTGGCTTTCGTTTTGTCATCGTGAGGTATCGAACGACCCCGAGCAAAGCATCGGCATGTGCCGATGCGCCGTCGAGGGGCGAGCGCGCAGCGCTCGGCAATCCGGAAATAAAAACACCATGACCACCTACCACGTCTGGGGAGATTACGTACACACCTTAGCCGATCAAATCGGTAACGCTCAGCTCAAGTCCCGCGACGACGATGCGGCAAAGCGGACCGCGCGCGACGCCGGCTTCGATATCGACCGTCGTATTCGCAACGGCTTCGAGCCGTGGGCCGCAACGTTTGTTTCCGAGAACGAGGATGGACAGGAAGATGCTTTTGCGGCTGATCCTATCGTTCGGGGTTGGAAACGCGTCTGACTAGCGAGCCCTGCGGGCTCGCCCTTCGTCGGCGCATTCGCTCACGCGAATGCTTTGCTCAGGGTGCTTCGATACCTCAGCATGACAACGTTCGTCGGCGCATTCGCTCACGCGAATGCTTTGCTCAGGGTGCTTCGATACCTCAGCATGACAAAGCGGCTACTGGCGTCTGGCGAGATACGCGCCGGCGGCAGCTCCGGCTAATGCAAGGCCGCCGAGTACTAAGCCTCGGTTTATAATCAGTTCCGTCTCCCAGCTGCGCGGCTTTGCCATCTTGTCGAACTCACCGTGCGCGCCGAAGTCTTTGCTGCGATCGGCAGGTTCGTACAAGTTGTCGGGCCGGCCCGGTTTGATCGGCTCCGGCGTCTGCTGCGATTTATATCCCGTAAGCGCGAGGTAGATGTCCGCAATACGAGGCGCGATTTTTTGCGCGAGTATCGCAATCACGGTTGATCCGCCCACCCACATTTCGCGCGGCTTCTTCTGCGTGGCCCAATAGATCGCGCGTCCGGCGATCTCGGGCTGGAATATCGGCGGCAGCGGCTGCGGATGATTCAACCCGCTCTTCACGCGATTCCACGTAAACTGCGGCGTATTAACCGCCGGCATATGCACCATCGTCAACCGAATTTTGCTGCGGTTGTGGATGAGTTCGCAGCGAATCGAATCCGTAAATCCGCGAATGGCGCTTTTCGCTCCGCAGTACGCCGATTGTAGTGGGATGCTGCGATAACAAAGCGCGGAACCGACTTGCACGATCGTGCCGCGATCGCGCGCACACATGCGCTTCATCGCCGCCATCGTTCCCCACACGTACCCGAGATACGTAACGTCGGTCAGGCGCCGCCACTCGTCAGGCGTAAAATCCATGAACTCCGAGAAAATGTTGGTGAAAGCCACGTTCACCCACGTGTCGATGGGTCCGAGCTCGCGCTCGATGCGCTCCGCAGCACGCTCGACTTCGTCGTAGTTTCCGACGTCGGCCGATATCGCTAGGACGCGTGACGCGCCTAAAGATTCCGCCTCACGCCGTGCGGCCTCCAGGCCTTCTTCGCCGCGCGCGATCAGCGCGAGCGTGTGACCGTGACGTGCGAACTCCTGGACTGCGGCGCGGCCGATACCGCCTGACGCGCCTGTAATTACGACGATTCCCATGTTCTAACTCCCGGTTTCATTCCAAAGTTGTTCGAATGCGGCGCGGTTTTTGCGCAGCACGTCTTCCAAATTCGATTTCCAAAGCGAACCTTCCAAATGCATGGACGAAAGAATTTCGACGACCCATGGACCGGTAAATCCGGTGCGCCGAACGTCGCCGATAATCTCTTTCAATGGTATCTCGCCGTCGCCGAGCGAGTAGCGATCCGCGGTAGAGCGCGGCGTTTTCCAATCGCTGATCTGCACGACAAGAATGCGATCTCCACATTGCGCAATCACATCGGAGAGCGCCGGCGTCTGCCAAACGTTCCAGGTGTCGATGCAAATGCCGACGTTCGGATGTCCGGCGCGCTCGACGACCTCGAGGCCCTGGTCCAAGTACCACACGGCCGTATCCTTGTGAAGGTTCACGGGACTGAGTGGTTCGAATGCGATCTTCATTCCGCGCTCTGCGGCAAAATCGCCGAGCTGTTTCAACGCGTCGACGGTCCGATCGACAGCCTCGCGAATATTGCCCTTCGGTGGAATGCCGGTAATGACGATGAACGGTGTTCCGGCCGGTAAATACGGCGCGCTCAATTCGATCGCTTCCTTCATGGCTTCAATGCGATCGTCCGGTTCTTCCGGTTTTCCCGCCATCGAATCGACAAAGACGGAATGGACCTGCATTTGAATTGACGCGGGACGCAATCCGTACTGCTGCACCAACTGCAGGTCGGACGCATAATCTTTGTGCGCGAGTTTAAATTCGCAAACTTCGATAACGCTCGCGCCGTGCTTGGCGTACTCTTCGACGTCCTTGCGGAAGGACCACGGCCATGTGGTGAATTCGCTGAAGCCGAACTGATACGCTGCCGTCATGCCGTACCTCGGTGCAATTCGAGCACGCAAAAGCCTTGGCGGTCCACCTGCAGCGGCAAGCCGGTCTCAAACCGGTTGAAGTCAAAGCCCCGCTGCTCAGTCCATTCTGCGCGCAGGCTATTGAACATGCGCAGCAGCGAGAAGCGATTCAAATCGTCTAGTTCCAAGCGAAGCGCCGTCAGCGCCGTACGCTGTTGGACGTTGCCGATAAAGACGACGACGCGGTCCGCGCGTTCGAGCGCGATGACGACAACTTCTTCTCCGGTCGTATGCGCGCAATCCGAAATATCGCTCTCGTATTGCCGGTCGCGCGGCACTGTATCGAACGGATAGTTAACGTACATTTGGAGATCGTCGAGGCGTACGGCAAACCAGGATACTCTCTTGCCGCGCAGCGGCACATTGCGAACGCCCATCCATTTCCACGTTCGAGCTAGACGCGGTTCGAGACGCGGCGTATTCGAGCTCAGATCCAGACCGGCGAGGCCTTCGATCGCCGCCCAAAGATACCGCGGCGGATACCACGGTGAGAGCATCATCCCTTGATTCACCAACGTCTCGCCGTGAAGCCATTCCGAAAACTGACCCGGCACCGTGTTGTTGTGGCGCGGGTCGATCGCGTAGTGCTTGAAGCTCGCGTGCAATGCCTCCGCCATGAACTCCGCGTTGAACGGTGCGGCGGCAAACGCATACCAAAACGTGACGCCTGCCCAAATGCCGCCGAGCAATCCGCTTGCACCGGCCGGCGTGTAGCGTATCGCCGTGCGCGGCACGGTATGAATCCCCGGCTCTTTCCAAAACTCCGGAACGCTCAAGCGCGAAATAATATTCGCACTTGTGTCGTGCTCCGCAACACGAAACATAATCGGAAAGACCATGTCCGACGTAATCTCGGTGCGAGGCGTGCCATCGACGTCGATGTTCAGGTAGTACACGTTGCGCGTCTTGTCGAGCAAATGCTCGTTAATCGCTTCTCGCAAGCGTCCGGCCTCGCGAAGAGCATACTTTTCTTCGTCCGCGTCTCCAAACTCGCGCGCCATTGTGGCCAGCGTCATCAATGCTGCATAACACTCGGAGTTCAGTTCCGTCGTGGCGCCGGAGAGACGGTAGCCTTGAATGACGTTTCGCCATCCCACGCTTCCGCGTTCGCCCGTTCCGTCTGCGGTGCACCACACCAAACCGTTGTCGTTGCGCTGCGATAGAATGTACTCCGCCATTCGACGTACGTTTGGATAGACGTGTTCGAGGAATGCGCGATCCCCGGTTACCGCGTAGTGATGCCACAATGCAAGGATGAGCAGCGGCGTGTTGTCGTTGATGTTCAGACCGTAATCTTCGCTCTTGCCGTTGCGGATGTCATAATACTCGACCGCCATACCCTTCGGCTCCAGATGATCGACGTACCACAGCAGCGATTCTCTCGAAAAGTCCGGGGTAACGTAATCGGAACCGAACGCAAACCAGCACGTGTCACGGCAGACGGAGTTGTTCGAACGTGTCGGATCGTTCGTAAAAGACCAGCCCTGCGGAGCCAGCAACTCCGTGCGCAGCATATTGGCTTTAGCCCATAGCACGCCGCGGTTGACTTCCCGGTCCGGCGTCATGACGACGGCGCGATTGAGAATCTCGTCATAGTACTCGCGCGTTCGCCGGCGCGACGTCTCGCAATCCGGAACGGGCGGGTCTTCGTCCAACGAAAACGTGAGCGCGTAATACCAGCGCACCGTTTCACCGGGGTCCAGCCGATGGCTTGAGTGAAACAGGCCGATAGCCTCGCCGTCGGTGTCGAACGTCTCGCCGGAGAGCTTTCCCGGGAAGGCAGCCGCGTGCACTTTGGCAACGTCGAGTGTTACTTCATAGCTTGACGGCGCTTTCGAACAGCTCGCGTAACGCACGAGCGAGGGCACCGTGTCGTTTCGGACCACAAATGCGTGCTGTCGCTTATCGTACGAGATGCGATTGCAGCCTTCGATGCCGCCTTTGAGCTGGATCGCCGCAATCGTAGCTACCACCACCCGTTGGTCGCTGTCATTGGTAAGCGTTAGTTCGTAATAGGCAACCGGCGGATCGACGCCGCGCCGATCTGCATGAGGTTTTCCACTCAACACAAACAGGTCTTCGTGTACCGTTACGCCGTTTGAGAGTTCGAAGACGTGCTCCTGACGATCGGGATGAAGCGCAAAGTTGCCGGGTAGCGGGGTCAGTGGAATTCCCGTGCGCTCGTCCCAATGATGCACGACGAGCGTACCAAACATATCCGCTCCGGCTTCGATGGACCATAGTTTCTCAATTGCACCGGTCGCTTTGATCCACATCGTTGCCTTCGGACCGCCCAGCGTGCTGCCAGCGGACATCTCCCCGTCCGCAACGTCGTACGTGGTGATCTCGTGTCCGGGTCCCGAGACGCGCGCAATCATAGCGACCCTGACTGCTTCGACATGCCTCCGTCTATAAACAGCGATGCGCCTGTCACGTACGCGGCTTCGTCGGAGGCAAGATATGCGGCCATGTGCGCCACTTCATCAGGCGTTCCCATACGACGGAGCGGAATTTCGTCGAGCAAAGCCTGAAGCTTATCCGGATCTCGCTTTACCGGTTTATCCATCGGCGTGTCGATCGCGCCCGGACAGATGTTGTTTATCGTAATGCTATAAGGGGCCAACTCGACGCTGAGCGTACGCGTAAGCATTCGCAGCGCACCCTTTGCCGCGCAGTAGGCCGAATTCGACGGCATTGAAATCTCTTCGTGAATGGACGAGATGTTGATAATGCGGCCGCCTTGCTGTTGCGCGATCATCTGCTTTACCGCGGCTTGCGTGCACATCCACACGCCGGTCACGTCGACCGCGAATGTCTTTTCATAGACCTCGAGCGGCATCTCGACGAACGGATGATGCTCCTCGATGGCAGCATTATTCACCGCAATGTCGAGCCTGCCGTAACGTTCGACCGCAGCGTTTACCAACTGCTGCACTTCGGCTGCTTTAGAAACGTCCGCTCCGAACGCAAAAGCGATCCCGCCGAAACCTTCGATCTCCCGAAGAAGCGCGTCGGCCGGTGCGCGATCGCCGTGATAATTGATGACGACGGACGCGCCTTCGCGCGCCATCGCGAGGCAAATCGCTTTGCCGATGCCCGTATCGCCGCCCGTCACAAAGGCGACCTTGCCATGCAATCTCCCGTTAGTCGCCATGTCCGTCGCCGGAACGCAGTAGCATAATGCCCGCCAGCGTGGCAACGGCGATCGCGCCGAGTACGGCGTAGCCGCGGACAATGATTTGCCGGCGCCGCGTCTCGCTGTCGGGCATGAAACGGCGCTCCGGATATGCGTCATGCGCGCGATCGCCTTGGGCGTGCGGGCGCTCTCGCGCGTCGATCGCCATCTTCATTACTTCCGCCGGATGCAACGCTCGCCGCTTCGTCGTTTGCATAATCTGTTCGCGGCAGCTGAAGCCATCTGCAACGATTATGGTCTCCGGCTTTGCCGCGCGAACTTTCGGAAGCAGCACGCGCTCGCCACATTTGATGGACATATCGTAGTGGCTGTCCTCAAAACCAAACGCGCCGGCCATTCCGCAGCACCCGCTCTCAAGCGTCTCGTGTTCGATCTGCATCTGGTCGAACACGTGCGTCTCCGATGTCGGGTCGAGCACCGATTTTTTATGGCAATGCTCGTGAACGATAGCGTCGCGATCGAGTTTCGGCGGTTTATAGTGCTCCTCGCGCTCGGCCTTTTTGTTGAGGAACGTTTCGAGCGCGTACGTTTGAGCGGCAAGCCGCGACGCATCCATGTCATTTGCCAGCATGTCTTGCATTTCGTCCTTGAATACGGAGAGACAAGACGGCTCCAAGCCCACAAGTGGAACGCCTTCGCGGATGAGCGGACGCAATTCATCGAGTATCGCGTGTAATTGCCGCTGCGCTTGGTCGAGCATGCCGTAGTCGTAAAGCGGCCGTCCGCAACAGATTTGGCGCGGCGGAATCAGCACGTGGTAGCCGGCGTCTTCCAAAACCTCAACGGCCGCCTGAGCAGTTTGCGGATGGAAATACTCGTTCCACGTATCGGTCCACAGAATGGCGCGCTCTTTGCCCACGTTGCGCGGCGAGCGTTTGGCAAACCATTGCCGGAACGTGTAATCCGCGAACATCGGTATCTCACGCTGCGGCGCAATCGACGCGATCTTTTTCAGCAGCGTGCTGAACGGAGGCGCCTGTGAGAAGAAATTCGCCACACCCGGTATGTACGAGGCAACTTTAGCCCACACGAACATGTAGCCGAACAGCCACATGTGCAACGGGCGCGGCTTGCCTTTGAAGTAATGATGCAAAAACTCGGCCTTGTACGTCGCCATGTCGACGTTGACCGGGCATTCGTGTTTGCAGCCTTTGCAGGCCAGACAATACTCCAGCGACTCCTTGACCGTTTCGTCTTTCCAGCCGCGCGTCATGGGATCGCCCTGGAGCATCTCGAACAGCAGGCGCGCGCGGCCCCGCGTCGAGTACTTCTCTTCGAGCGAGACCATGTAGCTCGGACACATTGTGCCCTTATCATGCTTACGGCAGACGCCCGCACCCACGCATCGGTTCGCAGCGTACGCAAAGCTATGATGATCTTTTTCCAGCGGAAATTTCGTCGGCGGATCCCACGGTTCATAGTTCGTGCCCCAGCGCAGGTTCTCGTCGATGCGATAAGGCTTGACGACTTTTCCGGGGTTCATTTTGTTGTGCGGATCGAACGCGGTCTTGAACTCCCAAAATGCGTGCACAAGGTCGTCGCCATACATGATGGGCAACAGTTCTGCGCGGACCTGACCGTCGCCGTGCTCGCCCGAAACGGAACCCTCGTATTTCACGACGATATGCGCCATTTCGTGCACGAATTTGCGGTATTTTTCGATGCCGTCTTTAGTAAACAAATCGAAGTTGATCCGGCAGTGCACGCAGCCCTGTCCGAAATGGCCGTAAATCGATGCCATGTACTCGTACTGCTGCATCTTCTGCTGGAATTCGCGCAGATATTTGCCGAGATATTCGGGTGCGACGGCCGAATCTTCCCATCCGGGATAAAACTCCGGCTGATTCGGAATCTTTGCGTTGACGCCGAGACCCGCTTCTCGAATCTTGAAGATCTCGTCCATCTTATGCTGGTCGCTGACGACGCGCGCGCGGCGCACGTCGTCGCTTTGCCGCTTCAGATCCTCAACGAGGGCCTCGGCTTTTGCTTCCGCTTCCTCCTTCGTATCCGCGCCGAAAAGCGCGATCATCCATGCGTGACCGGCCGGAAAAAGCTCCTCTTGTTCGTGCGGATTCTGGCCCTTCTCGTGCATGTGCTGGAAGAGCGTTTCATCCATGCCTTCGACGGCGTGCGGATAGTGCGCGTTGCAGATAGGAACGTGGTCGCCGACGGTTGCGATGTCTTCGAAGCCAATCAGTGCAAGAGCGGTATGTTTTGGATTCGGCACAAGCCGAAGCGTCAGCTCGAGAACGTGCACGCACGTGCCTTCGGTACCGATCAGGGCGCGAGCGACGTTAAAACCGTTTTCCTCTAGCAATTGGTTGAGGTTGTAGCCGGAGACTCGCCGCGGAATATCGGGAAAGCGCTCGCGGACACGAGCGCCGTATGTGTCGCGAATCTGCTTGAGCTTCGCGTAGATTTCGCCTTCACGTCCGCCACGCCGGATGATGTCTTCCAGCTGCGCCGGCGTCGTCGAGCCCACGCGCATGCGCATTCCGTCGTGCAGCAGAACTTCAACTTCGTAAACGTTTTCTTCCATGCGGCCCGCGTATTCCGCGGGCATGCCGCACGCGTTATTGCCGAACATGCCGCCGATGTTGCAGCGGTTATGCGTCGATGGGGCCGGGCCGAACGTAAGGCCGTCTTTTTGCACGGCTTTACGAAGGTCGTCGAGTACAACGCCGGGCTCGACGATGGCAATGCTATTCGCCACATCGATTTCCAGAATGTGGTTCATGTATTTGCTGTAGTCGAAGATGACCGCAGCATTGCAGCTTGCGCCGGTTAAACTCGTGCCGCCGCCGCGCGGTGTTGCGGGCGCGCCATGCTTGTTGCATACGCGCATCGCGGCCTGCGCGTCATTTGCATCGGCTGGAAGAACCACGCAAACGGGAATCTGCCGGTAGTTGGACGCGTCCGTCGAGTACATGGCGCGATAGCCGTCGTCGAAGTGCACCTCGCCGCGCACCGCTGCGCGGAGATCGCGTTCCAACGCGGCGACGTCGATGTTCAAGTCCTTCGCATTTACTGCATGCGCGCGGCCGTCACCGGTAGTCTCAATAATCCTTATCGTCAAACCGCAAATCTCTCCGCGTCTGCGAGTTTCAATTCGAGTCCGATGCCCGGACGATCGGGATCCGGTTCCAACGTGCCTTCATGTACGTCTCGCGTCCCATCGAACAGCAGGC
>CAZHGH010000004.1:47684-54245 GCA_964531205.1 uncultured bacterium
CGTGCCTTCATGTACGTCTCGCGTCCCATCGAACAGCAGGCGTTCGATTCGCACGTGATCGCAGAAGTACTCTATATGGCGCAGCATCTTCGCCGCGGACGCGCCTGGGAGTGTTACGTACGGGGCGCAATGGCTCGATAGCGGTACGGCATAGGACTGACAGAGCGCGTCGACGGCGAGAAACCCCGTGTAGCCGCCGCATCGCGTAACGTCAGCCTGAACTACATCGGCCGCACCTGCTTCGATGATGCGCTGAAACGTGTACGGCACCCATCCATACTCGCCGTTGCTGATTTCCATAACCGCAGGCGCGCGATCTCGCACGAAGCGGTTCCCCTGTAGATCGTTGTGATAGACCGGCTCCTCATACCACGTAACGCCTTCATCCGCGAACGGCTTCGCAAGTTCGAGCGCCTGTTTCACCGCGTATGCGCCGTTAGCATCGACAAAGAGCTGCGCGCCTTGCCCAATCGCTTTACGTGCCGCCGCGACGCGTTGCGGATCCGCTTCCGGATCGCGTCCGACCTTCATTTTTACGCGCGGTATGCCGTCTGCGTGCACCCACGCCGCGAGCTGCTCGGTTAAGCGGCGTTGCGAGTATGACGTGAAGCCGCCGCTGCCGTAGACCGGCGCGCGCGTTCGCGACGCGCCAAGCAGAACGTTAACCGGCGCATCCAACACTTTTCCTTTGAGATCCCACAACGCGATGTCGACCGCCGAAATCGCCATCGAGGCGATCCCTTCGGGCCCATTGTTGCGGACCTTCGCATACATGTCCGAATAACGTGCCGACGTCTCTAACGCATCTTTATGAAGGAGCGCTTCCTTCAGCAGCCCGTCGATGACCTTCGCTGCGGATGCATCCGCGTACGTGTAACCAATGCCGATCGTGCCGCCGGCGTGGACCTCGACGTACACCAGCGTCGTCGAAGTCCATTTCAGAGTGCCGTCGGATTCTTCGGGATCCTCCGTCGGAATTTTATACGCACGCGCGTGTACCGACTCGATCGGACACTGGGCGCGTACAGCTCCGGCAGTCGTCACGCGCTACGATCCTTTCTTCGCCGGCTCGTCGGATCGCCGCGGAATGATGCCGGAGATCATCTGTTTGATCGACTGCGTAACCACGCCCGGTTCCCCAGCAGCTTCTTTGCGCGCCGCCTGTAGGAAGTGCATCGCTTGTTCGCGCGTAATGTGTGGCGGCAACGTCGCGACGTCGCCGTTCACCATCGCCTCGAGCACGACGGGACGTTGCGAACTCAGCGCCTCGTCCCATGCCGCGTCGACCTCGTCGGGCGAGTCCACGCGTATGCCTTTGAAGCCGAGCGTCTCGCCAAATTGCGCGTACGCGAAGTTCGGCAACGGTTGGGTTTCCATGTTGCGCGGCGCCCCGCCGAGAATGCGCTGCTCCCAAGTAACCTGGTTGAGATCTTGGTTGTTCATCACGAAGAAAATGATCCGCGGATCGCTCCAGGTCTTCCAGTAGCGATGCACCGTGATGAGTTCGTTGATGCCGTTCATCTGCATCGCACCGTCGCCGGGCATCGATATGACGAGCCTATCCGGAAACGCAAACTTCGCGGCGATCGCATACGGCACGGCGCTTCCCATCGTAGCTAGATTTCCCGAAAGCGAAATCTTCATGCCCTTCCGGACCATGATGTGACGCGCAAGCCAATTGGTCGGCGTTCCTGCATCGCCTGTGAGGATCGCATTCGCCGGAAGCTTCTCATTAAGCGAAGTGAACAGCAATTGCGGATTGACGGGCGGCGCCTCTTGATGCGCGCGATCCTGCTCGATGCGATACCATTCTTCTTTGTTTTTCGCAACGCTCTCACGCCATGACGTGTCGCTCTTCTGCTGCAGATACGACAATAACACCGCAAGCGTATCCGCCGCATCGCCTTCGAGATTGACGTCCGCCGGGTAGCGCAAGCCTAAATAGCGCGGATCGATATCGATCTGCACGGCCGGTACGGAACCGTCTTTCGGCAAGAATTCCGCGTACGGGAAGTTCGTCCCGACCATCAGTAATGCGTCGCACTGCTCCATGATGTCCGAACTCGGCCGCGTCCCTAGCAAACCGATCGTGCCCGTGACCCACGGCAGGTCGTCCGGTAAAACGTCCTTACCGAGCAGCGCCTTCGCACAGCACGCCTGTAATTTATCCGCGACGGCAACAATCTCGTCACTCGCATGTTTCGCGCCCGCACCGACGAGCATCGCCACTTTTTGCGCGCCGTTCAGAATTTCGGCTGCACGCTGCAGATCCGGCGCGCGCGGAATGATCATTGGCCTTGAGTAACCAATGCCGCTATGCGCAGTGTTGTGTTTGCGAGGCGGCTCTGCGTAGTCTTCCTCCTGCAGATCCTTCGGGAAGATTACGGTTGCGACGCCGCGCAACCCCATGGCAGTGCGAAACGCGCGGTCCACGACGTGACGCGTCGCCATCGTGCTGGTGATGGTGTAGCTGTACTCACTAACATCTTTGAATAGGACTTGAAGGTCCACTTCCTGTTGATACGAGCTTCCCATCGCCATAGTCGCCGCTTGTCCGACGATCGCAACGACCGGCGCATGATCCATCTTTGCGTCGTACAGACCGTTGAGCAGGTGGATCGCGCCCGGGCCGGAGGTGGCCAGGCACACGCCCACTTCTCCCGTAAATTTCGCGTGCGCACATGCCATGAACGCCGCCATCTCTTCGTGGCGCACTTGAATAAATTGTAATTTATCTTCGAACTGCTCTAGCGCGCCGAGCAACCCGTTGATGCCGTCGCCGGGATATCCGTAGATCCGCGTCACGCCCCAATCTACGAGGCGTTGTAGTAAAAATGCACTTGCGTTCACTTTTTTTTGGCTCTCCTCTGTGCATCTTTGTGATACCCAACTATGTCATCGTGAGGTATCGAACGCCAGCTTTATCGGCTACTCCGTCGTCCCGATCCGCCGGACAAACAATACCAGCAAGCCGATGCCCAGGGCCCAGGCAATGAAGCCTTCCGCCACCGGACCCAAATTCGCAAGTTGCAAACCGCCCGGATTGTATGGAAAGCGCTGCAAATATTGCACGTACGCAATCACGTCACCCATAGCGTTATCGTCTATGACTTTTGGCCCGAACCTCGGCATCACATCCGGGCCCATGCGAACGGCGTCCGCAATTTGTTGCGGGTTCACGTTCATCAACTCCGGCGCAACGTTGCGATAGCCTACGCTGGCGCCATGCCCCGTTGCACCGTGGCAAGCCTGACAATTATCTTCGAAAACGCGGCGGCCGCTCTCGATCTTTCCCGGCAAAACGAGCGGTAATTGCTTCTCACCGCTGGACCGGGTCATGACATACGCAACGATGGCATCGATTTGTCCAGGCGGAAACCGCGGTGGACGATCGTATTCTTGTTGAAACGGCGCTTCCGCCGGCATGCGTCCCGTCGTCAATTCGAAATGAACGTCACCGGCATCGACATTGATAAGCGGCGGCGCTTGCGCCGAACCTTCCAGATGCTCGCCATGACACGAGGAACAATGCACTTCGTACAACTGCCGCCCTTCGCGCACCTCATCCGGCAAAGGGTGCGCGAAGTCGATTTGCGCGATCAGAAACGCGGCTAGATGAACGATCACGTCGCACTCGCCGTTCCGCGCTCCGCCGCCGCCCACACCCCGGCGGTGCACATGAACGACGCGAACAGCAGGAAGCCGCCGAAAATCCACATCATATCTGCGCCGTTATGCTGATCCGTCAGCGCGGCAGACCCGAGCGCTGCCGCATAATGTGGATACATCACCGATCGTGTTGCATTTAGCGCAAAGCCCAGAAACGCGCCTTGCGGAATCGCTAAGAAGAGATAGAACATTCGCACAGCATAGGGCACGGGACGCGGCGCGTAGCCCACTTGAACGACGGCATTCCAAAACAGCAACGCCGAACCAATAAAGAGCAGGTGTTCCACAACGTGGACCACCGGATACTCCAGCGCCAGTTCGTACAACGGCGAAAAATGCGCGCCCCAGAGGACGAACACGTACACTAACCACGCGGTAACCGGTGAAAACAGCGCGCGGCCGGACGCGGAATGCGAAAAGGCGGTGATTTTGCGGGCCATTGGTACAGGAGAGACCGCAACGGTCAAAAGCAGCGGAGCACCGAGCAAGAGCAGTGGCGGCGCTATCATCAACATGACGATGTGCTGCAGCATGTGAGCGGCAAACGACGTGTCTGCCGCGGCATCCGCCCAAGGCGAAAGCGCCGCCGTAAGCAGCGCGCATCCACTGAGGAACGCAACGACGCGAAGAGGTGAAAACGCACGGTTTGGATATCGTCGCGTATACTCTCTCACTGCACAGAGATATGCGCCGGCCGCTGCGGCGCCGAACAGCAGCGCAATCATCAGACCCGCTCCTCTTCGTATCCGCCTTCGGCTTTGCGTTTAATGCGCAGCCGCTCGGCTTCACGCACTCCGCCCGCGCGGCGCAATTCATCAGCGATGCGATACGCTATCCAAAATGCTACACCCGGACCCAGAATGCAAAAGAAGCGGTATGCCCAGACCAAATCGTTGAGCGGCAAATGCAGATAGCGTGCTTCCACGTCGTCCGCACCCGCCAAGAATAGTCCGGCCATGAAGACGATGAACGAAACGCCGAACCCCGTACGAAGGGGAACGTCCCGCGGCCGATCCAGCAGATGATGCGGCGCGCGGTCGTTGCTGAGGAATGCTTCAATAAACGGATACGATACCAAAAACCCCATGATGAGCAACGGCAGTAGGAACCCGGGCCAAAACTGTGACGGTATCATGTGACCCCACAGATGCCACGCCCACGGCGGTCCGATGCGCAACGCCCCTTCCAGCCATCCGATATACCAATCCGGCTGCGCCGGAACCAGGCCCGTCGCCGCTTTGTACGGTCCCCACAACCACACCGGGTTGATCTGCACGAACGCGCCGAGCAGACAGCACATGGCCGTCACGCCAAACATCAGAGCGAGCGTCTTCGCGGTGTACTGCGGGAACATCGGCGAGCCGATGACGTTTTCTTCAACGCGCCGCGGACCGGGAAACTGCGTGTGCTTCTGACGCCAGACGATCATCAAGTGAACCGTGATCAGCCCGATGATCGCAAGCGGCATGATATAGACGTGCGTTACGAAAAGCCGCTGAATGAGAATCTCGGTGGGCCACGCACCGCCGGTGAGAAAGAATGCCGCCCACGTTCCAATGAACGGGACGGAGAGCAGGATCGAAACAGCGATCGCAAGACCGATGCCGCTGAGGAGATCGTCCGGCATCGAATACCCGGTAAAGCCTTCAAACATCGCCGCGAAGAACAAGAGCACGCCTATAATCCAATTTGCTTCGCGCGGGTTACGAAAGGCGCCGGTAAAGAAAATCCGGCACATGTGTACGATGATACCTGCGATAAAGATGTTCGCAGCCCAGTGGTGGATTTGACGGATCAACAAGCCGGCGTTGACTTCAAAACTAATGTGGAGAACGGAATCGTACGCTTCGCTCATCCGTACGCCGCGCAGCAACTGATACGGTCCTTCGTACACAACCTGTGCGTGCCCGGGCACGAACCAGAACGCCAAGAACGTTCCCGTCGCAAGTAGGACGATGAACGCGTACAGGTTGATCTCGCCCAGCATGAACGACCAATGATCGGGAAACGCTTTTTTTATTGCATGATGAACGAACGTTGCGGTTCCGAATCGATCGTCGAGCCAAACCAGCACGCGATGGATCATGATGCTTGCCAAAACCCGGGACCGATGGGCGATGGAAAATCGCCTTGTGCGCGGACGTAACCGTCACCCGAGATCTCAATCGGCAATTGCGGAAGCGGATGGTCTGCGGGACCATCCAAAACTTTCGCGCGATCGGCGACGTCGAACACCGATTGATGGCAGGGACAAATCAACCGATGATCTGCGGCACGGTACAACGCGACGGGGCAACCTGCGTGCGTGCACGCTTTCGAATACACGACCAAACCGTTGGTCGTGTTCGTGCCGACGCCATCGGGCAAACGTATAAGTACTGCCATGGATCGGTAATCGCCGATGCTGCCTTCGGGAAATACCGTCTCGATAGCATCTACATTGATGTCATCCGCCTTCACTAGCGTTCCGTCGACGCGCTGCATGCGATCGCCGCGCTTCCACCGGGTGTGAAACAGCGTTTTGTCAGGCTCGGGTCCAAGCGCGCCTACCGGAAACAGCGCGGCGATTCCGAAAACGCCCAGCGCCGTATACAGCATGCGCATCAGCCACGTTTTTCTGGTGACCTGCGCCACGCCGCGCGCCACCACTTGGACTTGCTGCGCGCGTTCTTCGATCAGTTGCGGAACGGTGTCGCGCAGATCGACGACTTGCTCGTCCGGCAGAATCCAGCGCGCCCAGCCTAGCGCAGCAATCGCGAATCCGCCGAATGCGCATGCGAGGAAAAAGCCTTCCCACTGCGTTGAGAGCTGACGCCAAAAGGCGTACATGAACCCGAAGCTGCCCAGAATCGAAAGCAGCAGGCCCGCCGCAATTGCGCGCTCGCGAACGTT
>CAZHGH010000004.1:54345-69510 GCA_964531205.1 uncultured bacterium
CCGAACCACATGACGGTGACGAAGTGCCAATAATAACTGATCGCTTCGGCGCCGTTTTGCCTGTCCGCACGAAATGTGGCCGAACGCAAACCGAAATACAGCGCGAGCAGCATGAGCACGCCAACGACGACGTGCAGTAGATGAAACCCCGTGATCGTCAGATAGATCGATGCGTACGCTCCCGAGTGAAACGTGAAGTTCTGCTCGGAGTACCCGTGCATCGCGTCGCCGATGTAAGCAAGGCCGCCGATAATTGCTGCATAAAGCCAGCCGTATGCAGCATTGAATTTCCGGCGCTCTAAGGCGCGCAGCATCGGAAACATCGTCAGACTACTGAACACCAAGAACGCAGTCCCGAACGACGGTCCGACCAGTTCGAGATGCGCGTACGGCGGCGGCCACACCTCGGCGCGCGCCTTCAGATTATAGTATGTCGCGAACAGCGCCGAAAAGAACATCGTTTCCGACGCAATAAAAATGACCATGCCGAGCACGACGGGATGCGATCGAACCGCCAGCGGCTGCTCGTGGCGCGACATGGCGCAGTTTTACCCGAGCGCTTGCTTTTCTATCCCAGCTAATTCCACCAAACGATCGCGATCGAGGTATGCGATATGACCGTGCTCCCGTCGAATAGCGCCGAGTTCTTCGAGATCCGCCAGCGTACGCGCAACAACTTCTTTCACGCTTCCAGCCATCGCGGCAATCTGCACTTGCGTGATGCGCCGCAGCTCGGGATGCGTTTCGCGCAACCCTTCGCCGCCCATGGCATACGGCAACAGTAACGAGGCGATGCGGCTGAGCATCGGCAGCGTCAGGTTGCCCATAAGCGTCTGGAATGTGCGACGCGCGTGCTGCGTCGCTTGGCGAATGAGCCGGTCGGTAAACCGGAACTCGCGCTCCATCCACGACCGCACCACAGCGTGTGGTATCAAAGCATATTGCGCGATACTTAGCGCGGCGATCTCGCCTACGATGCCGCTACCGTCGAGTAGCGAGAATTCCGCAAACGTTTCACCCGGATGGATGACATAGAGCCCGCAGCGCCGGTCGCCCTCCTCGCGTCCGGGTGGTGGAACCGTTACGTAGAGGAGTCCGCTCAACAGAATACCGAGGTGCGGAAACGTCTCGTTTTGCGCAACGACGACTTGCTTACGGCGCGCTTCGGCGATGTGCGCGTGC
The DNA here is from genome assembly GCA_964531205.1 of uncultured bacterium. Classification (GTDB taxonomy): domain Bacteria; phylum Vulcanimicrobiota; class Vulcanimicrobiia; order Vulcanimicrobiales; family Vulcanimicrobiaceae; genus JAICWY01. The sequence continues at coordinate 55,528 of CAZHGH010000004.1, forward strand.
CGCTCGAAGTCGGCAGTGAGTTCCTCGGAAAGATCCTCGAACAACGCCAGGCCGCCGAATGTGCCCGGAATCGCGCTCATCAGCATTCGCGTATAACACCTCCCGTATTCATAATAACCATTTGGCAAACTAGGATGCGTATGGTTGCTCACGCAGTTTCCCATTCCGCCGCGGCTGGGTATGACACCGAAAGAATGCCGCTGTTGCATCCCGCGTCAGTGGAAGGCATGGACCTTCGCGGCGACTGGTATGTCTTTGTGGGCGCCGGCTTATTCGTGGCGGCGTTTGTTTGCACTCTTATTCTTTTCGCGCTTATTGCCTGGCGTAAACGCCGCGGTAACGAGAATCGCGTGCCGCCGCAGTTTCACACCAATGCTCCGATCGAGATTACCGGTGTGGTAATTCCAATCATCATGGTGACCGGGCTCTTCTATATTACTTATATCCGTGAGGGCGTCGTAGATTTCTTGCGTCCGAATCCATACGCAGTCGTTGATGTGATGGCGTACAGTTGGTCCTGGCAATTTCGCTATCCAGGCCACCGGATCGTGATACAGGGCACACCGCAGAGTCCCCCGGTCATGCTGATTCCGGCCGGAAAGATGACGCAGATAAACTTATACTCCTCCGATGTCGTGCACTCAATGTGGATTCCGGAGTTCCTGTTCAAGCGCGATGCGACGCCGGGCTATACCATGCATTTCGACGTGACGCCGACGCGCACGGGCGACTTTCGCGGCGAGTGCGCGGAGTATTGCGGCCTCGATCACACGCTCATGGTATTTACCGTGCGTGTAGTGCCGGTTGCCGCCTATGACCGCTGGCTGACGAGTGGAGGAACGGCGGCCCTATGACACAGTGGCTTACGACCACGAACCATAAACAAATCGGCATCCTCTACATCGCCGCGACGTTCTTCTTCTTTATATTAGCCGGCGTGCTGGCGCTCTTCATTCGCATCCAGCTCGCGCAGCCCGATCAACATTTTTTGACGCCGCAAGCGTACAATCAAGTATTCACGCTGCACGGCACGGCGATGATCTTTCTCGTGATCGCACCGTTCGGCTTTGGTCTAGCCAACTTTCTTGTTCCGCTGCAGATCGGCGCGCATGACATGGCGTTCCCGCGCCTCAACGCGCTCGGGGTGTGGCTCTTTATTTTAAGTGGAATCGTCGTGTTCTTGGGCGTCTTCGCCGAAGGCGGCGGAGCGATGGCCGGATGGACGGCGTATGCGCCGCTTTCCGCGATGATCGTCGGCACGGGTGCGGGTCAAGACCTTTGGCTGATCGGCATTCTGATGAACAGCATCGCGACGATCATGGTCGCGATCAACTTCGTCGTTACAATTCTCTTATACAGGGCGCCCGGAATGACGATGTGGCGGATGCCGATCTTCACGTGGGAGATCCTGGCGACGGCGCTGCTCATACTCATGGCGTTCCCATCGCTCGCATGTGTGGTTTGCGAACTATTGCTGGAACGCCATTATGGCGCGCAGTTTTTCAATCCCGCGAGCGGCGGCGATCCAATCCTGTATCAGCATTTGTTTTGGTTCTTCGGACATCCGGAAGTCTACGTCATGGTGCTTCCATACTTCGGCGTCATCGCAGAAGTGCTCGCCGTGTTTTCCGGAAAGCCGGTATACGGATACGTCGGCTTAGTACTCTCCGCGTTTGCTATCGCTGGTCTTTCAATGGGCGTGTGGGCGCATCACATGTTCACAACGGGCGTCGTTGCAAACGGCTTCTTCTCGGGCATGTCATTTCTGATCGCGGTTCCGACGGGCGTGAAGTTTTGGAACTGGATCGGCACGATGTGGCGGGGGAAACTCGAGATGTCCACGCCGATGCTTTTCGCAGTCGGATTTCTGTTTAACTTTCTCATCGGCGGCATTACCGGCGTTATGGTAGCGTCGCCGCCGATCGATTATCATGCCGAAGACAGCTATTTCATCGTCGCGCATTTCCACTACACGCTCGGCGGCGGATCGATGTTTGCGGTCTTTGCCGCGATCTATTTCTGGTTTCCGAAGATGTTCGGGGTCAAACTCAACGAGGCGCTCGGCAAGATCAATTTCTGGACCATGCTGATCGGGTTCAACCTCACGTTCTTGCCGCAGTTCTTCATGGGTATCGAAGGCATGCCGCGACGCGTGTTTACGTATCCCGCAATCGCCGATCTGCCGTGGCTCAATCAGCTCTCCACGATTGGCGCAGCGATCATCGGCGTCTCAGTAGTGCTGTTCGTCATGAACGTCTTCGTCTCGAAATTCGCGCAGGTACCGGTTTCGGACGATCCCTGGGACGGCGGACAAACGTTGGAGTGGGCGACCAGCTCGCCGCCGCCCGAGTTTAATTTCCACGCGCTGCCGCCGATTCGATCCGAGCGTCCGGCCTGGGATCTGCGTCATCCGGAGCTTGCGGAAGAACGATGAAAACGTTCGTCGGTTTATTTGCAAGCACGGCACTGTTCGCGGTTTCGATTTGCGTCATCTATTGGTATTCGTCCCACGATCGCGGCGGCGCGCTGTTGCTCGGCTTCATGTGCGTCGGGCTGGCGTTCGCCGCAAGCTACGCGTTTTGGGCCGAAAAAAACGCGGCGCTGGAAGGCGACGATCCGAAGCTCCAGCACAAAGAAGCGGCAGGCGAAGACGTTACGATTGTGACCAAAGAGAGTCCGTGGCCCATAATTTTGGCGTTCAGCATTCTCTGGATGTTGATCGGGTTGCTGTGGTCCGACTTCATGCTCTTCACCGGACTGGCGGCGATTTTGCTTTCATTGTGGCGTCTGGGCGCGGAGAGTGCCCGCGTAGGTGAAGATTGCATCGTAACGGAGGAAGGCCCGGAGACCTTCACGTAGCGCGATTCCATGCTGCTTTTAGGAATCGAGACGTCGTGCGACGACACTGCCACGGCGGTGGTTGAGGACGGCCGGCTTGTCCGGTCGAGCGTTTCAACCAATCAAGACGCGTTCCACGCAAAGTACGGCGGCATCGTGCCGGAGATTGCGAGCCGGCAACACGTTGCGTTGCTTTCTGCTGCGGTTGAAGACGCGGTGGAACGCGCTGGAACATCGCTCGAAGCTATCGACGGCATCGCGGTTACGCGCGGCCCCGGTTTGATCGGCAGTCTCGTTGTGGGCGTCGCAGCAGCAAAAGCGCTCGCATTTGCGCTCGAAAAACCGCTTTACGGCATCAACCATCTGCACGGACACATCTTCGCAGCATTTTTAGATAGAGACGACGTGCCGCAGTACCCGTTCCTCGCGCTGCTTGTTTCCGGCGGACATTCGCAGCTTGTGGAGGTCGACAGTCCGACGGAGATGCGAATCATCGGACGCACGAAAGACGACGCGGCCGGAGAAGCATACGATAAGACTGCGCGTTTGTTAGGGCTGGGCTTTCCCGGCGGTCCGCAAATCGACAAACTCTCGCGCGAAGGCAATGCCGAGGCGATTGCGTTTCCGCGTCACCGCCGCGAAGCGGGCTCCCTCGATATGTCTTTCTCGGGTTTGAAGACTGCGGTTCGCTACTTCGTCGAATCCGAAGCCGGCAGTGTTGCAACCAAAGCCGACGTTGCCGCGTCATTCCAAGCAGCAGTGATAGACGTATTGATGAACCGCGTCGATGCGGCGTTCGAAGAAGTGCCGTATACGTCGATTGTACTTTCCGGCGGCGTTGCCGCAAATTCGGCATTGCAGGCCGCGCTGCGCGATTGGAGCTCCCGGACAGGCGTCCCGGCGTTCATTCCGCCGCCGAAATATTGTACGGACAACGCCGCAATGATTGCTGCTGCCGCATTCTATCAACGCGAAGCGACGCTCGTCGATCCGCTCGAGCTCAGCGCCGATCCGAATTTGCCTTTTACTTTGTCATCGTCTTTGTCATCGTGAGCCTGTCGAACGACCCCGAGCAAAGCGTTCGGCGTTTAGCCGAACGCGCGGTCGAGGGGCGTGCCCGAAGGGCACGCTCTATCGCATTTGCCCTAGCACTACTGCTAACAGCATGCTCCCAAAATCAGTCCGCCCAACGCGCAACGCCCAACACCTCCCTGGCCATAGCCCAACAGCGCGAACCGATGTCCCTCAACCCCGCACTTGAAAACGGGCAGTCCGCAACCGAGTGGGGCTTTCTCCTCTTCTCCTACCTCGTTAAATACAACGACAAGGGCGCGCTTGTAGGTGATGTCGCGACACAAGTTCCAACGCTGCAAAACGGCGGCATCAGCGCCGACGGCAAAACCGTCACGTACCATCTGCGCAAAGGCGTGCGCTTCGCCGACGGAACGCCGCTGACGGCGCACGATTGCGTGTGGTCGATCGACGCAGTCAACAATCGCGCAAACAACGTCCAGTCGCGCTACGGTTACGACCGTGTCGCCAAAGCGGAAGCGCCCAACGATACGACACTCGTTCTGCATTTGAAAGAGCCGTTTGCGCCGTTGCTCACGCTCGTTCTCGCGCCGCAAGGCTTTCCGATTCTTCCGCAACACGTGCTCGAGAAGTATCCGGATTTCAACCACATCGCCTTCGATTCAAAACCGCTCGGCTCCGGACCGTACGTGGTGGACCGCTGGCTGCGTGGCGACCGTGTCGTCATGCATGCGAATCCGTACTACTGGGACGGCAAACCGAAAATCGACCGGCTGACGATCCGGTTCATTCCCGACGCGCAAGCCGGTACGAACCTCCTGCAAACGCACGAAGTGCAAGGCTACTTCAACGTTCAGGACTTCGCGCAGTACCCGGTTCTCAAGCGCATATCGGGTTACACCGTGTATAGCACCCCGGTCGCCGGCGTGGGTGCCGTCATCTTCAACACGCAAAGCCCTGTGACGAACGATCCGCGCGTGCGTCATGCGGTTGCCGAAGCGATCGACATGAACACCCTGATCCAGAAGGCATACCGCGGTGCCCAGCGCTTTACGCAAGCCGGTCGCGGTCTGTTCTTCTGGGCATACGATTCGAAAGCATATCCCGATGTTCCGTACGATGTCGCGCACGCGCGCACGTTGCTGGACGAAGCGGGATGGGCCATGGGTAGCGACGGGCTCCGGCATAAAAACGGGCGCACTTTGGACGTACAATTTATCATACAGGCCGCGACGCCCGGAGACGCAATCATCGCGAATGCAGTTGCGCAGTACGAACGCGCCGTAGGCGCGCGCGTCACAATCAAGCAATTCAACATTACGCAGTTTGTCGCGCCCGTTAGCGAGCATGGTCCCGTCTATGGCGGTCTTTTCGATGTGGCGCTTTATCCGTTCGTCAACGGCGACGATCCGGACACGACCGATCAATTCGCCTGTGCGAACGTACCGCCGCACGGATACAACAAGTCGCGCATTTGCGATCCGCGCATAGATGCGCTGTTAACCGCAGGGCGCTCGACTTTCGATATTGCGAAACGCAAGGCGATTTACGCAAAGCTCGAGTCGCTACTCTACCAACAACTGCCTATCGAACTCATCTACCAGCGCAACGAGATCGACGTGTTCACGGCGGGCCTCAAAGGGATCGCCGGCTCCCTAGACAGCGTCTTCTGGAACGTCGGCCGCTGGCAATTCTAATCCGGGACCAGTCTTCCTAACCGCTTCACAATTTACACCTAAATTCTTAGGTGGGGCGATTTGGGAGGTTGCTATGCTGGTAGCCGTTGCCGCTGCCGTCACTCTATTCGCTATTCCTCCGCAACGAAGAGCTGATTACGTCCTTACGCCGCAGCAGGAAGCAATGGTGCGCGCGTCCTTCACGTCAGAGCGGTTCCCCACGGTTTCGGAAGCTGCATACGCGGCATCGCTACGCTATGCGCAAGCGCTGCTCACGGTGGAGATAGGCGCCAAAATCTACGTCGACTTCGTACAGGGCCAACCGGTGTACAGCTATGGTCCGCCATTGCTCGGCCAATACGATTATGATAGCGGCGAGGAAGAGATCGTTTACGATCCCTTCGATCCTGATGGACACTTTCGCGTGGTTGGGTTTTGGCACGAACATCCGACGGTCGACGATTGGTTCACGCTCTACGGGCATTACGCACAGATCGATGCGACGCATCAAACGATTTGGACGACGATTGGCCACGATCTGTTCGTTCAATTTTGGGACGGATCGGAAGCCATGCCGCAATGGTCGGCCTCCGTCCCGGCGATTCAGCCTATTGCGCGCGTTTAGCTCAGCACGATCGGCAAGTGCTGTTTTTCCCCGGTATTCCTCCGCCGTTGTCCATCGTGCGCCGAAGGTCGCTTTTTCCGGGTATGCCGCCTCCGTTATCGAGGGACGTACGCGGCAGCAATGTCATCTGACCTGATGGCGTCGTGCAAGCGGTTGCAGCACCCAAAACCGTAAGCACAAGCGAGAAAATAAGAATGCGACGTTTCATGCGGCACCTCTCTGCTCGGGCCGCTATTGTAACACCTACATCCGGTTCGGCGGCAAGTTGGCCGCCGCAGCGTCTAGCGCTCCCACCGCGCGATCGATTTCTTCCGCAGTAACGATGAGCGGCGGCGCCAGGCGGATCGTATTGTTGCCTGCTTTATTGAATAGCACGTTGCACTGCGTACGCGAGTACTCCACGATCGCCGCAGCGTCGTACGGATGTCGAACGGGAACGCCCGCCAACAAACCGACGCCGCGCGGCTGGCCGTACACCAGCGGATATTTCTCGGCAAGATCGTGCAAGCCGGCAAAGAGCCGCGCCCACATTTTCTCTACGTACTCCTCCAGCTGCAGTTCGTCGCGAACCCGCAAGTGCGCGAGCGCAGCGGCACATGGAACGGGGGAACCGCCGAACGTCGAACCATGATCGCCTGGCTGCAAACCGGCGGCGAATTGTTCCCGCACGAGCATCGCTCCGATCGGCAAACCGTTCGCAAGCGCTTTAGCAAGCGTTACGACGTCGGGTTCGATATCGTAGCGTTGGAAGGCAAACAACGGGCCCAATCGGCCCATTCCGCACTGCACCTCATCAAAAATCAGCAGCGCGCCTTGTTTCGTACATAGGTCGCGCGCCGCTTCGAGAAATTCCGGTTCCGCGCATATGACGCCGTTCTCACCCTGAACGGGCTCGACGATGAGCGCGGCAACATCCGCGCTCATCGCCTGTTTCAACGAGAAAACATCGTTAAATGGTGTGGTGCGAAAGCCGCCGGGCAACGGTTCGAAGCCCTCGTGGTACGCGGCATTCGCGGTTGCGGCGAGTGCGCCCATCGTGCGTCCGTGAAATCCGCCGGTACACGATACGATCGTCTTGCGATTTGGCTCACCATTGCGATGCGCAAACTTGCGCGCGAGTTTGATGGCGGCCTCATTCGCTTCGGTTCCCGAGTTGCAGAAAAACACGCGATCGAAACCCGACCGGCGCGCGAGTTCTTCAGCGAGCGTCGAAGCCGGTTCGTGGCCGAAGAGGTTGCTGCAATGCACGAGTTTTTGCGCCTGTTCCGCTACTGCCTCTGCAATTGCAGCATGCGCGTGTCCGAGCGCGCACGTCGCGATGCCGCCAATCATGTCCAGATACGCCTGCCCACGATCGTCGTACAGTTCGCAGCCCTTCCCTGAGACGAACGTAACGGGCGCGCGTTTGTAATTTTGCAATAAACGGTCGTTGTGAATGGCAATCATGTTCTGTAACTCGCATTGATGCGTACGTAATCGCGCGAAAGATCGCACCCCCAGCCGGTCGCCGACGCATTGCCGATGCCGAGATCGAGCCGTACGGTCACAGCGGTGTGCTCGAGCTCGCGATGCGCTTCCGCTTCCGAAAGCACCTCAACCGCGCCCGTTTCGACCCACAACTGATCGTTCAAATACAGCGACCACTTTTCCGGATCGAGACCCGCGCGAACGGATCCCGCAGCCGCAATGATGCGTCCCCAATTCGGATCCTCACCAAAGAGCGCGGTCTTCACCAAATTGCTGTTGATGACCGCGCGCGCGGCGAGACGTGCCTGCTGTTCGGTTGCGGCGCCCGTAACGTGAACGGTCAACGTTTTCGTCGCACCTTCCCCGTCGGCAACCATCGATTGCGCGAGATCGTCGCATACTTTCCGCAGCGCAAGAGCAAAGTGCGACGGGGCGTCTCCTTCACCGGGCGGGGCAAAAGCATACACTGCATCGTTCGTCGACATGTCGCCGTCGACCGAAATCATATTGAACGTTGCGTCCGTGCATGCTAAAAGATGTTGCTGCAACACGGCTTGGGGCATCGGTGCATCGGTGGCGATGAACGCCAGCATCGTCGCCATGTTTGGCGCTATCATCCCGGAGCCTTTAGCGATTCCGGCGACGACGTATTTCTTCTTTCCTTCGTAAAACGCGTATGCCGAAAGTTTCGGAACGCGGTCGGTCGTCATGATCGCCTCCGATGCATCGAACGCGGCTTTACCGCCGTCTTCGAGGTCCTCAACGGCGCGCTCGAGGCCTTTTGAAATGCGATCCATGGGCAACGGCACGCCGATGACGCCGGTCGACGCGACGATGACCGAATGCGTTTCGATACCGAGTAATGCCGCGGCTTGACGTGCGGTAGCGCGTGCGTCGCGCTCCCCACGCTCGCCGGTACAAGCGTTTGCGCATCCGGAGTTGCACACCAGCGCACGCATCGCTTCACCGTTGAGGCGCAAGTGTTCGCGGCTGACGATTAGCGGCGCCGCCTTGATTTCATTCGTCGTTATGACGGACGCGCAGACTTGTGGCGTATCGAAGACGATGAGCGCGAGGTCGCGTTTGCGTTTCTTGATACCGGCGTGCACGCCGGCAAGGCGAACGCCGGGCACGTTGCCCAAGCCGCCGCGCAGCGACACGAAGCGCGGTTGGGTTTCTAAATCAGACTGCGAGAACGCTAGGGCCAACTGCCGTTTCCTCCGGATAGCCGCACATGATGTTGAGGTTGACGACCGCTTGCGCGGCGGCGCCGCGGCCGAGATTGTCGATCGCGCAGATAGACCGAATGATATTGCCTTGCACCGAGACGTGCAACTCCGCATCGTTGGTTTGCTCGACCGCCGCAAGGCTCGGGACGCTGCCGTCCTGCAGCAAACGCACGAATGCGTTTCCGGCATACGCTTTTGCGAACGCAGCATGCACTTCGTCAGCGGGCGGCGCCGTATCGAAGATCGCATAAGCGTTCACAAGCATGCCGCGCGCGATAGGCACGACCTGGGGGGTGAACACCAAACTTGCGTCGATTCCCGCAGCGCGCCATTCCTGCAGTATCTCGGCCTCGTGGCGATGGCCGTTCAATCCGTATGCGCGCACCTCGCCGCTCACTTCTGCAAACAGGGAACCGACCGTGGGCGTACGCCCGGCCCCGGTTATTGCACTCTTCGCATCAACGACGATCTGCTTCGGCATAAACGGTGCGAGCGGAAGCGTTGCCAGCAGTGTTGCGGTCGGGTAGCATCCCGGGTTTGCAATGAACGTTGCGCCGGCGATGCGGTCGCGATACCGTTCCGCGAAGCCGTAAACCGCGGGTGTCGGTTCTAAGCGAAAATCACTTGAGAGATCGATAACGCGCGCGCCGCCAGCTAGCAGCTGCGGTGCGATCGTTTTCGCAACGCCGTGCGATCCGCCCAGAACGACAACATCGCCGTCCAACACGCGCTCGACCACTGCACCAGGCCCGTCGAAGACGCGGGCGAGCTTGCGCAGCCGTGCAAAATGCGCGCTGACCGATTCTCCGGCGTGGCTGGCACTTTCCAGGGCACCGAGTTCGATATACGGATGTGCGGAAAGTAGTGCGATAACTTCTGCGGCTGCGTACCCTGAGGCACCATAAACGTGTACGCGCGTCATACGTGAAGCGCCGCGAGGTCCGCTTCGAGCGAATCCAACGCAGCTTTAACTGCGGAGGGACTCGTGGAACCAAAGGTGACTTTGCCCTCGACCGACGCGCGCGCATCGGGCCACTGCGGCAGCGTTCCGGCGGCTTCACTTTCACGAATCGTTTGACCAACCTTCGCGTGCGCGTTTCGCGCGCTCGTGCCGCTTGCAATGAGCGAATCGGCGACGTCGGTTGCAACGGTATACTGTTCACCAGCCAAGGCGGTCATGCGCCCATAGTTGAATTCGATGTGAGGCAACGCGCGCGAAAACGCGGTCAATGCTGCGAGGCCGTTTTCGACAATCGAAACGATCCCCGCTTTGGTTATTTGCAGATCGCGATGATACGAAAGCGCGAGCCCGCTGATGCTGGCCAGCGCACCGGCATATTGCCCCACAAGCGACGCGGAGGCGCCGCGCACGAGTTCGAGTGGATCGGGATTGCGCTTTTGCGGCATGAGGCTCGACCCCGTAGACGCCGCGTCGCCCAACCTCGCATAGCCGAACGCGGGCGTGCACCACAGAATCAGCTCTTCGCAGATGCGCGACACGCCGAGTACCGCGCGCACGAACGCATGCGCGGTGTCCAGCGCAACGTCACGATTTCCGATCGCATCCATCGCGTTGCGCGAAGGCGCTTGAAAACCGAGCGCCTTTGCCGCGGACGCGCGATCGAGTGGCAGGGATGAACCGGCTAACGCTGCCGAACCTAGCGGACACGACTCGAGCGCGTCAACCGCCGCTTTTTGAAAGCGTTGCGCGCTGCGCACGACCGGTTCGGCTGCCGCCGCAAGCCAAAATGCCAGCATGATCGGTTGCGCGGGTTGCCAGTGCGTGGTTCCCGCGAGCAGCGCACCGTTACTTTCGCGTGCCTGCTTTACGAGCGTTTCGGCAATTTGCGCACACAATGCCTTTCCTTGCTGCGCGCGATCCGCAGCGTACAGCAACAGCGTTGTCGCGACTTGATCGTTGCGGCTGCGTCCGGCGTGCAGCGATTCACCTGCTTCCGGCGCAAGTTCGCGAACGCGCGCGTCGATCGCGCCGTGAACGTCCTCGGCGCCGCTCGCGCGTGCAAAGGATAAGAAAGTGCCGTTTGCAATCTCCGCCGCTACGGTTTGCAGCGCGCCGTCGAGCGCCAGCGCATCCGCGCTCGAAAGAATCCCGCCATCGCGCAGTGCGACAACGTGCGCTTGCGAACACCGCACGTCGAACGGTGCGAGAACGAGGTCTTCCTCGAGCGAGGATCCGTATTCCAACAATGCGCGATCCGGTTCGGACGTAAAACGTCCACCCCATTGCAACGAAGACGTCATGCGAGTGCGGCTTGATCCACCGTCGTACGCGCGACGAGTTCGAGCGGCAATCCGTGCAGTTTGATAAACCCCGCCGCGGCGTGATGATCGAAAAGATCTCCGTGTCCATACGTTGCAAGCGCTTCGGAATAGAGCCCGAGCGGCGATTGCACGCCGGTGACTGTCGCAACGCCTTGGAACAAGCGCACGCGGACCTTGCCCGTGACGCGGTGCGCGCTCGAGGCATTGAACGCGTCCAGCGAACCGCGAAGCGGTGACATCCAAAGTCCGTCGTAAACCAGCTCTGCGTATTTCTGATCGCACTGCGCCTTGAAACGCAGCTCGTCGCGCGTCAGCACAACTCGTTCCAACGCCTTATGCGCTGCGATGAGCACCGTCGACGCGGGGCACTCATACACTTCGCGCGACTTCAGGCCGACAACGCGGTCCTCGACCATATCGATGCGGCCGATGCCGTGTTTTCCGGCGAGCGCGTTGAGTTGGGCGACGAGTTCCCATCCGCTCAATCCATCCCAGCATGGAACGCCGCCTTCGAATTCGACGACGATCTCGTTGGGCTGCAGCGGGCGCGCCTGCGGCGACGCGGTCCACGCGTACGCGTCCTCGGGAGGAGCGTTCCACGGATCTTCAAGCACGCCGGCTTCGATCGATCTTCCCCAGAGGTTTGCATCGATGGAATACGGTTTAGCCTGCGTATGCGCGATCGGCACGCCGTGCTCTTTTGCGAATGCAATAGCGTCCGGGCGCGAAAGCGGCTCTTCGCGCAGCGGTGCGCGGCAGATCAACTCCGGGTCAAGGGCGCGAACGCCAAGCTCGATCCGCACTTGATCGTTGCCCTTTCCGGTGCAGCCGTGCGCGACTGCTCCGGCGCCGAATTCGTGCGCCGTCTCCACAAGCAGATGCGCGATGAGTGGGCGCGAAAGGGCCGCCGACAGCGGATAGATTCCCTGATAGAGCGCGTTCGCGCGCAACGCTTTGTACGCGAAGTCGTCGATAAAGCGCTGCTTTGCGTCGAGGAGCACCGCCGCGCGCGCACCAAGCGATATCGCTTTGTCTTTAACTTCTTGCAGCGCTTTCGCAGCGCCGCCGCCCGCCACCGCGTCGCTTTCGCCCAGGTCCGCAGTCAACGCGATGACGTCGTAACCTTCCAAAATAAAGCGCTTGAGAAGCACCGATGTATCGAGGCCGCCGGAGTATGCGAGGACGATCGTTTTATTGTTCACTGAGTCTCCCGGAGATCGGTAAAGCGTTGAACGATAATGGGTGTATTTTTTGGGTCGTCGACGATGACGAGAATCGTATCGTCGCCGCCGAGCGTGCCGATGATTTCCGGCCACTGGGCTTCGTCGATCGCTGCAGCAACCATCATCGCGCTTCCAGGCGGCAAACGCAGGACGATTTGATTCACGCTGCTCTTGATCGAAAGAACGAGTTCGGAGACAAGCCGGTGCAGGCGGCTCGTAAATGCGACCTCCGCGGCGGGAACGACGTATTTGAATTGATGGGCGCCGCCGTCTTTGATGGGCACTTTGACCAGGCCCAAGTCTTTGATGTCGCGGGAAACCGTCGCTTGCGTCGCTTCAAAACCTTGCCGTTCGAGCAATTCCGCGAGCTCTTCTTGCGAGCGCACGGGTCTTGTTGAAACGAGCGTCAGGATCGCTCTTTGCCTGCGATCTTTCGTAGCCTGGTTCATATTGGAAACCCTTTTAGATCAGTCAGTAAAGCAACGAGAACAGCTTTTTGAGCGTGCATCCGGTTTTCGGCTTGATCGAAGACGACGCTGCGCGGGCCGTCTATGACTTCCGCGCTCATTTCCTCACCGCGATGCGCCGGCAAACAGTGCATGAACACCGCATGCGGAGCGGCGTGCGCGAAGAGCGTTTCCGTGATGCGATACGGCGCAAGTACGGCGCGATTGCGTTCCGTTCCGGCTTCTTCTCCCATCGACGTCCACACGTCCGTGTAGATGGCGTCGACGCCGCGGACAGCCCTGACCGCGTTTCCGAACGCGCGTGCATCACCGCCCGTAGGTTTGCCGAGCTTTTTTAAATGGGAGAGAAATTTCTCCGAGGGACGATGCGACGGCGGCGCGCCAAAGTGAATCGTTGCGCCGCATAATACCAGCGCTTCCGCTAACGATGCTGCGACGTTGTTCTTCGCGTCGCCCAAAAATGCAACACACAAGCCTTGCAACGCGCCGAAGCGTTCTTGCAACGTCAGCAAATCCGCCAGCGCCTGGCAGGGATGCGCGACCGCCGATAAACCGTTGATCACCGGCACGCTCGATGCCGCGGCAAAACGTACGAGCGGCTCGTGCGCGTGCGTGCGAATCACAATCGCGTCCGCATAACGCGAAAGTACGCGCGCCGCGTCTTCCGGCGTTTCCCGCGTACCGATCGAGAACTCCTCACCCTTCGCAAACAAGACGCTTCCGCCGAGTTGCGTCATCGCGACCTCGAACGAAACGCGCGTGCGCAAACTGGGTTTCTCAAAAAACATCGCAAGCGTTTTGCCCCTCAGCACTTGCGCTTGCTCGTTCAGGCGGCGTGCCTTCAAATAAGCGGCTAAGCGCAAGATCGCGCCCAGCTCAGCCGGGCTGAGGTCCTCAATGGCCAACAAATTTCGCCCCTGTAGCGTAGGGGCTGGCGCCAGGACGAACATATGCTGTATATTTATGCATATGCTGCATAAAATTGCAACCCTCGTGCTGAAGTACGGCGGCAATGCCATGTCGCCGGACGCCGATGCCGCCCTTTTCAAAGAGATTGCCGAACTCCGCGCCGCCGGGCACGCCGTCATCCTCGTGCACGGCGGCGGGCCGGAGATCGACGAGGCGCTGAACGCCCGCGGCATA
>CAZHGH010000005.1:0-67528 GCA_964531205.1 uncultured bacterium
ATTGCTGCGCGGATCCGCCGGTGCCGTGAATAATGAGAACCGCGTTCGTCGTCCGTCCGGACGCATCAGTGCGCGGCGTTCCGAACGTCTCGTAGTGCAGGCGCAGATCTTTTAACGTTTCGCCGTCTTGAAACGTGAACGACGGAATCGTATAGGTGCCGCTTTGCGGTGCCGGATAATTGGCCGCGAACGACGATGCGGCCGTTCCAACCACGAATACCAAGAGAGCAATGACTGTTCGCATCCCGGACAGTTCGCCGCGACAGACCGTTGTCATACCTGACGGAGCACGCTGAGTCACTAACGAACGAGTAGGATATGCTGTTCAACGCCTTAGTCGTCGGCGCGATAAGCGTGTGCGCGGCGCTGGCCGGACCCGTACAAAAATCCGATATGCTTTTTACACAAGCTGATGCGGCAATTGCTGCGAAAGATATTCCGTCCGCGCGGATCGACTACGAATCGGGCATGCAACAACTCGCCGGTACGCCGTGGTTCATCAACGATAAAGGGTGTGATGCACCTGAATATACATTGGAGCGATACGTTACCACCCTGCACTCGTTGGTCGTCGGCGTTGGGGCGGGCGAGATGACGCCGCTCGATGCCTATAACCATGAAGTCGACGTTCAAAGGCAACTTTTCAAGACGTTACCGCAGGGTGCGTACGACTTTTTTTATCGCAAATATCCTGCGTTGAGCGATCGTGAGTATACTTATATTCGCAGCATCGGCGAATCGGCGCGTCCAAAACTCGTCGCAGCACATTCACCTTCCTCAACAGAGTGTAACCTGCAAAATGTTGATGCGGATGTGCTGAATCAGGCTGAGCCCTCGTATCCGGAGTCGTTCCAGAACGCCGGCATAGGGAAGGTCACCATAAAACTAAGAGTGACGCTCGATGAATCGGGAAAAATAACGGCTGCATCGATCACCCAGTCTTCCGGTGTGATGGAGTTAGATCAATCGGCGCTCAGCGCAGCGCGGCGCTCAATGTATCTCCCAGCGGTTAAAAACTGCCGCCGCGTCCCGGGCACGTTGAACTTCAGCGTCACATTCGATCCGAGCGGTTAACGCCTTAGCTCCGCTGCGTTGATTGGCAGATCGGCGTCTCGCTCTAGTAGCGGAGGTTGAGTGTAGGGCACCTCTGGATACTTAAGTCCGGTTCCGGTGTTGATTGCGAGCACGCGTTCGTGCGATGCGATCCAGTCTTGCGCGCGAAGCTGTTGCGCTGCAACGAGTGTTGCTGCCCCTTCGGGACAGATCAACAAGCCCTCACGTGAAGCAACGTTGCGCTGCATGCGCAGAATGTCGTCGTCGTTTACCGCAATTGCCGTACCCTTCGATTCGTAAATCGCCTCAAGCACGAGAAAATCGCCTAGCGCTTTTGGAACGTTGATACCGAACGCGACCGTCTGCGCGTTAGGCCAAGTCGACGACTCGGTTTTGCGCTCGCGAAACGCCTGCACGATCGGTGCGCATCCCGCAGATTGCACGGCAACGAAGCGCGGCATCTTATCCCCGATCAGACCCATCGCTTGCAGTTCGCGCAAGGCTTTGTGAATGCCGATGAGGCCAACGCCCCCGCCCGTCGGATAGAGAATTACATCCGGCACGTCCCACTCGAACTGCTCGACGATCTCAAAGCCCATCGTCTTCTTACCTTCGATGCGGTACGGTTCTTTGAGGGTTGATGCGTCGTAGAGATTGTGTTGCGCAATCGCCTTGCCGACGATGCGCCCCGCATCGTTGATCAGACCATCGACGAGCCATACGTGAGCGCCGGCCATTACACACTCAAGTCGATTTATTTCCGGTGCGCTTTGAGGCATGACGATAAAGGCTTCCAACGCGGCACGTGCGCCATATGCGGCCCATGCCCCGCCTGCGTTGCCGTTGGTCGGCATTGCGAAACGCTTAACACCAAGCTCTTTCGCTCGCGAAACTCCGACGGCTGCGCCCCGTGCCTTGAAACTTCCGGTAGGCAAGAGGCCTTCGTCTTTCAGATAGAGCGACCGAATGCCGATCTCTCCGCCGATTTTTTGGAACCGAGCAATTGGCGTCGTGCGTTCGTTCAGGTCGACGCGATTCTCCTCATCGCGCAGCGGCAGTAACTCAGCGTAGCGCCAGAGCGATGGTTCGCGCGAGGCAAGATTTGCCGGCGTAAATGTCGCGGCGGCGGCAGTTACATCATAGCGAGCGAGGAGCGGTCCGCCGCAGCTGCACAGCTGTTGCGGCACATCGGCGTCATACGTCAGCTTGCATTTTGAACATTCGAGGTGCGTAAGGGCGGAGCGCATCCATTGCGGATTTTCGCGCACGCACTTAGCCGGCCTATGTGTCAAACGGGCTGCACTGCCATGCCGCTGAAAAGCTGAAGCCGTGACCGGCAAATGTTGTGGATGTTTTCGTACGCGGTGGGCAGCAGCTTGTACGGCACGACCTCGTCCGGATGCTCACGCAGGGCGGTCTGGACGCCTCGGCGCCATGCCAAGCGCAATTCCGTATTGATATGGACGATGTTGATGCCCGCCTCAATCGCCGCTTTCAGATCGCCTTCGTCCGTTCCTGATGCGCCGTGAAGTGTCAGCGGTATTTTGACGGCTTCTTTGATTTCATGGATGCGATCGACGTTCAAGCGTTTGCGCGTTTCACCGGAAATCATGCTTTTGAGCAATCCATGCATGTTGCCGACCGCCGGCGCAAGCACGTCAATCTTCGTTGCATCGACGAACTGCTTCGCCTCTTCCGGCGTGGACAACACCCCGACACCGGCCGCAACGCTCTCGTGAATTTCCGATCCGGAACCGATGTTCCCGATCTCACCTTCTACGATGATATTCGGGTTTATGGCTTTCAGTTTCTCCACCGCTTCCTTCGTGCGACGCACGTTCGAATCAAAGTCGTCTGCAGACGCATCGAAGATCACGGAATCAAATCCGGCTTTCGCCGCTTCCATCGCCAACTCGAGCGTATGCGTGTGGTCGGCGTTTAGGAAAATCGGATAATCATATTCGTCACGCAAGCTCTTCACGAGGGCAGCGATTTGGCGCGTGCCCATAAACTTGCGTTCGCCTTCCGATGCGCCAATGATGACGGGCACGTTCAATTCGCGCGCCGCCGAAAACGCGGCCTTGAGCGCCACGATTTCCGAAACATTGAAATGGCCGAGCGCGGTACGCGTGCGCTCGGAATCTTCGAGAACTTCACGCATTAGCTTCATGTGTCAAAGTATACTTCGAGCGTCGCGGTCGCCGTGACGGAGAGTCGTCCGTCTGCTTGCTGATCGCAATGGCAGGACGTAAAACAAAAAAAGCCCGCAAAAAATTGCGTGCTTCATGCCCAAACGATAGCACATTTGGCCGATTTTCTCAATGACGACTGTCGTTGAGTGTACTTATGTCGCTTGGTATATGATCTTCTATGAGAGACTTTTTTGCTTACCCTGACGTCACTGATGCGGCGACGGCATCACTGGTGTTGGCGATGCATCTCACCGGTGTTGACGACAGCATGCGCGACGCCGCGCGACAATTTTGCGACGCCGGCTTTGCGGTGTACGTGCCGGATCTCTACCAAGGCTTAGATGCACCGGATCCCGATACCGAGCATTCCATCGAAGCGTTCATGCGGTTTGCCAAGCAGCCTACGACCGACAGTATAGATTCAGACATCCAGCGGGCAACGCAGCATTTGCGCGCCGCCTTTCCGAGGACGCGCATTGGCATTGTGGGCTTCTGCATGGGTGGCCGAATAGCGATGGTGCGCGCAGCCGGTTACAGTGATATCCTCTCTGCGGCAGCGATCTGGTACGGCTTCGCGGATGAAATAGATCCGCGCACAATCGACATTCCCATCATCGGAAGTTTCGGCGCGGAAGACCGGCATATTCCGCCCGACAAGGTCGCCTCAACTTTTGCGGCTCTTCCGGTGGAGCACGATTTAAGGATCTACGAAGGCGCGCAGCACGGATTCTTTCACAAGGAGTCTGCGTTCGATCCACAAGCAGCCGCGGATTCGTTCGCACGAAGCGTTGCGTTTCTGAAACGCCACCTGGTTCCATAGAAAGGTCGTTGTTGGTCGGCGTATTCGTCGTGATTGCAGCCGTGTGCCGCCCAAAAACCGCGAAGTCGAAAAGCTGCTTCGAGAATACGGATACGCACTTAAAGCGCAGGTAGGTAGTCATCGCCATTACGAGCATCCGATAACAGGGGTAAAAGTGACGGTGGTGGGAGAGCTCGGCGACGAGATGCCAAAAGGAACGCTTTACAGACTGCTTAAGACAGCCGGTGTTCCAAAGAAGGTGGGCTGGTGATGGACTACACCGTCATAATCGAGGGTTCGCCGCAAGAAGGTTTTGGTGCCTATTCACCCGATGTGCCCGGCGTTGTTGCAACCGGCAAGACGGAAGCGTTGGTGCGCAAGCGCATTGCGAGTGGCTTGAAGATGCACTTGGAATGGCTGCGACGGGCCGGCGACGAGATTCCGCGGCCAAACACGAAGGCTTATCTTCAGCACATAGAAATCGCGTAGTGTTGCGAGCCCTGTGGGCTCGCCCTTCGACGGCGCGTTCGCGTAGCGAACGCTTTGCTCAGGGTCGTTCGATACCTCACGATGACAAAAAGGCAAATGAAAAGAGCCCGCGGGGGAAGAGGCGGGCTCTTTTCGTCACGCGTAAGTCGCGCTTACTTGAACAACGGAACGCAGCGCGCGATTTGTTCCAACGCGTAATCGATGTCGTCGATCGAAGCAGCGTACGAGAAGCGCAGATGGCCTTTGCCTGCAGCGCCGAATGCCGAACCGCCTAAGCACGCAACGCCTCCCTCTTGCAACAGGAACGTCGCAAGGGCTTTGTCGTCCATCGTGATCTTCTTCACGTTGGGCATGGCGTAGAACGCGCCTTCGGGCATCGTGCACGAGATGCCGGGGATCTTGTTGAGACCGTTCACAAAGCGGTCGCGGCGCTGACGGAACATCTCATTCATCTTGCGCACCGGTTCGTCCGGGCCTAGGAGTGCGGCGATGCCGGCGTGCTGCACGAAGACGGGCAGACACGAGAACGTGTTGTTATTGAACAACGTTACGACTTTTGCCAGCTGCGGCGCCATGATCGCGTAGCCCAAGCGCCAGCCCGTCATCGCGTACGCTTTCGAGAAGCCGTCGACGATGATCGTGCGCTCGCGCATACCCGGAACGGTGACGATCGAATGGAATTCGCCTTCGTAGAAGTTGCGGCTGTAGATTTCGTCCGCGATCACCAGGAAGTCGTGACGGATCGCCATGTCGGCAATACGCTCGAGGTCGCCCTTGGTGAGCACGCCGCCCGTCGGGTTGTGCGGCGAGTTGATCATGATGGCGCGGGTTTTATCGGAAACGCGGCGCTCGAGCTCGTCGAGATCCATGCGCCAATTCTTCTCTTCGTAAAGCGGAATCGGCACGACGCTTGCGCCGAGATAATTCGCAGCGGACGCGTAGGCCGGATACGCCGGATCGAAATAGATGAATTCGTCACCGGGATTGAGGATTGCGCTGAGGATATTCCAGATGATCGGCTTCGCGCCCGGTGCGACGACGACGTTCTCCGCCGCGAACGGTTCGACGCCGCGGAATTTCGCAGCGTAATCCGCGATCACGTCGCGCAGTTCGAGAATGCCGGCCGACGGCGAGTAATGCGTGTTGTTTTCGCGGATGGATTTGATGCCCGCTTCTTTGATGTGCTCGGGCGTATCGAAATCGGGTTCGCCGATCTCCATGTGTACGACGCGCTTGCCTTGCGCTTCCAACGCTTTCGCGCGGGCCAGCACTTCGAACGCGCTCTCCGATCCGAGGCGCGAGACGGCGTCTGCAATGCGATCGGCCTTTGTTGCGAGCATCGAACTGTAAACCTTTCGAACGTGTGAAAATTTAGTCAAGGGGCCGATAGGCCCATGGCGAAGACTCCGGCGCAAGTTATGCGCACTCTTACGGACGTATTTACGCCGGGAGCACCAACGCTAACCGAGGGTCTTCGGACCCTCGTCGTTTCGCCTGAGCGCGAGTTGGAACCTGGAATCACGGTTCGCGCAACATTCACCTTCCGCAATCAAGGTGGAGCACCGGCAACCGGTGTGCGCGTGCGCTTCAATCTCCCTGACGGTCTGGTCTATTTAATCGGAAGCGGCCAGCTCGACGGCACGCCGCTTGACGACGAGCACGGAAATTCACCGCTGCTTGCGCGTGCCGGTGCAGACATCGGCGATGTCGGACCGGGCGAAGAGCGTCGTATCGAGATCTCTTACAGCGTTGCAGGCGCGATCGAGAATGGATCGACGGTCGAATTGCAAGCGGCGGTCGCTGCATTCGAGTTGCCGCCGGTCGGTTCGAACATCGTTCGCTTGGTCGCCCGCTCAAGGCCGGCGCTTGAAAATGCGCTCACAACCATTACCATCGAGTCGCGTCAGCACGAATTGCGGCCCGGCGGCGAAGCGACGATCACCGTGCGCGTGCATAACGCGGGTGAGTCCAGCGCACACGACGTGGTCGTCGTCGCGCCGGTTCCCGAGCACACGAGCTACGTACCGAATTCGGCGCGCGTCAACGGACGCGAGCTGGAGCGCGATCTGCTCGCATCGTTCGATAAAGTTCATGCACCCATCATTTCGCCGACACTGCCGGCAAGTGCAACGGTGACGCTGCAGTATCGCGTGCGCATCGACGATCCGCTCACCGACGGCACAAAGATCGTCGCCGGTGCGCAGATTGCTTCGCAAGAATTGAACGCGTTTGCAATCGAGCCCGCTGCCCTCACCGTGCACGCGGAAGCCGATTTCGAAGGCGAGCGGACCTCATTGGTCGTGGAGCCGTCGGAGAACGTCTTCCCGGGATCGAAGGTACAACTGCGCTTCACGGCATTCAATGCGGGCACGACGGCTGCGGACAACGTTACGCTGAGCGTGACGTTCCCCGAAGCGTTGCATCCCGCTCGCGGATCCGCGCGCCTGGACGGCCACCCGCTGCGCGATCGCAAAAAGGAATCGCAGAAGTTTGACTTCGGCACGATCGCCGCACGCGAATCGGTCGAGTTCGTCATCGATGCGCTCGTCACATCACCGCTGGCCGATCTTACACAGCTTCCCGTAACGGCGAAGCTGCATTGGGACGCCGGGGAGCGCGAGTTCAACGACGTCATCACGGTGCGTTCGCAGCCGTTCCTCAGCACGAGGCGCAATCGCATCGATCGCGCCAACGCCCTCGTGGTGCAGCCCTCGGATGAGTGCGAAGCCGTGGTGTACATTGCCAACGATGGAAGCGCGGCCGCTAACGACGCCGTGCTGCACGTGCACGTCGATGCGGGCCTGGACGATGTGCGCGTGTTCGATAAAAACACCCGTCTCGAACTCGAAAACCACGCCGTTGAACTTGGCGCGATCGAACCGTACACCACACGGGAGTTAACGGTGCGGGGTCGCGTTCGCACACCGTACACCGATCGCGCCGAAGTACGTTTGGGCGCGAGCTTGCACACGCAAGAACTCGGCGAGATCGCGCTGGGCGAAGCGCTCTGGCGCGTCGATTCGCATCCCGCCTTTTCCGCAGAAACCTCCGGCTTGCAGCTCGTGCAGGACGACGTATTCAGGCCGAACCAACTCGTCGACGTCTTCGTGCGCGTGCGCAACGAAGGCACGGATCTCGCGCACAACGTGCGCTTGCGTCTGTACGTCTCGCCTGAAGCGCGGCTCGAATCCGTCGAAGGGGCAACGCGCGAACGCTCGACGCTGATCTTCGGAGAGCTCGCACCGGGTGCGACGGCCGAAGCGCGGCTAGGCGTGCGTCTACTACGCAGTCTTGCAAAAGCGCATCCGGTCACGCTGGAATCCGTGCTTACCGCGGATTCGATGCTGCCGGTGCAGCTCGGTAAGCTCACGATCGTCACCACCGCCGAGCCGAACTTTGCGATCGGAACGCTTCGCAGCGAACCGGATGAGATCGCGGATGCCGGTGAAGAGGTTGAATTCGTGCTGCACGTGCGCAATAGCGGCGACGGCCCGGCGCGCAAAGTCGGCGTCTCGATCGGCAAAATCGATTCGCTGATTTACGTGCCGAACAGCACAACGGTCAACGATCTGCCGGTACGCGACGTCGGCGCGCAGTCGCCGCTCATGGGCGATCGCGGCATCGTGATGAGCGACGTTGATCCGGGCGTCGAAGCGACGATCCGCTGGCGCGAAGTGGTGCACAATGGTTTGCCGTCCGGCGAGACGATCACGCGCGTGGCGCGCATTGAATATGACGGCGAACGCGTTGACGAAATCACGGCACGCGAACTCAAAGTGCGCTGCGCACCCGCATTCGCGAACACGATCTCCGGTCTGCCGTTCGGACTTGACGGCATGCTCGGGCCTTCGTTCGGCGGCGGTCAACGCGCGCTTGGTGGAAGCGACTTCGTCGAACTGCCGCCTGCAACGCCGGTGACGCGTGCCGAGATTCCCTCAAGCACGGTGCTCTCTCTTGCGCCAAGCACGAACGGACACAACGGCCATAGCGAGTTCAACGGCCACGCGGGAACAAATGGGCAAACACATGACGCGGCGTTCGAAACCGAAGCGGTGCCGTACGATCGGGAACGCTTGGAGCGTGCGCTGCGCTTTTTGAGCGAAGCGCGGTTCAATGGTCTCGTGACGCACTTGTTTGCGGTGCGCGCCCTCTTCCCGGACAGCGTTCCCGGAGCCGACGTGCAGGCATTGCATGAAGTACGCGAGACGCTGCGCGAGTCGCTCGATCGCCTCTTCATTAAATTACGCCTGCCGAACTACGTGATCGCGCCGCGAGACCTCGAAACGCCTGCAGGCAAAGCTGCGCTCGAGGATCTGCTCGCATCCATCGATGCCGGCGAGTCCGCACCGACGATTGCGGGACGTTGGGCGGCAATGGCGCGGCTCATTCCGAACGACGGCGAGGCGTTGACCAACTATCGGCAACTCTTGACCGGCGCGTTGGACGAGCTTGCGAGTGCCGACGATGTGGCGTTCATCGATGCACTACAGCGCAAACCGTATCCGGTGCTCGACGCCGCGCTCGACGTGGTGCGCGCGCAGCTCAACGTCCGCGCATGACGGCAATCGTCGTGATTCTGGTCGTCGTCTTCGTCGCCGGAGTCGCGATCGGTCTCTACGCGTTGCTTGCACCGCGACCGGCGGCCGTTGAGAAGGCGCCCGCGGCGCAACCCGCGCCACCGCGCGAAACCTGGACGGCGACCACCGATTGGACGACGCAGGCCGGCGAGGAATTTGCCGGCCTGTCCGAGTCTGCACGCTGCGACTTGATCTTCGCCGTTGCGGATCTGCGGGACGAACGTTCGCAGCAACTCTTGCTGCATGCGCTCGACGATCCGTCGGAGGCCGTCGTGCTCGCAGCGGCACATGCACTCGCGCGTCGCGGCCAGTCGCAGGCAGTGCAGACGTACGCGCAGCGGCATCCCGGTGAACGTGCCGAGCGGATAGTGCGCACGCTTGCGCTAATGGAGTAGGCGTGGCTCAAACCAGCGCCTTGACCGGTGTCTTTGCCCCGGGCTCTCCTCCGCTTATGGAGAGTCTTCGAACCCTCGTTGTCACGCCGCGGCGAACGGTTACGCCCGGCGAACTCGTTCGCGTTGAGTTCGCATTTTCAAATTTAGGTGGCGCACCCGCAACGAACGTTCGGGTGCGTTTCGCACTTCCATCAGGCGTTGCGTACGTTGAAGGCAGCGATACCGTCGACGATGCGCCGGTTGAAAACGAACGCCTCGTCGGCAGCGATGGCGCGGCGCTCGGCGATCTCGCGCCAAATGCGCAACGCCGCGTCGCGTGCAGTTACCGCGTCAACGATCGAATTGAAGACGGTTCCGAACTACTCTTTCAAGCAGCGCTCGTAACGGATCAAACGTCCGTGGTTGCCTCGAACGTGGAACGGTTGATCGTCCGCAGCGAACCGGTGCTGCAAGGCACCCCTACGCTCGTCACGATCGATGCGCCCGCGCAGCCGAAACCCGGTGACGTAATCGCGATTCGCGCAACGATCACGAACACCGGTGCGTCGAGCGCACACGACGTGCTCGTATTTTTGCCTGTGCCGCTGCATACGCGATACGTACCGCGCAGCGCACGGATCGGCGGCCGGGCATTAATCGACAGCGGCGACGAGCCGTTCGATTACTCGTCCGAAACGATCGTCGCTGAACGGCTGGCGCCCGCGCAAGCCGTCGTCGTCGAATATCAAGCCGCGATCGACGCGCCGCTCGCCGACGGTACGCGCATCAAAGTCAACGGCGCCGTCTCATCGCGCGAGATTCACGAATTCCCGATTCACTCGGCGGAAATCGTCGTCACTTCACCCGCCGATTTTGCCAACGACGAGACGGCGCTCACCGTGTTCTGCGACGACATGGTATCGCCCGGAACGCGCGTACCGATGACGATGCGCGTACTGAATTCCGGTACCGGCGATGCACAAAACGTCTCCATCACGCTCGATTTACCGGCGGGTCTTGCGTACACCCCCGGCTCCGCTCACATCGACGGTCAGCCCGTCAGCGATGAAGCCTTCGCCGGCAACACGTTTTCGCTCGGCGCCGTTCCAGCCGGCCGCATAGCAGATGCCGGCATCTCGACGATCGTCGTCGTGCAAACGGGCGACGATTTACCTATCGTTGCGACGCTGCGGTGGAAGAATGGCGAACGGCGCTTCACGCGTACGCTTCGTGTGCGCGTCAGTTCGCGTTTCACGCGTGCGCGTAATTATATAGAAGTCGATCGCGGCATCATTGCGGCGCGCGAAGACGTCACGTTTACTGCGCACGTTTTCAACGACGGTACCGCGCCGGAATCCGACGTCGCGCTGCGCGTTCTCCCCGGTGCGTTTCTGGAAAACATTCGCATTGCAGAATCGCCGGAAGAGCCCGTTTCGTACCACGAGCCGTTCAGTCTCGGCATCGTGCAGCCGCACGCGGAACGCACCTTCACTATTCGCGCGCGCGTCGCATCGCCGGTCCCCGATCGCACGCAAACCACGCTCGGTGCGGTGCTGGAATTCGCGTCGGGCACGTTCGATCTGGGCGTTGCCAACATCGTCGTGCGTTCGCGTCCGCACGTGCAAGCCGAAGGGTGCACGTGGGAACGCGCGCAGTCCGACATGTTGCGTCCGGGCCATACGCATGACGTTCTCATTCGCTTTACCAACGACGGCTCCGACGTGCTGCGCGATGCGCGTTTGGATCTCGTGCTTCCGCCGGAACTTGTACTGGATCGCGCGCAAAACGCACGGCGTGAAGGCGCCGCGACACTGCATTTCGGCGACATCGCGGCGGAAACGACCCACGAAGCGCGTGTTGCCGTGCGTCTGGTGCGGCCGCCGAAGCGCGAGCGCACGTTGGTCGTTGAGGGGACGCTCTCGGGACGCGGGATCAGTCCGCTACAGTTCGACGCATTGGACGTTCCCACGTATGCGCAGCCGCAATTTGCGCCCGACGCACAGTTGCGGTCGAATCCGGCGGAACATATTCACGCGGGCGAGCGCGTCGCATATGAGGTGTTGCTGCGAAACAGCGGCGATGGTCCGGCGGAACGTTTGGTGATTCGCGCGGTGCCCTCGAATCTTGCGGTATACATTCCGAGCAGCACGTCGCTGAACCGCATGTCGATTCAAGACGATCTCGGCACGTCGCAGCTCTGGTCGCAGCGCGGACTCGTTCTGACCGACGTCAATCCCGGGGTCGATCTGCGCATCCGCTGGGAGATGCTCGTCATCTCGCCGCTCGCCGAAGGCACGGCGATCGACACGCGCGTTGTCGCCGAATGGGATGACGGACAAACGCTAGCATTGACTGCGCCGACGCTGCACGTGCTTTCTTCGCCGTCGCTACAAGCCGGCGCGGGCGGCACGCCGATCTCCGTCGCGCAACTTGTGCCCGGTCTCGAAGCACCGCTTGCCGAAACGATCGTTCCGCCGCCGCAGGCGGTCATTGAAGAGGTGCGGCGTCCCGGCGCGCCGCTTTTCGCGGACGAATTACCTGCCCATGGTGTTGAAACGCCGCCGGTTCAAATCGGCGCACCACCTACTCGTCATCCTGAGCATGTCGAAGGACGGCTGAGCCAAGTCGAAGCCACATCTGCTCCAACCCTCTTCGTAGATTTCACGCAAGAAGAGTTGACGCAAGCGATTCGCACGCTCGAAAAAAGCGACGCGGGCGGACTCATTCCGCACGTCTTTGCGATTCGCGCCTTCTTCCCGAACTCGCTCGCCGGTACCGATCCGCGGCAAGCACAGGCGGTGGAAAATGCTGCGCGTGCAGTGCGCGCGCCACTGGATCGTTTCTTCGTGCGCTTACGCGTGCCGCGTTTAGCGATTACCGCGAAAGACTTGGAAGATCGCGACAGCCGCTTCGCGTTGCGCGGTTTGGTTGCAGCGGTCAGCGAAGCGCCTTCAGCACCACTGAATTCTCGCACCGTTGGAGTGGTGCGTTTAAGCGGGCCCGTGGACATAGACGCGCTGCGCCGCCGCGGTCAGGAACTCGAACAAGCGCCGCTCGGATCCGTTATACCGTGGATCATCAACGCACATTTGCTCGGATCGACGATCGAATACAATGGCGGTGGGCGCTCGGACATGCTCGGCCTTTACCGCGCAGAGCTTGTCAAGGTCTTCAGCGTTCTTGAAACGCTGCCGATGCCGGAGTTTCACCGCGTGCTCAGCTCGAGCGTAAATCGAACGCTCGACGACGCGCTCGGCGCGGTATTGGACGCCCTGCGTCAAGCAGCGCAAGTCGTCTCGCCCTGAGCGCGGCGAAGGGTGTCCACTAACGTAGATATAGCGATCGCCGTAGCCTTCGTCGTTGGGCTGTTGCTCTACGGCATCGGTACGTCGATGCTTCGCTCGCTGCATATACAAAACGGGAACGGCACGACGGCGAGCTGGCCGCGCCTTGTCGACGAATCGTTGACAAATGCCGATCGCCAATTGCGTTTGGATATTGTCGAGCGCCTGAGCATCATCGGCGAGCCATGGTGCGTCGATATTTTACGTCAGGCGATGAAGGACGAAAACGATGCGGACATTAGGTCCGCAATTTCAAATGCGTTAAAACCGTCCGTTTAAGGCTTCTTGTTAAAGTACTTCACCATGATCTCGCGCGCGATCGGCGCAGCGACTGAAGCGCCGTAGCCGCCGGAACGATCGACGAACACCGCCATTGCGATCTTCGGATGATCGGCCGGCGCATAGGCGACGAACCACGTCGTATTTGCGCCCGAGCCGTTGCCGGTTTCGGCCGTTCCGGTCTTGCCGCCGAATGGCAGACCGTCAATCGCGAGGCCATACGCGGTGCCCCACGGCTGTGTCACCTGCGCCATCCCGGCGCGCACTGCCGCGAGAGCCTGTTTGGTAACCGGCACCTGGCGGATCACTTGCGGATCGAAGCGCTTGATGAGATGTCCTTGCGGATCCCGAACCTCGCGCACGACCTCGGGTTTGTACAGCGTGCCGCCGTTGATGACCGCGGATTCGACGTTGGCCATCTGCAGCGGGGTGGCTTCCATGGGACCTTGGCCGATTGCCAAACTGCATACGTCGGACGGTTCGAGCGGAATGCCGACGTTTTTCATCATCCATGCGTTGTCCGCGAACAGGCCCTCGTATTCGCCCGGCAGATCGATGCCGGTCTTGCTGCCGAGGCCATAAAGCAGCGCATATTTGCGCAGCCGCTGATTGCCCAGGCGATAGCCCATTTGATAGAAGTAGCCGTCGGATGACGCGGCAAGCGCCGTAATGAACGTTGTGCGCCCGAGTCCACCGGCAGCCATATCGACAAACTCCGCGCCGTGGCAGTTCCATGCCCCGCTGTCATACACGACTTCGTTGACCTTCACGACGCCGGTCGTGATCGCCGCCGAACCCGTTACCATTTTGAACGTCGATCCGGTCGGCGTCGCCGCAGATATTGCGCGGTTGAAGAGCGGCTGGTTCGGATCGAGCAGATAATGCGCGACCTTATCGTAATCGTCTGCTGCGAACGCGTTCGGATCGAACGTGGGATGGCTTGCAAGCGCAAGAACTTGCCCGTTCCACGGATTGAGAATTGCAACGGCTGCACCGAGCTGCTTGTGTCCGCCGGTCCACGCACGAACACCGTCGTCGAGCGCCTGCTGCGCGATCGCCTCCAAACGCCAATCGATGTTGAGCACAACGCTATCGCCCGGCACGGGTTGTTTTGCCGGCAGTTTAATCGACGCGACAACTTGATTTTGCGCATCGACGACGATGCGTTGACCGCCCGGCTCGCCGCGCAAATACTTATCGTAGACCTTTTCGATGCCGTCTTTGCCGACGACGTCGTTCATCGAATAGCCCTCACCGCGCAACCGTTGATACTCTTCAGGCGTGATCTGCCCGACGTAACCAAACACGGCTGCGCCGGCGCCGCCGTACGGATAATTCCGGATCGCTTGGACTTCGAGGTCAACGCCGGGGAGATCGTCGAGAATCTCCGAGAGCCGGCTGACTTTCGCAACCGAAAGATCCTGCGCGAGAATGACGGGACCGTACGGTTCGTACACCGTCAGTTCATCAAAGTTCTTATAGTTGACGCCGTGGTGATGCAGCATCTGACGTTGCAGCTTCGCAACCGGCACGTTAATCGTTTCGGCCAGCGTCTTCAGTTCGGAATCGATATCTTTGATTTCCGACGGAATCAGCGAGACCGCAAACGACGGACGGCTGCGCACCACGACTTTGCCGTTGCGATCGTACACGAGCCCGCGCGGTGCGGCGACCGGAATGAGGCGCACTTGATTCGCTTGTGCCGCCGCGCGATATTCCTGTCCGTGCAGAAGTTGAATCTGCACCAGACGTACGACAACTGCGACGGTGGCGAGCACAATCATCGTCGCGAAGAAGACAAGACGCCACGTTGGAAGCTCCCAGCGCGGCTGTTTGCGCAGATAGGACTTCATCGGGCCGGACGGTCCTCGACGCGGCGGACGACGAGCATTGCGACGATTGCAAATATGGCATTGATGAGCGCATCCCACATCGCCTCATGCAGATGCATGCGCGCGTGTCCTGTCGGATAGCCGCCTATCGCCATCACCACCCAGAAGATGAGCCAACGCAGCAGCGTCGCAACGACGACCATGCCGCCGAAAATGGGAATCGAATCGGCGAAGAACCATCGCGTCAGAGAGTTGATGAAGAGGGCGGTAAGGGTCGTCGAAACGGTCCACGCCGCACCGGTGTGCGCGCTGAAGACGTCTTCGCACAAGCCGGCGAGCAGTCCGTAAATCGCCGCGCCGAGCAGATCGCTGCGCAGTGCATACCATACTACGACAACGAGAACGACGCTCA
Source organism: uncultured bacterium (assembly GCA_964531205.1). Lineage (GTDB taxonomy): Bacteria > Vulcanimicrobiota > Vulcanimicrobiia > Vulcanimicrobiales > Vulcanimicrobiaceae > JAICWY01. The sequence continues at coordinate 15,352 of CAZHGH010000005.1, forward strand.
ATTCCGCACCGCGGAACTGCGCGAAGTGCATGAGCTCGATCTGCACGAGGAGCGCGACTAAAAGATAGAGAGCGGCGACCCACCATTCCGGTCCGGAGAAGGACATGTCGCTGGGGCCGCTGCGCGTGTTTACGCGTACGCCGGTAGGGTCGCTATTTCGGAACAACGATGACGCGATCGAGCCGGGAGAAATCCACGGCCGGTTTTACAATAGCCGTTTGGTAGAGATTGGAGTCGCTGCGTTCGATTTTGAAGATGGTGCCGATCAGCGCGCCGGAGTGGAACGAGCGCGCCTCGCCCGTTACGACGCGATCGCCGATTCTAAGCGGAGCATCTTGCGAAACGTACTCGAGACGCACGCTGCTTTGATTGCCATTCGCGACGCCCCAGTAGCGGCCGCGTTCGACCAAGGCCGGAATAGTGCTCGTGAAATCAGTGAGGAGATTGACTTTGCTGGTGAAGGGTCCCGCCTCGACGACACGTCCCACAACGCCATCGGCCGCGAGTACGCCGTCGTCGCGTTTGATGCCGTCACGCGAACCCTTGTCGATCATCACGCTTTGCACCGCGTTTTCCGGTGGATAGCCGACGACGCGAGCTTGAACGGCGCGGGGATACTCCGCCAGCCGTGGCGCGAGCCCGGTATCCGCCTGGTAGGCCGCCAGGAGTTCGTGCAGGCGGGCATTCTCTTGCTGTAGATTGCGATTTTGCGCGCGCAGATCGGCGTTGTCGCGAGCGAGTGACGGGACGCTAATAACTGCCTGCCCGGTGCCGCGAACGACACCAACAACGGAAGAAACGGCGGCTTCGATTGCAAAGCCGGCCGTCGTTACGGCGGTTGTAAGCGGACTTGGCGTACCAGCCCGGGCGGCGCTTACTTGGATGAGGGCAACGAGAGCCATTACGATAATCACACTGATTACCGCGAACAGCCGGCGCTCATCCCGATACGTAAACATGCCCTATCCCGGTCGACTTAAAGGCGATCTTTGGTACTTGTTTTCGTTATCGGCAGAAGAAATCCCAATCGGTGCAGCAATCTTACGAAGCGGGCAAGCGGGAAGCCCATCACCGTATAAAAATCACCCTCGATTCGCTCGACCAGCGTTGCACCGTATCCCTGAATGCCGTACGCGCCGGCCTTATCCATCGGCTCGCCGCTTGCAACGTACGTATCGATCTCTTCATCGTCGAGCGGAAAAAACGTGACGAACGTACTCTCGCAATGTTCGAAGAGTTCATTGCGTTGTGGAATCCAGAGCGCGAATGCGGTATGCACGATGTGTGTGCGTCCTGAAAGATCGCGCAGCATCCGTTTCCCGTCGTTAGCATCTTTCGGTTTCCCGTATGCAACGCCGTCGACATCGACGACCGTATCCGCGGAAACTATCATCTCGCGGTTGCTTGAACCAAGCATGTCGCGGACATCTTCACATTTCACCCGTGCATGGACCATCGACAAATCGCGCGGTGAGAGGTGTGGATGCTCCGGTTCTTCATACGTGCTTGGCACGACGCGCACATTGAAATTCAGCGAACGCAGTAATTCAAGCCGGCGTGGCGACTGCGACGCGAGCACGATGCTATTGATAGCGCTGTCCATTAACCTCGATGTACCCAGCGGGATGCCTGCCGCGCGGATCGTGATGCGTCCAATGAATCACACCGTCGTCGCACTCGTACTGACCCAGCAGCGAAACGGTATCACCGCGATGCAGCGGAATCGGACCCGTGATATCGACGTTGTCTTCCACGCTGATGCGTTGCTGCTCTGCAGCGATCAAAAAACCTTCGTGCGCGCCGCTGTATGAATTGCGAATGCCTAACACACGTATGACGCGCGCTCGCGGAATGTAGACTTCAACGTGGTGATACCGGCTGCGATTGCCCGCGCACGAGGCAACGGCTTGATCCAGATTTGTCGCTGTGGCACCCGCGCATCCGCTCGCAAGCACCGTTAGCGCGAAGCTACACGCGAACGGTGCCTTCAAATCCATACAAGCGCTGTGCAAGAATGTACTGCCACACGGGCTCGGGCACTAGATACCGTACGGATTTGCCTTGCGAGAGTAGCGTGCGTACCAGCGTTGCGCTTTCCGGTAACTCAGGTAAATTCAGAGTTTTTACGCGAGATCGCAATGTTACGGGTACCGCTTCGAGCACGCGCGCTAGCGCTTCGGGGCCTACGCCCGCGCGCGGCGCAATGAGAAACGATTCGAGCGACTGTAGCACTTCCTCGAAACGCACCCACGCCTGACTTGCGAGCGAATCCGCTCCGGTAATAAACGTGAGCGACGAATCGGGATACTTTGCGTGCAGCTTCGGCAGCAGGTCCGCGGTATATCCCGTGGCATCGGCGCGCAGATCCGTATCGTCGATTGCGAAAGACTGATTTGAATCGATTGCGCCGAGCAGCATGGCGACGCGATGCTCCGCAGGCGCTTGCGGCCGCGCACGATAGTGCATCTTATTCGTCGGAACGAAGAGCACGCGATCGAGCTGTTCCATGATGCGCGCCGATTCCGCAACAAACAGATGGATGTTGTGAACGGGATCGAACGTTCCGCCGAACACACCTATGCGCATTACGAATACGTAAACTCGTAAGGGCCGATGCGCACCGTATCACCTTCGCTCGCGCCCATCTCACGCAATTTTTTGTCGACGCCCATCTTTGCGAGAATCTGCTCGAATCGCGCAAGTCCTTCATCGGAATCGAAATTCGTCATCGCTGCCAAGCGCTCGACGCGCTCGCCGCTGATAACGAACGTTTCCTCTTCCTTTTGAATAACGAACGGTTCGCTCGGTTTGAGGTGAATCTGTGCGGGTTCGGGCGGCGCGAGTTCAGGAAGCGGCGTTTCTTGAATCGTGCGCCATGCGGCGTACACCAAGTCTTGTACGCCTTCACCGGTAGCCGAACTGATGCCGCGAATCTCGGCAAATTGCGCGCGCAGTTCTTCGAGACGCTCGCGCGCATCGGGCAAATCCAATTTCGAAACGACGAGCAGCGTCGGCTTCTCAACGAGCTTTGGGTTCCACGCCGCAAGCTCGTGTTCGATCGTCGTTTTGTCGTGAAGAATTTCGTCCAACGGCTTCCCGCCGTCGAGGAGGTGAATGAGGACGCGCGTGCGCTCGACGTGGCGCAAAAATTGATCGCCGAGACCCGCGCCCTCGTGCGCGCCTTCGATGAGGCCGGGGACGTCGACCATGACGAACGACTCTTCATCGGACACGCGTACGACGCCGAGTTGCGGCTCGAGCGTAGTGAACGGGTAATCCGCGATCTTGGGGCGCGCGGCGGAAACGACCGAGAGCAGCGTGGACTTGCCGGCGTTCGGAAGTCCGATGATGCCCGCATCTGCGAGCAGACGCAGCTCCAAGCGGAGACTGCACCGCTCTCCGGGCTCACCTCTCTCGGCGAAGCGTGGCGCTTGCCGCGTGCTCGTCGCGAAATGCTGATTGCCGAGTCCCCCTCGTCCGCCTTTGGCCACCATAACGCGCTCGCCAGGCGTACTTAGATCGGTAAGAAAGGCCTCCGGCTGATCTTCAAGCGTGCGGTAGACGAGTGTGCCGACCGGAACCGGGATGACGAGATCCTCCCCGCTCTTGCCGGATTTGTTCGATGTACCGCCGGGCTTGCCGGCGTCAGCTGCGAACTGACGCTTGAAGCGAAATTCGACCAGCGTGGAGAGCTCCGGAGTGGCTTCGAGATAGACGCTGCCGCCGTGGCCCCCATCGCCACCCGCCGGTCCGCCCTTCGGGATGTACTTCTCTCGCCGCCACGCTACGAGGCCATCGCCTCCGTTACCGGCCGCGACCGCGATGGCCGCTTCGTCGATGAACTTCACTTCAGGCTTGTTTTCCCGTGCAAATCAAAAAGAGGACCCGGAGGTCCTCTTCAACCATTTCCGTGGCCGCTCTTATGCGACGGCCGGCCGGACGTGGATGTGTTTACGGTTGCGGTGCGTCGCAAACTCGACGACGCCGTCCGCAAGCGCGAAAAGGGTGTGGTCCTTTCCGAGGCCGACGTTCTCGCCCGGATAGAACTTGGTGCCGCGCTGGCGCACCAGAATGTTACCGGCGAGAACCTGCTGTCCGCCGAAACGCTTCACGCCAAGGCGCTGCGCATTCGAGTCGCGGCCGTTACGCGTGGAGCCCGCGCCCTTCTTGGACGCGAAAAGCTGGAGATCGAAAAGGAACATAGCCGGGATAGTATACAGGCCGCTAGCAGTTGCGTCAACGACCCGCATAGTCCCGGCTGCTTTAGCCGATGCTCGTAGCGTAAAAGACATTGCCGCTCCAATACCCATACGCGGTGATGGTGCGCCCAACGTACAGATTCTGCGCCGTGCCGTTGTAGATGGCTTGCTGATCGTCGATGGTGATGGACGAGAACAGGCCCTGCATGATGGTCACGCGGTTGTTGCTGACCGCCATAATAACGCCGTGCACGCTTGCGTTGCTGCCGGTCTGCGGATACCCGTTGCCGCCATAGCCGCCGTTGCCGTTGGCCTGCGCAACGAACATATTGTTGTTCCAATAGCCGCGCAGCGCATAGTGTCCGCCTACGTAGAGGCCGCCGCCCGTTCCGAGCAGCGCGCCCTGGTTCACTATAACCGTTGAGCCATTGTCCTCGCGGAACTGCGCGATGTCGCCGTTGACCGCTATAACGGTTCCGGAAATCGTTGTGTAGTTAGAGCGATAGGTGCCGTGTCGCTCTTGCTTGCACCAGCCGCGAGCGTGGCCGGCGGGATTCACGCAGCCATGCGGGTTTCCGTTGTCCTCATCGGCGCGGCTGACCGCACCGCTTACCGGCAGGATGAAGAGCGTTGCAAGAAGTGCCGTGATGAGTGTACGCATGCCCTTAAAACGATGGGCGAGCGAGCGTTGTTGCGGGGTGCCGCCTGAAGGGCACTCACAAACTGCATGAGCGACCAATCGCCCCGTACCCGAACGCGTGGAATCTCGAGCGGCGTTTCAGGCGGAATGACGTACCGAGGGTCCGTCGTCACGGCGAGCGGCAGGTTCGCCGCACGCACAAGCTCCAGCGTCTTGCTATTGAAGCGCCCGGACGGATAGGCGTACGAATCGATGGGAACGTGCAGCCGCTCGTGTAGTTCCTGCACGGAGCCGTCGATTTGCACGGCCTGCTGAGCCGGCGTCATTTGCGAGAGATCGTAATGCTGCACGCCGTGCGCGGCGATGTCCATGTGCTGCGCAAGCATGCTTTGCAGCTGCGCCCAGCTGACGTGCCGGCCGTCGCCGACGTTGCCGGTGATGATATAAAAGGTTGCCGAATCGCCGTACCGCCGCAAAAGCGGCACCGCGTACTCATATTGATCCGCGTAGCCGTCATCGAAGGTTATGACGACCGCCCGATCGAGGCTCAGGCCTAGCCGCAGCCTCCGAGCCATCTCCGCCATGCTGATGCCGCGGATGCCCTGCGCCTTCAAGTATGCAAGCTGCTCTTCGAACTGACCGGGCGAGACCGTCAGCTGCCGTCCGACCGCGTCCGCGGGACGGTCCACATCGACCCGGTGATACATGAGGATGGGCGGCGGAACGAAGGCCGCGGGCAGCGGCGGAGGGGGCGATGAAACGGCGGCCGCGACGACGGCGAGAAAAAGGGCGAACAGCACGCCTGATTGTTCGCAAGAGGGACCCGCCGGGACCCGCCGTATCTGTGGGACGTTTTGGATGCTTCGACACACTCCGCACACACGAAAAGACGCGTAGTCGTCACCGGGCTTGGGGCCGTGACGCCCTTAGGCAACACCAAGGATGAGTTCTGGCGCAGGTTGATCGCCGGCGAGAGCGGCGTGGGGCCTATCACTGCCTTCGACGCCTCGCTGTTCACGACGCGCTTTGCCGCCGAAGTGAAAGATTTCGATCCGGAAGCGCTGATCGGCAAACGCGAAGCGAAGCGGATGGATCGTTTCTCGCAATTTTCCCTCGTCGCAGCGAAAGAGGCGATCGAAGATGCGAAGTTTCCCGAAGGCGACGGCGAGCTCTGGCGCGACTCGGGCGCGATCATCGCGACGGGAATCGGCGGCATCCTCACGTTTTGGAACAGCTCGGAAAAAGCCAATAAAGACGGTACGTGGTCGAAGGTCACGCCGTTCTTCATTCCGATGCTGATGGCCAACGCGGGCGCCGCGCACATCTCGATGCAATACAATCTTCGCGGACCGACGTTTGCGGTCTCGAGCGCGTGTGCCAGCGGCAACGACGCAATCGTGACCGCCTACAATTATATTGCCAACGGCGAAGCGCCGATGATGCTTGCCGGCGGAAGCGAAGCGACGATTGCGCCGCTGGCCGTCGGCGGTTTCTGCTCGATGAAGGCGATGTCGACGCGCAACGACGATCCTGCGCGGGCGAGCCGTCCGTTCGACAAAGAACGCGACGGCTTCGTGCTCGGTGAAGGCGCGGGAATTCTCGTTCTCGAGGAATACGAACACGCGAAAGCGCGCGGCGCGAAGATTTACTGCGAACTCTATGGCTACGGTCAGTCGGGCGACGCGTACAACATCGTCGCGCCGGATCCGGAGAGTCAAGGCGTGGAGCTCGCGCTCAATCGCGCGCTGAAACGCACGGGCGTGCGTCCGCAGCAAGTGGATTACATCAACGCGCACGGCACGTCGACGCCGCTCGGCGATACGGCGGAGTCGCAGGCAATTCAACGTGTGCTCGGCGCGGAAACGAACGTTGCGGTGAGCTCGACGAAATCGATGCACGGCCACGCACTTGGTGCCGCCGGCGGAATCGAAGGCGTTGCGACGGTGCTCGCCGTGCACAACGACGTCATGCCGCCGACGATCAATTACGAAAATCCCGATCCGGAATGCGAGCTCGATTACGTTCCGAACGTTGCGCGCAAAGCGCCGGTGAACGTTGCCCTTTCAAACTCGTTCGGTTTCGGCGGCCACAACAGCGTTTTGGTCTTCGGTAAGGTGAGATAGCCATCGCTAATAAGTTGAGATAGCCATCGCTAATGAGTAATGGGGGACCCCGCGCTCCTTCGACGGGCTCAGGAGTGCGGGGGGCGCGCAGCTTTAGCGGAGCGCCTGTTAAAACGAGCCTGCCATTGAGCGCGGTCAGCGCGTAATGGCAGGCGAACAGCGGCGCCGGCGGTTGCGCGCGCTGCTGCAACTTGCGGACGTTCCCGGCGATACGCTGGAAAGCTTCGAACAAGCCTTCGTGCATGAGAGTGCCGCAAAAGAGCAGCAGATCGTTTCGAATGAGCGGCTCGAGTTTTTGGGCGATTCCGTCCTCGGACTTGCAGCCGCGCGCTGGTTGTATGAAACCTATCCTGCAGAAAAAGAGGGCGTGCTCGCCAAGCGCAAAGCCGCGATCGTCAGCGATTCGGCGATTGCGAAGACGGCAAAACGCCTGGGATTCGCGGATCTGGTGCAGCTCGGTGCGGGCGAACGCGCGCACGGAGGCAGCGAGCGTACCTCAATTCTGGCCGACGCATTCGAGGCGTTCGTCGCGGCGCTGTTTCTGGCGCACGGCTTCGAAGCCTCGCGAGGTTTCGTGGAGCGCGAGCACATCGCAAGCGTCGACCACGAATCCGCCGCGATGGCTGACGCGAAGACGCAGCTGCAGGAACTCACGCAGGCGCATCTGGCTTGTACGCCGACTTACAAGGAGCACGCCGAAGGACCGCCGCATCAGCGCACCTTCACCTCTGTGGTTACCATTAACGGAGAGACGCTCGGAACGGGAACCGGGCCGTCGAAGAAGGCCGCGCAACAACAGGCCGCCGCCCAAGCACTACACACCCTCCAGGGACGCTTTTCGTGAAACTTAAGCAGATCAAAACCTTTGGATTCAAAACTTTCGCTGAGCCGACGACGCTGGAATTCGGCGGCGGCATTACCGCGATCGTCGGTCCGAACGGTTCGGGAAAATCGAATTTGATCGATGCGTTCCGTTGGGTGCTCGGCGAGCAGAGCAGCAAGAGCCTGCGCTCGGGCAAGATGGAAGACGTCATCTTCGCCGGCAACGAGAAGCGCAAGCCGCTGGGCCTTGCGGAAGTGTCGGTTACGTTTGACAACAGCGATCGCAAGCTTCCAATCGATTTTACCGAAGTCGAGATTACGCGCCGTGCCTATCGGGCCGGTGAAATCGAGTATTATATCAACCGCAATCAGTGCCGTCTGCGCGATATTCTCGATCTGCTGATGGGGACGGGACTTGGGCCGGGATCGTACTCGATCGTTTCGCAAGGCCAGATCGATTCGATTCTCACAAGCAAACCGCAAGATCGCCGCGCGCTCTTCGAAGAAACGGCCGGCATCAACAAATTCTTGGCGCGCAAAAACGAATCGATGCGGCGTCTCGAGCAGACCGAACAGAACGCCATCCGTATCAACGATTTGATTGCGGAACTGGAACGGCGCATTCCTGAACTCGACACGCAAGTACGCCGCGCCAAACGCTACCGTAAAGTAAGCGGACGCGTACGCGATCTCGAGATTCTCTCATACATTCGCGCGAGTGCATCGCGCCGCGAAGAACGCGAGACGCTGAAGGTCGAGCTGGAGCGCAACGAAGAGTTGCGCAGCGCCGCAGCCGCGCGCGCGGCGTCGCTCGGCGCGCAATTAGCGGAAGCCCGCACACGCGCGTATCAGCACGAACTGGCGCTCGAAGAGCATCGCACGCAAAGCCAACAGTTGCGCGCAGAACTGGCGCGGTTGGAAGCCGATTACGCAGCGGCGCTTGCACGCCGCGAAACGCTCGAAGCGCAGAACACGCAGACCTCGGAAGACGTCGCGCGCGTGCAGCACGAGCGCGAAACGCTGGAAGCTTCGATTGGCGATCTCGAAGCGCGCATTGCGCCGCTGCAAGGCGAGTTGGAAGCAGCGCGCGAGCGTGAACTGCAAGCGCAGAGTGCGCTATCGCACGCGCGTGGGGAGCTGGATGCGATCTTCACGCAACTTCGCGAAGTTGAAGCCGCAGCAACGGCGCTGGCGACGCGTAAGGCCGAGCGGCGGGTGCAAGGCGAAAACGCGCGCGCGGAAGCTGAGCGTTTGGAACACGAGACCGCAGCCGCTCGCGTGCGTTGCGAGCAGTTCGAAATCCAAGCGGGCGCGGCAACGCACAAGTTCACCGAGCGCGAGCGCCAGCTCCAGCATTTGGAGACACAACTCGTCGATGCGCGAGGCCGCGTCGAAGACGCCGAACACGCCGTTGCACAAGCGCAGACGGATGTCGCGCACGCGCTAACCGCGCACCGCGAGTATTCGAGCGAAGTTGCCGCAGCCGAGTCGCGCCTGCACACGATCGAGGAACTCGAGAATTCGCTCGAAGGCCACGTCCCAGGGACGCGCGCGGTTGTTGAAGCGTGGCAGCGCGGGGAACTGCACGGCATCGAAGGCATCGTCTCGAACCTGATAACGACCGACGAACAGTACGCGCGCGCGATGGATATTGCGTTCGGCGCCCGTCTTTCGAACATCATCACGAGCACGTCGGAAGATGCGGAACGTGCCATCGACTATCTCAATCGCAAAGAGATGGGTCGCGCGACGTTTTTGCCGCTCGATACGCTTCAGAACCGTCCGGGCAAAGACCTGACCCCCGATTTGCGCAGCGTGAACGGTGTCATCGGCTACGCGCACACGCTCATTCGCACGCAGCCGCAATACGAGAGCATCGTGAAGTTCCTCGTCGGCAACGTGCTCGTCGTGGATACGCTGCAGACCGGCATCTATCTCGCACGTAACCGCGGTTTGCGCGACACCATCGTAACGCTCTCCGGCGAGCAAATCGCCGGCGGCGGCGCGATAACCGGCGGGCGGTATCAACGCGAGAAATCAATTCTCTCACGCCGCGTCCAGGCGCAGACGCTCCGCGAGCAGCTTGCGGAAATGCGCGCGCGCCTTGCCGATCTGGAGGCGAAGGTACACGAGAGCACGCGCTTCAACGAAGAATCCGTGGCGCAGCGCGATGAAGCAAAAGCGCGGCTCGGCCGCGTCGAGCTTTCGCTGACCGAACTGCGCGCCGAGATGGCCAACGTCTCGGCCGAAGCCGAACGCTTGCAGCACGAACTGCACGCCGCGCGTGCGCGCGTCGAAGAGTTCCAAACCAAAGTGGCGCAGGCGCGCGAACGCGAGCGCGAACTCGAAAGCGCCCAACCCGAAGAAATGCAGAGTGACGCCGACCGCGTGCGTCTCGAACACGAACTTGCGCAGGCGCGCGAGCGGATCGCGCAAGCGGAAGCGGTGCAAAGCCAGGCGTCGCAGCTTGCCGGAGATCTGCGCGAGCGCTTTGCCGCACTTTCCGCGGAGCGCGACGGCGCGAAGGCCCGGCTCGGCATCATCGATCAAGACGCGGAGCGCTCGCGGCTTGCACGGGAGCAGATGCTTTCGGAAATCGGCAGCCTCTCGCAGCAGATCGAACGCGCTTCGGCGCAGCTCGATGAGCTGCGCACGCGCGTCGCGCAGGCGGACGCGAATTTCGATGCTGCGCGCAAAGAGCGCGAGCAACTTTCGGATCAAGTTACGCGTCTCGAGGGTGAAATGCGCACGGCGGAAATCGAAGAGCGTGACGCGCAGGCCGGCGGAGAGCGTCATCGCACGCGCCTTGCCGAAATCGAAGCCGAACTGGGGATGCTCGTCTCGCAGTTTGCGCAGAATCCGGCGACCGACGAAGAATGCCGGGACGTCGAAGACCGCTACAAAGAAGAGCCCGACACCGTTGCGGACGATCTGCCGCGTCTACGCGAGGAGCTGGCGCGCCTTTCGAACGTCAATCTGAACGCGGAAGCGGATCGCGAAGAGCTCGCGCAGCGCGAGCAATTCTTGCGCGAACAGCTCGAGGATCTCTCGAAGGCGCGCGAGACGCTGTTACAATCGATTCGCGAGATCGAGCAGCAGACGCAGGCGAAATTTAACGAGACTTTCGATCAAGTCGCGGAAGCGTTCACCGAGATGTACGCGCGTCTGTTCCCCGGCGGGCAAGCCAAAATGTGGCAGACCAATCCGGAGAATCTGTCGGAAACGGGCATCGAAATCTCGGTGCAGCCGCCCGGCAAGAAACTCATGCCGTTGCCGTCGCTTTCGGGCGGCGAGCGCGCGATGACCGCCGCAGCGCTCATCTTTGCGCTGATTAAAGTGCGTCCGTCGCCGTTCTATCTGCTCGACGAGGTCGACGCGGCTCTGGACGACGCGAACGTCGAGCGCTTCTCGCGCATGGTGCGCGAGCTTGCGACCGATTCGCAGATGATCATCGTTACGCACAACAAGCAAACGATGGAACTTGCGGATCGCATGTACGGCGTAACGATGGGCGAGGCCGGCATCAGCTCGCTGATTTCCGCGGAACTCACCGAGCGCGCGCGCGAACCGGAGCCTGCGATTGCCTGAAGCGGCCCTCTTTTCGCTTTCCGATAAAACCGGTGCCGAAGAAGTCGCCAAAGCGCTCGCCGCGCGAGGCGTGCACATCTACGCTACCGGCGGAACCCGCGAGTATCTTGCAAAGTACGGCGTTCCAACACGCGACGTCGAAGAACTGACCGGCTTCCCGCCGCTTTTTGACGGCCGCGTCAAAACGCTGCACCCCAAAGTCTTCGGCGCGATTCTGTACGATCGCAATAATGCGGCGCATCGCGATCAGGCGCGCGTATACGCAATTCACGATCTGCGGTACGTTGTCGTGAATCTCTATCCATTCGAGGCGACCGTCGCGAAAGAAGCCACGACGCTTCCCGAAGCAATAGAGCAAATCGATATCGGCGGCGTTTCGCTGCTGCGTGCGGCGGCGAAAAACTTTTCCAGCGTTAGCGTTCTCACGCACCCGTCGCAGTACGAGCCGTTTTTGAGCGCGCTGCCGTCCGGCGGTTTGGATGAAAACGCGCGCCGCCGGCTCGCGGTTGCGGCGTTCGAGCGCACCGCCGAATACGATGCTGCAATCGCGCATTATCTTGCCGCGGAAGGCGCGGTTATGCCGAGCGAGTTGCCCGGTGCGCTGACGCTGACGATGCCGCTTGCCCAGCCGCTGCGCTACGGTGAAAATCCGCAGATGCGGGCGGCCTTCTACGTCGACGGACGCGAGCGTTTGCCGGAGCAGCTTCACGGCAAGGAACTTTCATACAACAATTTGCTCGATCTCGATGCGACGCTGCGGTTATTGTCGCGCGCACCGCTCGGTGCGAACATCGGCTCCGAGCGCGAACGGTTCGTACGCGCCGCGATTGTGAAACACACAGTGCCTTGCGGCGTTGCGCAGCGCTCCGCGGCAGCGAAAGCGGTGCGCGACGCGCTTGACGCCGATCCGGTGTCGGCATTCGGCGGCATCATCGCGGTCGATGCACCGATCGATCTCGAAGCCGCGCAAGCACTCTCCGCATTCTTTTTGGAAATCGTCGCGGCGCCCGTCTTTCACGACGACGCCCTCGCGCTGCTCAAGAAAAAAAAGAATTTGCGCATCATGCGCTTCGACGGCTCGTTGCCCGACGAATTGCAGCGGGAACTGCAACTGCGCAGCGCGTTAGGCGGCGTTCTCGCCGAGGAAGAGGACCGCTCATACAAGCCCGAGACGTGGCGCGTCGTCAGCAAACGGCAGCCGCTTGCTCAGGAGTGGCACGATCTCGCGTTCGCATGGGACGTTGTACGTCATGTGAAGAGCAATGGCGTCGTGATTGTGAAGGGCGGCGTGACGCGCGGCATCTGCGCGGGACAAACCAATCGCGTGAGCGCCGTAAAAATCGCGGGCGAACGCGCCGGAGATAATGCGATCGGCGCAGCTTGCGCGAGCGACGGATTCTTCCCATTTCCCGACGGCCTCGAAGAGGCCGCGCATGCCGGCTGTACCGCGATTATCGCACCTGAAGGCTCGGTTCGCGATGCCGAAGTTATTGCGGCGGCGGACAACCTCGGCGTATCGCTGGTGTTTTCGACTCACCGGTATTTTTTGCATTAGTCACATCGAGGAAACCATAAGCGCTACACCGGCATGGGCGTGGCAATCATACCTCTTCGCATAACGGCGTTCGCCTTAGCAACGCTGCTCTTCACCGCCTGCGCGTCACCACAAGACGCGGCCGATCGGCATTTGCTCGACACTCTAAAGATGGATCTCGCCTCGCAATACCACGAGTGCCTTCCGCTCGGCTGGGCACCGGTCCGCGTCCTGAAATCCTACTATCCGGGCCGCTCAATCGGGCTGCAAAACTACGCAGAGTGGCTCGACGCAATGTGGATCGGCAGCGTGCATAACGATGAGATGCACCGTCCGGACGTGGCCATCATCCTGAACGTTTTGGACCGTCTCGTCGGCAAAGGGTTGCTGGTTCGTCGACCGTCGCCTAACGGGCGGCGCTACTACATGACATTTGAAGCCTCGCACTATTTTTACGAGGCAAATTTATATCGGAACAATCCCGACCGCGTACGGTACTTGTGCTACTCCACGGTTGTGCCTGTAAAGATTGTTTCTAAGGGTGCGGAGCATCTGGAACGCTACGGTCGACGTATGCATCGCGTGTTTACCGTAACGTTTGAATGGAAGGCAAGTGCACCGGCTGCGTGGGCAAACGATCCGTATCTGCGGGCGCATAGCGTCATTTTGGCGCCCATTCAAAGCCCCGCAACGGGCACGATGATGTACGTAAACGGCGACTGGGATATGGCCTCGCTGGATAAAGACGAATCGCCGCTACCCGCGCTTACCGATCCCTCAGCGTGGCCCAGCTTTAGTCAAGCGATGCGCTAACGTTCATACTGAAGGCCAGCCTTTCATCGACGTAGCAAACGGGGGGAACTTGTAGCCGTTACGGCATTGATTGACATTGAGGCCCTTCGCCGACCCGGCGCGCACAAATTGAAATGCGAGGTTATCCGTGCACGGTATTACCACGGAATGTCCGCCGCCTCGTACCAGCACTTCGCGTCCGTTCGGAAGATACCGCAACGCCTCTTCACCGTATCGCGCCGGTGTGCCGGGGTCGTTGGATGAGGAAACCATCAGCACGGGGATGTCGCTCTGGACCGGCTCGTTAAAGCTCGGCGGCATTGCGGGAACGTTCCAAATTGCGCACGCGCGCTGCTGTGCGCGAATGCGAAGTATACCCGCGAACGAATGCTGCACGGCCCACTGCATTTGCTTCGGATCCAAAAACGGCATCCAATCGGCACACGTATATGAGAGATTCGCCGGCGCGTTCAGATCGTTTGAAAACAGTTGCGCCGCCGGTACGATCATTGCTCCCAGCGGAGCATAATCGCGCCGGTACGCGCGCTCGATAATGTACGGAATGTACCTCGCGACTTCCGGCGCATATAAGACGTGACGCAGTTGATCGACGAAGACTTCTTTTGAGAGTCCCACGGTTTCCATCCGTTTTGTCACGAGGTTTTTGGCTGGGACCGGGATCGCTCCGGTATCGAAACGGTGCAATACGGCTCTGAAGTGATTCGGGAAGTTCGGGAAATTGCGGCGGCACGCCGCATCTTGACGGCAGTTGGCTGCGAGTTCGTTCAGCGCGGTTTGTGCACCGTCCGGTGCTCCCGGCAGCGGCAAGAAGCCCGGCGGCGCGACGCTGAAAAGAAAGGCGCTTTCCACGTTCTCGGAGTGTCTGCGCATGTAAACCAGTGAAAACGTGGTTCCGTACGACCCGGCATAAAGTACCAGCTTCGGATACCCGAGCGCGGCGCGCAGTTCGTCTAAATCGTCAACGGTATTGTCGGTGTTGTACTGGCTGAGATCGTGCGTTGCCGAGCTTTTTGCGCGGCACGCTGATACCAGCTGATCGGGCCATAACTGGCGAAAATACGCGGCGGGATCGCCCGGCGGGGCAAATTGACAATCGAAGGGATTGGACTGACCCATACCGCGATCGTCCGCGAACAAAATGTCGTAGCTGTCGCGCAGCTTCGAGAGCGCCGGTTCGAATGCAGCATCGGCGATATATTGAGCAAAGGGCGTTGTACTCTCGCCCGGACCGCCCGCGATAAACGCGATCGCGCGATGCGTCGGGTGCTTTGCCTTCAGAACGATGACGTACAGCGGTATAATGCGGCCGGCGTGCTGCGCTCGATTCTCATAAACGCCGAACGTTCCGCACATGGCCGGGACTTTGGAATGCCCTTGCGTACAGGGCGATAAGTGTAGTCCCAGAGATGGTTCAGCGGCGGGTGCTCCCGCAATCGGCAGAAGCGCAGCAATAAAAAGCGCCGAGAGAAAAGAGCGAAGCAGCGTCATCAAACTCCTCCGGTCGTTTTGCTGACCTAGGAACGAAGTACGGTCGGCCTTCGTTTCAACAACGTAATGGACGGAGACCTGGGGTATACTAGCGCCATGCCGCGCTTTTTGCATACGTCGATTTTCGTGAACGACATGAAAGAAACGATCGACTTCTACACGGAGAAACTCGGAATGCGTCTCTTGGACGGGCCGTACCATTATCCGGGTAACGCCGATATGGCGTTTGTGGGCAACGATTGGAACGCGTACATCGAACTCGTGTACGACCTCGAGGAGCACCCGCCGTACCAGATCGGAAACCGCTACGAGCATTTGGCTTTGGAAGTCGAGGGCGATCTGAAGGAATATGTCGACGGCTTGCGTGCAAAAGGCGTGAAGATTCTTAAAGACGTGTATAAGTCCCCAGGCGGTACGCGCGCGATTGCATTCGTGGAAGATCCGAATGGCATCCCGGTGGAGTTGCTCGAGCCGCGCCGCACGGAAAGTCTATCATGATTCCAACGCCGCCGCCCGCGATCGTTTCACAAGCGTTCGGCGATCGCGTGGCGCGTTTGACGCAACGCATCGCAACGGATGCGGAGAATCATTTACTCGCACCGGGACAGGAGCCGTTGCTGCGCGCGCAGCTCGCGGCGGCGAAAACGCCCGAGATGCTCGACGTCATTGACCGGCAACTTGCAGAGGTCGATTTCGTACTGTCACGAGCCGAAGACGGCCGGGCGATTGTCGTGCACGTCGGCGACGACGTGACAGTAGCGATGCACGACCCGTATCTGTGGTCCGTGCAAATGTCGGATCCGTCCGCGCTCGTGCGTCACGCCGGTGTAATGTATATTCGCGGCGTGCAAGGCGTGTACAACGCCTCGAAACCTGCGACAGTAACCGTTACGCTAACGGCAAGCACGCAGGGCGCATTGCCTTCACCGCCGCCGGATATGAAACAGCCGATTGTTTTTACCGTCGTGATCCTGCCGAAGCGTTAACGATACACGAACGGGTCGGCGGGCGCAGCGATTGGTTGTAGCGTCTCGACGCGTAAACGCAGACCGTCTTGCGTTGCAACAAGCACTCCGCCGGCTCGCATCCAGCCATGCAAAGCCGATCGCGGATTGTGTTCGAGGCGAATCACGATTGGCGCGGCATCGGCGCGACAACAGGTAATCGCGTAGCGCACGAGTGTTGCAGCATCGCCCGTGCGCGTCAGTACTCCGGTAAAATCGAGGCGCTCGCCCGCAAAGGCATCCGCGAGCGTCGTTTCGGTTGCGTGATACTCCGGCGGAGGTGCGGCGAGAACTGCACCTGCGAGCATTATAAGCGGAGCAATTCTTGCCTTTGCATTCGCCTCGCCTCGATAAATGTACGCTTGAATGATACACGCAACGGCGCAAGGCCACAGTGCAAGCGCAATTTTTGGATGGACGAGATCGCCTCCGTTGCGCGCCGCGACAATTGCACACGCGACGCCCGCGAGCGCATAGGCGAGCGCGTCATGTCGCACCTCGACTCGTTTCAAGCGCAGCCACGTTCGAAGATCGAATATGCCGGCTGTGCAAAGAAACGCGGTAGCAGCGGCCGGTGCGACCCCGCGCAGTGCAGCGGCAAACCCGACTGCGCCTAAGCCGCACGGCGCGAGTACGAAGCCAAGAATCGCACCGCTTGCGAACGTTACCGGCATTGCGTTATGTGCCGCGAAAAGCGCGGGGCCTAATTGTGAAAACGCGGACCCAAGCAACGCTACCGGTGCGACCAATCCTAATTGTACGAGCATGCCGCTTTCGGAGTGGCTGCAGTGAAGCCGCTTTCGGTAAACGCAATCGACCGCCGTAGCTGCGCACACCCGCAGCGCCGCAACGATGGGTCCGAAGACAATCCACGTTGCGATCGCTGCGGGGATCGAACGCGCAGACGGGCCGGCCCCACACCCGCATCCCAGGTACGGCACCAGTCGCGCGTTCCACCGGAAAGGAACCTGTTGCAGTACCATTCCGGCAAGAATGAACGGCACGCTTTCGATCAACGTCGCCGCTGATGTTACCAGCACTGCCGTCACCACGTGGTACAATCACTCGAAGTGGGGTGAATGGCTAGCATGATGCCCCTTTGGAGGGCCATTGAGTAAAAAATTCGCCGTACTTGCGATCCTTATGCTGCTCGCGGCTATACCGGTTTTCGCACGGCCCTCGGGTGTGGTTACCGTTTTGTATGCCGGTTCGCTCGTAACGCAAATGGAAGGCCCGATAAAACAAGCGTTGCGCGCGCAAGGCATCGACTTCCAAGGTCAGCCCGGCGGAAGCAAAGCGCTTGCGAATCTGATTGCGGCGGGAACGAAATCACCGGACGTATTTATTAGCGTGAACCCGGCGCTCGTTTCGAGTTTGGGAACAAAAGTTGCGACTGCGACGACGTTCGCGGGGACCAGTCTTGGAATAGGATGGTCGGATAAGTCGAGGTACGCCTCGCTATTTGCCGGGATGTCGACCGGTAAGACAGCGGTGTTGGATGCGCTTGCAACACCCGGTTTGAAGATTGGACGCACGGATCCGGCCCTGGATCCGAAAGGCGCTTACACCGTACAAGCGATGAAAATGCTTGCGGGCGACGCGCGCGAACGCAACATTTTAGGCGACGACAACAATGCGGCGCAGGTGTTTCCCGAAGAAAATCTGCTTACGCGTGTAGAGCTGGGTGAGGCTGACGCCGGATTCTTCTATCGCACGGAAGCAATCGCGCGCGGACTACATTTCACACCGTTGCCCGGCAAGGCTTCGCTCAGCGATAAGATTACGTACACGCTTGCGATCATGAAAGACGCGCCGCATCCCTCGCAAGCCAAAGCGTTTGCAGAGTTCATGATCTCCGGCGGCGGCAAGCGGATTTTGCAGCGGGCCGGGATCGATTACTTCGCGCAGCCGAAGGCTGTCGTGCCTTAGCGCACCGCCGCGGGCGTTTCAAATGGGCGCGGATTAAACCCCGCGGGCGGTTTGTCGCTGATGCCCACCGGCGGTGGAACCGGTGTTATGCCGAGCGATTTGCACGACATTGGCGCGGGAATCGTATGAATTGTTTTGTCGCCGAAGATTGCGCCCGCTGCAGAAAGCGCAGGACGTTTGCCGGTGAGACGATCGATGTCGAACGCGCCGCGCAAGTTCGAAAGCAGCGCGTTGCCGTCGCGCGGGCCCAGCGGCAGATACCGCTTTTCATCCGGCAGCGATGCGAGCGCCGGTAAGTCGAATACCGTTTCGATAAATTTAATCACCGAATCTTGATCGTTGAAATCGTGAACGATCGCTGCGGTCTTGGCATACGGTGAGATAACGATTGCCGGAACGCGTGCACCGTCCCCGCATGGATGCCCGTCCGGGCACGTTTCAAAATTGTGCGGGGGAACGTGGTCCCAATAGCCGCCCAGGTCATCCCAGGTAATGACGATTGCGGAGTCTTTCCAATACTTGCTCTTCGCGATAGCCGAGACGAGCGATGCAACGAATGCCTCGGAGATCTGTGAGTCCGTGTAGCCGGGATGATCGTCGTCGCCGAGATAATTTTTCTGAACGTACGGATCTCTGTTTGCGGGCCGCAGTCCGAGTGTATTGTGCGAGCCGCCTTTCAAGTAGAACAGGCCCCGATCCGGAAGCCGTCCCGCAGCAACGTCACCGTAAAATGCAGTGATGTCGCGCACGTTTGAGACCATGCTGTGGTTCTTCACAACGTAACCGAAATATTGGGGCGCGACGTGATGCGCCACCAAACCGACGTGCTGCGTACCGCCGTAGCCCTCTTCATACCAGCGCCACGGAATAGCGGCGCCGTTCAACTTTGCGATGACCGTTTTATCTTCGCGGACATCGTCCGTGTCCGCCGTCACCTTGGAAACGGCCCGGCGCTGTGCGGTGAGCAAAACGTTGGCATATGTTTGATTGATTTGCTTGAGCTTCGGAAGTTGCGAGGGATTGTATGGACCGAATGCCGGATCGTCATCGGCAAAAATCGGATCGCCGATGTGTCCCACTTTACCGCGATCCCTCGCATGCCGTGCATATTGCGTAAGACCGTTTTGCGCCGCGACGATCTCGATGTTGCTTGGCGTCGACGGGCCTCGCAGCGCTTGGTAGAAATTATCGAAGAGCGTGAAGCGTTTTGCATACGCCCACAAATACGGAATCGTATCGCAGTCGATATGATACATCGCTTCCGCGCCGACGGAGAAACGTTGCGAGGGTGTCGCATTCGGCACGTATTGCAGAATTGCAGCGCCTTGCGCGGCAACGAACCGGTCCATCTTTCCGGCGTCAAAAGCGCGAAGCTGCACTTTACGCGCGTTGTTTTCGTAGTAGACGTCGGGATCCGTGAGGCGGAACGGCGTGACGCGGCGCAGCGTCACGGGATCGACTTGCCTAAAGCCGTGCGATCGTGCGGACGGCGACCATACGCCCTCAGCGCCCGGAAACGTTCCGAACTCGCTATCGAACGAGCGGTTCTCCTGATAAATAATGAAGACGTGTTTGATGTGCTGCCGCAGCAGCCCGTCCACGGATTGCGGCGCCGTCGGCGCGACGGCACCGCCGAGCGCAGGAAGCAACATGAGGGCCGCAACCGCGGCGTAAAGGACGGCGGCACGACGTTTCATGTCGCGAAGGTCCCCTCTAGCCGCGCTCAAAACCTCCCCGGGCCATGGCTTCGAAGATCACCGCGCCACGAGGGACGCAAGATTTCTTTCCGCCGCAAACCGGGCGCTGGCAAGAGCTCGAGTCGCGGATTCATTCGCTGGCGCGCCGCTACGGCTACGGCGAAATCCGCACCCCGCTCTTCGAATCCACGGAGCTGTTCGTGCGCGGGGTGGGCGAGACGACCGACATCGTCGAGAAAGAAATGTACACGTTTCAGGACAAGGGCGATCGCAGCATGACGCTCCGTCCGGAATGGACCGCGCCGGTTATGCGCGCCGTGCTGCAGCACAATTTGCTGCAATCCGGAAACCAGCGCCTGTATTACATCGGACCGATCTTCCGGTACGAACGGCCGCAAGCCGGACGCTACCGCCAAGCACATCAATTCGGCATTGAGTGCATCGGCTTCAAAGGCCCGGAAGCGGACGTTGAAGTGATGGCCCTCGCCATGCATTTGTTTCGTTCGTACGGCTTGAACGTTACGTTGAATTTGAATTCGATCGGCGATGAGGTGTGCCGTCCGCGGTATCGCGAAGCGCTCCTTGCGCATTTCCGCCCGCACTTAAGCGAGCTGAGCGCGGATTCACAGCGCCGCCTTGAACGCAATCCGCTTCGGCTGCTTGACAGTAAAGCGCCCGAAGATCAGCCGTTTCTCGACTCGGCGCCTTCATTTGAAGAGTATCTCTGCGAGCCGTGCCGCGAGCACTTTGAGGCGGTAAAGCGGTATCTCAATCAAACGGCGGTGCCCTACGTGATCAATCCGCGCATCGTGCGCGGGTTGGATTATTACACTCGCACGGTCTTCGAGTTCACCTCGGATGCGCTGGGTGCGCAGAGCACGGTGTGCGCAGGCGGACGCTACGACGATCTCATTAAATCGCTTGGCGGTCCCGACGTGCCGGCGGTGGGGTTTGGGCTCGGGTTGGAGCGCTTGTTGATGACCATTGAGGCGGCGCGGGTGAGTGCTGAAGAACAACGCAACGGCATTCAAATCATCGGCCTAGGTCCGCAAGCGCACGATATTTTGGTTACGCTCGCTGCGCTGCTGCGCTACTCGCTCGGCGTTCCGATCTTTATCGATTACGAGGACCGTAAACTGCTCGCACAATTGAAGATCGCCGACCGCAACAACGCGCGCTACGCGCTGATCCTCGGCAGCGACGAACTACAAGCGGGCGAAGCGACCCTGCGCGATCTCGCCGAACGCACCGAACGCCGGGTCCCGCTCGGAAATGACCTAGTCCCCCAGCTTGTGGAAACATTGCAGTGATGAAACAACATTTTGGCGCGCCCCAGGGGAGCGCTCGTATCAGCAGCACATTTACGCGCGCCATGGTTTGGGGGCCCCACGAAGTGGGGGGCGCGGAGCTTGGAGCGGAGCGCCGTTAGAATGGAAAGGAATGGCGCCGCCAGCGAAACCCAGACCCTCAAAGAGCTCCTCGAGATCATGCACGAGCATGACCTCGATGCGCTAAAAGTCAAGGTCGGCGATAAGATCTTCGAATTGGTGCGGCGCGAGAGCGGCATTTCAGTGCTGCCGATGGGCGCCGCCGGGATGCCCGCGGCGCAACCCGCAGCGATGGCAACTGCAGGTGCCGGGGCCCCCGTTGCCCCTGCTAATGTGAAGAAGGTGACCGCGCCGCTGGTCGGCGTGTTCTATCAATCTCCGGCGCCCGATGCCGAACCCTTCGTGAAAGTTGGCGATCGCGTGGAGGTTGGCCAAGTGCTGTGCATCCTTGAAGCGATGAAGCTGTTTAACGAGATTACCAGCGACTACGCCGGCGTGGTGACGCGCATTATTCCTGAGAACGGGGAATTGGTGTCTCTGGGTCAGGAGATGTTTTGGATAGAACCGTAGACGTTAAAGGACGGCGCGGCTTTGACGAGCTGCTCGCCGATCGCGACGGCATTTACGACGCACCGCATTATCGCGAGCAATGCGAAGCTATCGCGGATGCGATGGTAAAGGCGCTGCGCCGCGGCAACAAGATTTTGTGGATGGGCAACGGCGGAAGTGCGGCTGAAGCGCAGCATATGGCGGCGGAGCTCAGCGGGCGCTTTCTGCGCGAACGGCCCGGCCTTGCGAGTGAAGCGCTCACGGTAAACACCTCGACGATTACGGCGGTCGGAAACGATTACGGCTACGACCACATTTTCCGCCGTCAAGTCGAGGCGTTCGTGCAACCGGGCGACGTACTCGTCGGCCTGACCACCAGCGGCACGTCGAAGAACATCGTGCTTGCGTTAGAAGAAGGCCGCCGTCGGGGTGCAGTGACAGTTGCGTTTACCGGAAACGGCGGTGGAACCGTGAGCGAGATCGCGGATCTCGTGCTGCTTGGGCCCGATGGCTACTCCGCGATCGTTCAGGAAGTGCATCAGACGATGGCGCACATTATCTGCGATCTCGTCGAACAGCGCATCATCTTCGAACAATAGCCATGAGTATGCAAACACTTGCGCCGCCGGATGCGCGCGCACTCTTCGAACGGATGCGCGAACGCCGTATTCTCGTCGTCGGCGACGTCATGGTCGACGAATGGATTTGGGGTACAGTCACGCGTATTTCGCCGGAGGCACCGGTTCCCGTTGTCGCCGTAACTGATCACTCGTTTACGCTCGGGGGGGCCGGCAACGTTGCCAATAACTTGCGCGCGCTTGACGCGCACGTCAGTTTTGCGGCGGCGATCGGGACGGACGCGTTCGCGCATTACGTCGCGGACATTTTAAATGCGGAAGGTGTTGCCGCCGACGGTTTGATTCGCATCGACGATCGGCCGACGACGCGCAAAACGCGTGTGGTGGCGCACAATCAGCAGGTCGTCCGCGCCGATTGGGAGTCGACGCAACCATTGAATGATGGCGACCGCGCGCGCCTGAGCGTTATCGTGCGTGAGTTTGCGAAGAATGCCGACGCCGTGGTGCTTAGCGATTATGCAAAGGGGTTACTGTCGCGCGATTTAGTTGATGCCGCGTCCGGCTGCCCGCTGGTTATTGCAGATCCGAAACCGCAGAATCTGCACATGTTTCGTGGCGTAACGTGCGTCGCGCCCAACGCGAATGAGGCTTCGCAAGCCAGCGGCATCGCGATCGGAGACGATGCGTCGCTGGAACGCGCCGGTGCGAAACTCCTCGAGATGCTGCAATGCCGCTACGTTGTGATCACGCGCGGCGAACACGGAATGTCGCTCTTCGGACACGACGGCGAACGTTTGCATATACCGTCCGTTGCGCGCACCGTTTTCGACGTCAGCGGCGCCGGCGACACCGTCGTAGCGGTGCTCTCGCTCGCGCTCGCAGCGGGAGCGCCGATCGAGCTCGCGATGCAACTGGCGAATTACGCCGCAGGCGCCGTGGTCGAAAAATTGGGTACTGCCACTGCTTCGGCGGATGAAATCATCGCGCTTGTAGAACATGCACACTGAAACGTTTTTTGCGCAGATTTTTCAGGATGCCGATGGCGCGGTTGCCTGGCGCGAAGAATTGCGCGCGCACGGTAAGCGCGTCGTTTTCACGAACGGCGTCTTCGACGTACTGCATGCGGGTCACGTCGCGTATCTTGCGTGGGCACGGTCGCAAGGCGATGCGCTCATTCTCGGCCTGAACACGGATGACTCCGTTCGCCGCATCAAAGGCGAGAAGCGGCCCATCGTTCCATTTGAAGAGCGCGCGCGCGTCCTTGCGGCACTGCGCAGCATCGATGCGATCGTCGGGTTCTCACAGCGCACGCCTGAAACGCTGCTCGATCGCATCGCGCCCGACGTTCACGTGAAAAGCTCGCAATACCGTGAGGATGAGCTGCCCGAACGCGACGTCGTCCTAAGCCACGGCGGCGTCATCAAACTCGCACCGCACATCGAAGGCACCAGCACTACCGACACGATCGCGCGCATCATCAGCCGGTACTGTCCGTAATGCGCCTCGCCATCACGTGCAACGGCCCCGGCGAAACGGCCGGGTGGCTGCGTCCGCTTTTGCGCGAGATCTACACACAAGCGCCGCAAACCGAGGTGCATGTGTTTTACGTGCCGGACGATTATGCAACGGGACAAGAGCCCGAACTCGTGCGATCGTGGTTCCCGCAGGCGCACGTCTACGATCCGAAGACGTATTTGAAAGTAGCCTTTGGCGCACGTTTCGGTGGTTTACCGGATGCGGTTGACGAGGTGCTGTATCTCGGCGGCGATCTCATGCACGCGGGCCGCCTTCACAAACGCTTCGGTGGCAAACTGACGAGCTACAAGTTTTCGCGCCCACGGTATGCGTTGCAGACAGCGCGTGCATTTGCGGTGGACGACGCGAATCGCGCGCAATTGCACCGGTGGGGCGTACCGGAAAGTCATATCGAGACGACGGGAAATCTCGCGATCGACGGAGCGCTGATCGAAGCAAGCGCGCCGCCCGAACCGGGAACACCGGACGAGGGTGTCCTATTCATGCCTGGTTCGCGAGGATACGAAGTGGAGCAAATGCTGCCCATGTTCTTTACAGCGGCGCTTGCAATGCGCCGCGAAGATCCGGCACTTGCGCTCGCATTTGGCATCTCGCCGTTCACGAAGCTCACGGAAGTGCGCGCGGCAATGATGGCGGGCGGCGATCCGCGCGTATTCGCGCAGCGCGGCACGGTTATCGAAGATGACGGCCGCGCCTGGCTCTCGACGATTGACGGCGCCGTACGGTTTCCGGTCGTGCGCAACGCATTAGCTGCTGCTAAATCTGCGCGCGTCATCGTGACCATTCCGGGCACGAAAGTCATCGAACTTGCGGCGATCGGCAAGCCGTCGATCGCCATTTCGCCGTTCAACAAGCCCGAAATCGTAACTATCAACGGTCCGCTGCAGTATTTGGATCGCGTTCCGCTGGTCGGCATTCCGCTAAAGCGCGCAGCCGTCATGGCTTACGCACGCCGCCATAAATATCATACGCAGCCGAACATCGACGCACAGTCGATGCTTGTCGAGGAAGTGCATAGCACCGTGACACCGGGGCGTATTGCGCGCATAGCACTCGATCGGCTCGGCGATACGGCGTGGTTACAGGATCGCGCGCAGGCGCTCGCCGCGCTTTATCGCGAACACATTGGAGCGGCAGGACGCATGGCGCGTTCGCTGCTTTCGTTAGCCGGTGCAAGTTAGAAATGCGAATATCGATTATCATTGCAACAAAGGATCGCGCCGAGTATCTCGACCGGGCGCTGGAATCGTTCGGCAAGCAAATCGGCGCGCCGTCGTTCGAAGTGATCGTCGTCGACAACGGTTCGGCGGATGCGACGCCGCAGATCGTCGAGCATGCGCGCAGCAACCAGCTCTTCGAGATCACGTATGTCTACGAAGAGCGTCCGAACCGCGGGGCGGCGCGGAATCGTGGAATTGCGGTCGCTCAAGGCCACCTGATGTTGTTCTGCGACGACGACATTTATGCGCCGCCGGGATTCCTGGCCGCGCACGACGCTGCACATACGGTAAGCAATCTCGTGGTGAGCGGACCGATCATCAATGTAGTGGATTACCACGCACGTCCGAAACCCACATTGGCGAATTATAGCCGCGCGTTTTTTTGTACGTGCAACGTTTCTGTGCCAAAAGCCGCACTCGATGCGGTCGGCGGATTCGACGAACAGTTTCACTTGTACGGATGGGAAGATACGGAACTCGGCGTGCGCCTGCGCGAGCACGGTATGCGTGGAAAGTTCGCCTGGGACGCGTACATTTGGCATATCAAACCGCCGAAAGACGTAACGCTTGAATCCGAGCTGCAAAAGGCGGTGGAAAAGGCGCGCATGGCGGTGCGCTTCGTCGCGAAAAACGGCAGCGGGCGCGTACGCTCGGCAACCGGAGCGCATCGCATAAATCTGATGCGCGCCGCAGCCATGGAAAAGATGCTGCCCTGGCTTGCGGGCGTTGCAACCGACGAACGCTTTCCGCCTGCGGTTCGCAATGTCGCTCGCGCACAACTGCTTGACGGAATCTATACCGTAGAATTAAAACGCGCGTTGGACCGTGCCGGCTAAAGCGCTGCTTTACTGCGCCGGAGGCGGCGTCGGTGATTCATTGATGGCGACGGTCGTCGCGCGTGCCTTACGTACGAAGTACGATCGCGTCGAAGCGCTAACGTTGCCGGGACACCGCGATGCTTTGTTGCGCGTCCCCGGCCTCGATCGCGTTCTCGCCGATGAATCGCAGCCGGAGTCCGATCTCGCAAGCGTTCTTGCGGCAGAGCGCTATGATGCCGCAATTGTGACGTGGGCTACGCCGCGCACTGCGCGCATCCCGCAACTTGCGCGTATTCCCATTCGGGTAGGGCAAGCGCGCCGCTTATATTCGTGGCGCTTCACGCATCGCGTGATCGTTCGCAGCGAACTCGGCGACGTTACTACGCACTGGTCGCAAATACTGCTGGACTACGCACGCGCGATTGGCTGCGATACTGCAGAAATCGCTCCCGCATTCGTGCCGGCTCAGGAGGATGTTACCGAAGCGCACGAGTTGCTTGCGTCGCTTAGTTTGCTCGATTCGCGTTTCGCAATCGTGCACGCGACAAATGCAATCGCGCCGCAGCGCGGCATTTGGCCTACAGAGGGCTGGGCCGCCTTATCACGCGCAATACACGAAAAATTCGATGCACAGGTGCTGCTCAGCGGTTCGCCCGCCGACGCGGAGATCGTCGCGCGCATAGCAGCGCAGAGTGGCGCTATTTCGATTGCCGGAAAAACAACGCTGGGCGGCTTCGGCGCGCTCGCGCAACGTGCGCTTGGGTTTGCCGGCATCACAACGGGGTCGATGCATATCGCGGCTGCCGTAGGCTGTCCGACCGTCGGGATCTTTCCTTTTCAAACCGATACGCCCGAGCGTTGGGCGCCGGTAGGTCAGTCTACCGCTGTCGTGCGCGCAACGTATCCGTGCCGGCCGGGCGAACGCAAAGAAACATGCCCCGATTACGCCTGCATAGCGCATTTGAATGTGCCACAGATACTTGCGGCCCTCGAACAGCTCATCGGTGCCATGGTAAGATAGCGCCGACACGACACGGAGGCGCCTGCAGATGGTCTCTGCCGAAGTTCTTTCCGTCGGAATTGCATTTTTAGCGCTCGTCGCCACAACCGCTTTGCTTGCGCGTCAAGCAAGGCAAATGGAGCACGAACGCAACGCAACCGCAATTCTGGAGGCCATCGAGCGCATTACCGACGAGCGAATTCTCTTGATTTTTGAGCGGCTCGCCGACGTAAACGCACGGTATCCGACTGATGACGACATCCGGCTGAAATACACGCATTCACAAGACGAACGCGACTTCATCGCTGTCGCGTCGTTTATCGAGACTGTGGCATGCTTAGCGCGCCGCCGCGTCATCGACCCATCGCTCATCGTCGATGCAGTCGGCTTAATTCTGCGCAAGCGGTGGGATGAAGTACGCGATTTCACCTTGCGCAGGCGCCGCATCGAAGGCAATGACTACATCTTTGAAAATTTCGAATGGCTCGCGATGTACAGCGCATGGTGGAAGGATATTCCGCGGCCACGTTTCGATCGCAACTATTATGAAAAGCAGTTCGCGGGAGTGACGTTCCGGGTATAACGTTCTGCGGTGAGGTTTTTTGACGTAACCCTCGTCGGCGTAAACAGCGTGAACGCCCACCGCCTTCTGCTAACGCTCGCGCTCGTGGCGTTCGTCGTTCTCGTACGGTACGCGCTCCATTATCTCGTACGTGTAGTTCGCCGCTTTACTTGGGCGGAACGCTTCCGGTTCTGGTTTCATCAGGCGGTAAACCTGATTACGGCGGCCTTCTTTCTCGTCGCGCTCATCTCTATTTGGGTTGGGCCGAACGCGCATTTAGCAACGGTCGCAGGGTTAATTGGAGCCGGTGTGGCGTTTGCGCTGCAGAACTTCATTATTGCGATTGCCGGCTATTTCGTCATTCTGCGCGGTAAAAGTTTCAGCATCGGCGATCGCATCATCATCGGCAACGTCCGCGGCGAAGTGATCGCGCTGGACTTCTTTCAAACGACGGTCCTGGAGATGGGGCAGCCGCCATCGATCGAGACCGAAGCCGATCCGGCCACATGGGTGATGGCTCGGCAATATACGGGACGGATCGTTACCGTCAGCAACGGAGAAATTTTCAAAGAGCCAATCTACAACTACTCGCGCGACTTTCCGTTTCTGTGGGAAGAGATTCAACTGCCGGTTAAGTATGATGCCGATGACGCACGCGCGGAGCGCATTCTGCTCGACGTCGTCAAGAAGTGCACCATGCCGATCGAGCAGATGACCGGCGAAGCGCGGTCACATCTCAAACGCATCTATAACCTGGAACCGCCGGATGAATCGCCGCGCGTATTTTACCGCTTGACGGATAATTGGATCGAACTGACGGTGCGCTTTATCGTGCCGGACCGCGGGATACGCGAGATCAAGGACCGGATCTACCGCGACCTTCTTCGAGAGATTAGGAACGCAGGTATCGAGGTCGCCTCGAGCACGTACGACATCGTCGGCCTTCCACCCGTGCGTGTGGAGCGCAGCCCGGCCGCGCCCGAGGCCGGCCGCATCGACTAGTCGAAGCCACCGCGGTCATGAAGGCGACGATCCAACTCTGCACGTACAACCGCGCGGCGCTCCTGGAGCGCGTGCTCGATGCGTGTTTCGAACAGAGCGTTCCATCCGATTCGTACGAAGTCGTGCTGGTGAACGACGGCTCGACGGATGAGACGCCTGCAGTTATCGCGCGGGCACAAAGCCGCGCGACGTGCCCCTTCACGGTTATCAACCAGCCGAATTCGGGTCTCGCTAAGGGCCGCAATGTGGGCATCGCACACGCTACCGGTGAGCGCATCATTTTCATCGACGACGACGTGCTGCCGCTTCCGAATTTCGTTGCAGAGCATCTGCGTTCGCACGACGCGCATCCGCTCGCCATCGTGCGCGGTGCGGCGATCAACGTCGAAAATTTCGACGAACTGCCTCCGCCGATTTGGACGCTCAAGGATTACAGCGGTAATTTCTTTTGGACCACCAACGTTTCCGTGCCGCTCAAAACGATTCGCGCGATCGGCGGTTTCGACGAAACCTTTGCGGAGTACGGCTGGGAAGATATCGACGTCGGTCTGCGCTTGCGATTCGCCGGTGTCAAAGCGGTGTTCAATAAGAACGCGCTGGTGTATCACTACAAACCTCGCGCGCGCAGCGGAAACGTCGAAAAAATGGTTCGCCAAGCACAAGCTCAAGCGCGCACGGCGGTGCAGCTCGCCAAACTTCATCCGCATTGGCGTACGTATTTGGCTACGGGCGACAATCCAGTGCAGCGCCTTATCCATAAGTGGCTGCGTGGTGTGAACGTGGCACGGCGCTATCGCGAACGGCTTGGCGATTTGGACGTGGACCGTCCGCTGACGGACGGCGAATTGCGTGCCGCGCGCGGCTTGGCTGCTGAAGCGTATTTCGAGGAGTTGGAACGCGCGCACGGCGGCAGTGCATGACCAACATTCTGCTCGCGCGCACCGATCGCATCGGTGATCTGATACTTTCTACGGCCGCGATCGCGACCGTGCGTAAGTCGTTTCCGGACGCGCATCTCACGATGGTCTGCAGTCCGTACAACCGCGTGGTCATGGAACGGAACACCGATGTCGACGAGGTCGTCGATCTCAACCATGCAACGCGTCCGTCGCACTTTGGAGCGTTGTATCGCGGCAAAACGGACATTGCCATTGCACTCGCACCGCGGAACGTCGACATGGCGATCGTTGGCGCAACGCGCGCAAAGATTCGCGTTGGATACACGTACCTTCGCCGATATCTCGCGCGCCTTACCGCACGGCTGTACGTCAACCGCCTCATGATTTCGGAAGCGGATCCCGATTTGAGCGATCGGAATCCGCATCGCCACGTGCGGCATGAGGTCAACCAGCTGCTCGATCTGGTGGCGCTTGCAGGCGCTCGAGATCGCGTGCCGCATTTGAGGCTCGACGTCCGCGATGAAGATCGCGACGCGATTTCATACCTGCCGCGAGACCCGCTCGTCTTGCACTTAGGAATGCGCTGGTTTCAGGAAGGCAGCACGTTAGAATCGACGATCGTGTTATTGCGCGAGTTGCACCGGTTCGGAATGCCGGTGGTGGTAACGTACGCACCTGAATGCGAGCAATTTATCCCGGCGATTGCCGATTCGCGCCTTGCAGACATGCTTTTGGGCGGCCTGCCGTTCTACCGCTGGGCCGCCGTATTCGAGCGCGCTCGCGTCGTGGTGACGGTCGACACGGGTGCGACGCATGTCGCAAGCGCGCTGCGCAGGCCAACGGTCGTCGCTTTCGAACACCGCTACTTCCGGCTGAACTCGCAGGAATGGGCGCCGTACGGCGTGCCAAGCGTGCTGGTTCAAAAGCCGGCTGATGAAACGCCCGACTCCCTCGCGCGGTTTCGTGGCGAAATCCTCGACGCCGTCGCGCAACTACTCAACGATGCTTGAACTTTCCGTCGTCATTCCGACGTACAACCGGCTTGATGAGCTGCAGCGTGTCATTCCCTCACTGCTCGATCAAACGATCGCAGCGGGCGCATATGAATTACTCATCTGCGATTCAAATTCGAACGATGGAACGGCAGAGTATCTCGCCTCGATGCATGCGCGCTATCCGAACGTCCGGCATCTGCCGGGTGCATACACGGGACGCGGCATGGCGCGCAATGCAGGGATCACCCACGCGCAAGGCGAGGTGGTGCTCTTCAACGATTCGGATATTATTGCGGATCCGCATTTACTCGAAGAGCATTTGCGGCATCATCGCGAGCAGCGGAATATCGCGGTGGTCGGCTGGGAAGTGCAAGTACGCTCGTTGGAAGATTACGAGTATAAACGCGATCATCCATCCGAGCGCGGATCGCTGCATCCTCCGACGCGCAAGACGCTGAGTTGGCTGTACTTTCTTACCGGAAACGCATCGGTGCGACGGGAGGATCTGCTGCGCGTAGGCGGTTTCGATGAAAGTTTCACCGGATACGGTCACGAGGATTTGGAACTGGGCTACCGCTTGCAGAAAGCGGGTATCCGGATTCTCTACGAACCGCGCGCGGTGAACTACCACTGGCAAGACATTCCGCATGAAGGCCAGGTGGAAAAAATGAAGCTCGCGGGCCGCTCGACCGTGCGCTTCTACCGAAAGCATCCCGATTTCGCGGTGAAGGCGAATCTGGGTATGACGGGCGTGTCGCTTGGGCTGCATTCCGCGCTCACCAAGATGCCGTGGGTGCTCGGCTACTTCGACAAGCGCGCGGAAAAATCGAAGTTTGCGCGGGACCTTATCCAACAGTATTATTACGTTTCCGGTATCAAACAGGCGCTTTCAGAGCCTTCCACAACCTCAGGATGACAGATAGTAAGATGAACAGTGTGGTGACAAAACGCTCGTGCGGCGATCTTCGCGCAGATGACGTCGGAACGACTGCGGAGCTGAACGGATGGGTGAATCGACGCCGCGATCACGGCGGGTTGATCTTCATCGACCTGCGCGACCGTGACGGCATCACGCAGATCGTCTTCGATCCGAAGCATCCGTCGTTCCCCGAAGCGGAGAAGCTGCGCAACGAAGATGTGGTGCGCGTGCGCGGAGAGGTTCGCCACCGCCCGGGCGGAACGGAAAACCCGAAGCTTGCCACGGGTGACATCGAACTCGGCGTCGAGGAACTCGAAGTGCTGAACCGCTCGCTCGTTCCGCCGTTTCCCGTGAACACCGACGAGGATGTCGACGAGAATCTGCGTCTCGAGTACCGCTATTTGGATCTGCGCCGTCCACGGCTGCAACGCAACATCATGATGCGCCACCGCATCGTGAAGGCGCTGCGCGACTTTTTCGATGATCGCGACTTCATCGAGATCGAGACGCCGATGTTGATTAAGTCGACGCCGGAAGGTGCGCGCGACTATCTGGTGCCGAGCCGCATTCATCAAGGCTCGTTTTATGCGCTGCCGCAGTCGCCGCAATTACTCAAGCAAATTTTGATGATTTCCGGCTTTGGGCGTTACATGCAAATAGCGCGCTGCATGCGCGACGAAGACCAGCGTGCGGACCGGCAACTGGAGTTTACGCAGGTCGACGTCGAGCTGTCGTTTACGACGCAAGATGAAGTGCTCGAAGTCATGGAGTCGTCGATCCGGCACGTTTGGAAACACGTCTTAAACGTGGATTTGCCGGCGTTTCCCCGGTATTCGCATGCGGATGTGATTGCGCGGTTCGGCACGGACAAGCCGGACCTGCGTTTCGGTTTGGAACTGCAAGAAGCGAACGACGTTTTCGCGGGCACCGAGTTCGTCGTTTTCAAGTCCGTGATCGATACGAACGGCGCTATCATTGCGCTGCGTTATCCGGGCGGTGCTTCGCTGTCGCGGCGCGACTTCGATGCGTTAACGGAACTTGCGAAGCAAAACGGCGCCAAGGGCATGGTCTGGGTTTCGCTCGGTGCAGACGGTGTGAAGAGCTCCGCTGCGAAGTTTATCGATGATACGGCGGTTGCGAAACTCCGCGTGCGGACCGGCGCCGAAACCGGCGATGCCATTCTGCTCTTTGCCGACGCGCGCGACGCGTCGCGCGCCGTCGCGGGGAAGATGCGTAACGAAATCGGCGACCGCCTCGGGTTGCGCGATCCGAACAAGTATGCGTTTGCGTGGGTCACCGATTTTCCGCTGTTTGAAATCGACGAAGAAACGGGGCAGCCCGGTCCCGCGCACCATCCGTTTACGGCGCCGGGCGAAGGTCAGTGGGACCTCATTGACACGGAGCCGATGAAGATGCGGGCGCAGCATTACGACATGGTGCTGAACGGCTTCGAACTCGGCAGCGGCTCCATTCGCATTCACAAGCCCGAGTTCCAGCGCAAAATCTTCGCGATGCTCGGCATGACGGACGAGCAAATCGAAGATCGCTTCGGCTTTTTTATCCGCGCGCTCGACTACGGCGCACCGCCGCACGGCGGTATGGCCCTCGGCATCGATCGCATCGTTATGCTTGCGGTCGGTGAAACGAGCATTCGCGACGTCATCGCGTTTCCGAAGAACCAAATGGCCCGCGATGTCATGATGAACGCGCCTTCGCCGGTACCGGAACGTTTGGTCAAGGATCTCGGCCTGAAAATATTGTCATCCTGAGCCTGTCGCAGTATTTGCGTTAAATTTTTGATCGCCAATCCAAGCAATCGCAAGCAAACGGCCGATAAAAAAACAGATGCATCGACTTCGTGGCATAGTTGCCGGCATTGTAGCGCTTACAGCCGGCGCGCTGTTCTTCGCTCTATCGCACCATGGCGCGGCCGCAGCCTCTCACGGCGCATACGGCCCATGCGGTGAAACGAGCTATACGTCCATGGGTGTAACGTACGAAGTGCAATTCGCAAAGAACGGCGCCGTGCAGCAATACTTGCTGGCACGCAGCTCGCACAACACCGAAAAAGACCACGACGTCCTCAAAGATTTGCAGGCCCGCTTCGGCCCCGAAGGCGTAAGTGCGCCGCCTCTGCAGATTACGAGTTTTCGCCCGGGCGCAAACGGGATGATGATCCCGGACAAGGCCGTCGATTCTTGCGGCCGCGTCGTGCATTTTCATTAAGCACGTCCATTAGCGGCTACGCCGCTTCTTCTCTAAAGCGCTATAATAGCGGTGCGTTCGCGTAAGCAATCATCGATGTCGATGGAGGCGCACCGTGAAGCGGCTTTCGAAAACGGGCTTGCCTGCCGGAACTGTGACGTTCCTCTTCACCGACGTGGAACAATCCAGCCGGCACTGGGACGTCGACCGCGAGGGAATGTCGGAGGCGCTCCGCCGGCACGACGCCATCATGCGCCGAGCCATCGAATCGCACGGTGGGTACGTTTTTAAAACCATAGGCGACGCGTTTTGCGCGGCTTTTCAGAGCGCGCCGAGTGCGCTCGCTGCCGCTTTAGAAGCGCAACGAGCGCTGGAAGCCGGCGATTCCGGCGACACCTCGAGCTTGCGCGTGCGCATGGCAATGCACAGCGGTGACTGCGAGCAGCGCGGCGGCGATTATTTCGGTCCGACGTTGAACCGGACGTCACGTCTGATCGACATCGCTCACGGCGGTCAGATTATCGTATCCAAAGCTACCTCGGAGCTTCTTACGGATAGTCTGCCGTCGAACGTCGCGCTCGTCGATCTAGGTGCGCATCGTTTAAAAGATTTGGCGCAACCCGAGCACGTCCATCAAATATTAGCCCCCGGCTTACGCTCGGAATTTCCGGCGCTGCGATCGGAGACACGTCCAAATACTCTTCCGCTACAGCTAACGCGTTTTATCGGGCGCGAGCGCGAGATTGCCGAACTCGCTGCCCTACTCGAACAGCACAGGCTCATCACGCTCGCTGGGGCCGGCGGAGTCGGAAAGACGCGCTTGGCACTGCAAGTCGGCTCACAACTATTCTCGCAATATCCCGACGGCGTCTCGTTTGTGGATCTCGCTCCGGTTCGTGCGCCGCAATTCGTGCCTTCGGCGGTTGCGAAAAGTTTGGGACTGGTTGAGATGCCTGACGTCTCCGTGACGGAATTGGTCGCGGCCTATTTACGGCAACGGCAGGTGCTGCTCATCATCGACAACTGCGAGCACGTGATCGCGGCGGCAGCCATCTTAATTAACGAACTGCTGCGGCGCTGTAACGATGTCCGCGTACTCGCGACCTCACGCGAGCCATTTAATATCCCAGGCGAACACGCATTTCGCGTCAGTTCGCTGCCCGAAGTCGACGCAGTGGAACTCTTCATCGATCGCGCAGTCTCGGTGTATCCGCAATTCGCGGCGACGCCTCATGTGCGCGAGCAGATCGCACAGTTGTGCCGGCGTCTGGATGGCATAGCGTTAGCGATTGAATTAGCGGCGGCGCGCATCAAAGTGCTCTCCGTAGAGCATTTGAATGAGAAACTGACGGACAGGTTTCGCATCCTCACATTCGGCAGCCGGATCGCGCTGCCACGCCACCAAACGATGCGCGCACTCATCGACTGGAGCTACGATCTGCTGCCGTCGGAGGAACAGCGGCTCTTCCGGCGCCTTTCCGTTTTCGCCAACGGTTGGACGTTATCGCAGGCATACGCAGTCTGCGGACGGGACATGGAGGAATGGCAAATCGTCGATGCTCTTGCTTCGCTCGTGGATAAATCGCTGGTCATCGCCGCGGTAGCGGTGACGAGCGAACGCTTCAAAATGTATGAGTCGACCAGGGAATACGCACTGCAGCGCTTGGATGAAAGCGACGAGCGCGAAGCGCTCGAACGCGCGCACGCGCAATACTTTGCAACATACGCACAGCGCATGGATGAGACGTGGGAGCACATGCCGACGGCGCAGTGGCTCGACGAGATACTTCCGGAGGAAGACAACTTCCGCGCCGCACTTACGTGGGCACTCGAGCACGAGCACGATCCCGAACTTGGCGTGCGGCTCGTTTCGTATCTTGTGCGCTTTTGGTGGACGGCTGCCCGGCAGATAGAGGGCATTCGTTGGTACGATGCAGCGCTTCAAACCGCTCAAGCGCGTGGGATGGACGATTTGACCATTGCCCGTCTGCGGTACGGCCTAGGCGTACTGAATTCGACGACGTTGATGCGTCGCGATGCCCGCGAGAATGCCGAGCTAGCCGTGGCACTCTGTCGCGAACGCGACGAACCGCTGCTTCTCGGCTGGAGCCTTTTAGTGTTAAGCGTCGGCTGCGCGCTCATGGGCGATCCTACGAGTGGAAGGCAACATTGCCGCGAGGGCACTGAGATTGCCGGCCGCGCGCATGCGGCGCGGTTGAAGGCATGGCATGGCTTTGCGCAGGGTCTCAACGATTCGGTCGCAGGTTCGTTCGATGCGGCACGCGCGCAATTAAAGCAGCAACTCGACGCAGCGAAACATTTGGGCGACGATCTGTTGCTTGGTTTGGTGTTAATCTTCTTGGGCATCGTCGAACTGGCCGCCGGAGACGGTGAACGCGCGCTATTGTACACCGAAGACGCCTTGCACCTTTACCGGCAAAAAGGCGACCGCGTCGGAGTCGCGCTCGCGTGGACCAACATCGCGCCGTGTTACCTGTTGCTGAATCGGATCGACGACGTGCGCCGTGCCGCCGCTGAAGCACTGACATATGCGCGAGATGCGTATAATTCACGGCTTATGATCATCGCAATCGAGTATTTAGCGGCTGCCGCGCTGCAAGATCCCGTGCGCGCAGCACGTCTTCTGGGCTATGCAAATGCATGGTACGCCAGATCGGGAACGCCGCGCGATTTGTCGGAGCAGCAAGCGCAGCAGTGGACGATGGAACGCTTGCGAAATTCGCTGCCCGAAGACATCCTCTCCAACGCACTCGAAGAAGGCAACGCGTTCGCTGATGCGGATGCGATCGTACAAGCGCTATTACACGAAACTGATGACTCGCTGCTGCGAAGCTAATCGTGACAAAGCGCGGCGGCGCGGGAGAAAATGGCGTCGAACATCGGCGCGGTGAGTTTGCCCGTGTTCGTGTTTTGCCGGCTCGGATGAAACGAAGCGATTACCGTGATAGAACGTTTGCCTTTGCGTGCAACCATTTCGACGCCGTGTCCGAACCGCCACCGCTCCGGTTCGATCGTAAAGCCGCTATCTTTCAGCACATCGATCGCCGCTTTTGTGCCGATCGCGCCGAGGCCGACGATGACTTGCACGCGATCGAGCGCTTTCATCTCTTGTAACAAGTAGGGATAGCATCGGCGCAATTCGTCCGGAGTCGGTTTGTTTTGCGGCGGCGCGCAGCGCAACGCTGCGGTAATAATACAGTCGCGAAGTTCTAAGCCGTCTTTTGCGTGCACCGCACTCGATTGCGTTGCAAAGCCTGCGCGATGCAGCGCGGGATAAAGAAAATCGCCGGAGCTGTCGCCCGTAAACATTCGTCCGGTTCGGTTGCTGCCGTGAGCACCCGGTGCGAGGCCGACGAGCATGACGCGCGCGTTCGGATCGCCGAAAGCGGGAACCGGTTTGCCCCAGTACGTCCAATCGCGGTACGCCCGTTTCTTCTCGGCGGCGATCTGCCGGCAATACGTGCGCAGCTCGGGACACTTCGTGCAGCGCACGACTGCACGCTCGATGATATCGATGGCGCTCATATGCAATGCTTTCGCGGCTTAAGTGGGAATGCATACCGCGGTGGCCACACTCGCTCTTCCGCTCGACCGGCGCGGCCTCTCAATGCTCTGCGCCGCGCACATCATCAACGATCTCAATCAGAGCGCGATTCCGGCGATTCTGCCGTTCTTAGTCGCGCGAGATCATCTTTCGCTCGCCTCCGCTGCGGCGCTCATCCTGGCGATGA
The DNA here is from genome assembly GCA_964531205.1 of uncultured bacterium. Classification (GTDB taxonomy): domain Bacteria; phylum Vulcanimicrobiota; class Vulcanimicrobiia; order Vulcanimicrobiales; family Vulcanimicrobiaceae; genus JAICWY01. Next base: position 52,552 of record CAZHGH010000005.1, read on the forward strand.
ACTTAAGTTCCTCGGTTGTACAACCGCTCTTCGGCTATTGGTCGGATCGACGATCGCTTGCGTGGGTCATCCCGGTCTCGATAGTGGTGGCTTGTGCCGGCACCTCGGCGCTGGGCTTGTTGCATTCGTACGGCGCGATGTTTGTCGCTGCAATGATTGCCGGACTGGGCGTCGCGGCATTTCATCCTGAAGGTTCGCGCTACGCCAAATACTGCGCACGCGGCCAGCATGCGGTGGGCATGAGTTTCTTTACGCTTGGCGGATACGGCGGGTTTGCGTTGGGCCCTATCGTCATGACGCCCATTCTCTTGCTCGTCGGCCTGCAAGGTACGATTTTCATCCTCATTCCCGGCATTGTTATCGCCGCGTTGCTGTGGCTCGAACTGCCGCGCATGCAAACGTTTCGCGCGCAGTACGCGGCACACGCCGCCGTTTATGGCGTGGACCGCTGGAAACCGTTTTGGCTCTTAGCGGGCGTTGTGAGTTTGCGCTCGACGGCGTTCTTCGGCTGCGTAACGTTTTTGCCGCTCTTTGCCGTGCACGTATTGCACACGCACGCTGCGGTAGCGAACGGCGTTTTGACGACGATGCTTCTGGCCGGCATCATCGGAACGTTAAAGGGCGGACGGCTCGCCGACCGCTACGATCGGCGCCGCATCATTCTATTTTCCGTTGCACTCGTTTGCATGTTAGCCGTCGGAATCGGCCTGCTCGGATTGCTTCACGCGCCCGTGTGGTTGCTGTTCGTTCTTGCGCTGGCAATCGGGTATGCCATATCGCTCTCTGCCAGTGTTATCGTAGTGATGGGGCAAGAGCTGTTGCCGCATCGCATCGGTATTGCGTCAGGCGTTACACTGGGTCTTGCGGTTAGCGTCGGCGGAATCGGCGCGCCCATCTATGGCTATTTGGGCGATCGCGCCGGATTGCCGGCCGTATTTTTTGCGATTGCGGTAGTTGCGTTGATAGCCGGAATCGGCAGCGCGTGGCTTCCGCCTTCCTTGCCCCGCGGCGTCGACACATTTGAGGAAGCTGAAGACGCGGCGGTTTAAAAGGTTGCTATTGCAATCCCGGAAAACCGATTTTCGCGAGCGCTGCGTAGGCAACGACACCGGCCGCAGTTGACAAATTGATGCTTCGAACCGTTCCGGGACGCTGCGGTATGCGAAGCGCGTGCGCCGGATCCGCATCGATGATGTGCTGCGGAAGTCCCTTGGTCTCTTTACCAAATACAAGCACATCGCCGGGCGCGAATTCCGCCTCAGTATAGATCCGCCGCGCACGCGTGGAGAGGTACCAGCGCTGCAGGTGCGCCGTTGCCGTTAAGAACGCCTCGAGTGACTCGTGTACCGCAACGCCCAAATGCTCCCAATAGTCGAGCCCGGCGCGTTTCAGGTCCCGGTCGTCGATGCGAAAGCCGAGCGGTTCGATCAGATGCAATTGCGCGCCGGTGGCAGCGCACAACCGAGCGACGTTACCGGTGTTCGGCGGAATCTCCGGTTCGACAAGTGCGATATGCAACGGAACGTCCGCGCGCACAACCGCTTCGGTGCGTTCTTGCGGCTGCGCTTTCTTACGCATTGGCGATCGAAATAAAATCCAGACCGACCGGAGCGACCGCATACGCAACACCGTTGTTGCGCTGCCAAATCCGTTCGATAGCCGCACGCGGATAGACGACGCGCATATTGGGTGCGGCGGGATCGTTCACGGCGCAGTCGCCGTTCGCAGTGAAGCCGCACAAGACCACGAGATGTCCGTCCGAATGCTCGATGGGCGCACCCGGCAGTTCGTCGCCGCTCCAGCTGTACGAGATCGCTATGGGAATGCCGGCTTCAATGAAACGCTGCGCGTGATCGAGATTGCGCAGGTACACAACCGCAGCGCGCAGCCCCAGGCTGCCGCTGAACGCGACGTTGAACGACCAATTCCCCGTGCCGTTGTATGCGCGGTCGAAAACTGCGCGCGCCGTCGCTTGAACGTCGTAGTCCAATCCAAAATACGCATTGAGCATCGAGAGCGACGTCGGACTGCACCAGCCTCGCTCGCCTTCGACGACATACTGCGAACGAGCCGGTACGTCGAGGATGCGCGCATCGCCCAGATACGGCAGCGACGGCACGTTTCGCACCGGCGTCGCAAATGCGACGGCTTTAAACTCAACATTCAGTGCGCGAACTTCAATCCCGTCAAACGGTTGCGTGCTTCGAATGATGTCCGTATCGACGCGCACATCCTCGTGCTGCGGGCTAAACGACTGCCGCCCTTCCGCGGACCACTCGACGTAATTTAGCCACGGCGTCGCGGGCATTTGCGCCCGAAGCAGCCGAAACGCGATGCGTCCCGAGTCGCTGAACGTGTTCCAACTCAGGACACCCTCGCGCGCCGGTTCGAATGTTAGCGTTGCAAGATCGTCGACGCCGGTTTTTACCGCGAGCAATCTAAATCGACCATTCCCAACAGTTCCACATGTCGGCGATATAGGCGGCCGGCTTGTAGTTTTTGATGTCCGTGTTGGTTGCGGTGTAAGCGTTTTCCCAATAGAAGAAGACCGCGGGAACGTCTTTGTGAATCGCTTCTTCCTCACGCTGATAGAGCGCTTTGCGCTTTGCGTGATCGTACGTGAGCAGCGCGGCGTCGGAGGTTTGGTCGACGACGGGGTCCTTTAGCCACGCGGTGTTGCCGCCGTGCGGCGGAATGTATTTGCTGTTCCAATTTCCCGAGTTGTCGGGATCCGGCGCATTTGTCGCGACCGACCATTCGAGGTCGTACTTGCCTGTGTACAGCGGTCCGTCTTGCGCAAACAGCAGACTGGTCGGATAGTTCCGGATATCAATGGCAATGCCGATAGGCCGCAACGCGCTCTGGATCTGCACCTCTGCTTGATTGTTCGGCTGGTTATCGGTGTTTGTAGAAATCGAGAGCCGCAACGTCTGATCGCCCTTGTGCAAAATGCCGTCCGGGCCCATCGTCCAACCGGCCTGCGCGAGCAATTGCTTTGCGTGCTGTGGATCGTAGGAGTAGCGCGGGATGTTCGGCGCAGCCCACCCTTGAGGAAAGATGTCGCTCACGGCAAGCTCGTTGTAGCCGTGATAAATCGTGTCGTTGATGCGCTTCCAATCGATAGCTTCGGCGATGGCCAAACGGACGCGAACATCGCGAAGCAGTGGACGCGATGTGTTCATCATCATGTGGCGCCAATATGCGATCAACCGGTGCGTGACGCGATACCCTTTGAGATCCGGAAGCTTCGGAATGTGCAGTTGGTCCACGTCGCCGTACACGTCGATCTCGTGCGTTTCCAGTTCGTTGAACAGGGTGTTGACGTTTGGAATCACTTTCCAAACGACTTCTTTGAGCTTCGGAGCGCCGCGGAAGTAGGTCGGATTCGGAACGAAGACCAGGCTCGCGCCGTGATTCCACTGCTTCAGGATATACGGACCGCTCGAGAGCGGATGCTGGTTGAATGCGACGCGATTGATGTCGGGGTATTTGGAAAGGATGTGTGCCGGCAAGGGCGGATACGCATTGCCGCCCATCGCGAAGAGTCCGAGGAGCGTGGAGTTCGGCTGTTTGAGATGAACGACGATCGTATAATCGTCCGGCGCTTGCGCCGATGCTATCGCATCCCAGCCGAACAGTGATTTCGTGTTGTTCGCCGGGTTGCGAACAGCGTTGTACGTAAAGATCCAATCTTTAGCAGTCAGCGGAACGCCGTCGGCCCACTTTGCGTCTTTGCGAAGATGGAAGGTGATCGTTTTACCGTCTTTACTAATGCCGCCGTTCTCATAGGACGGAACCTGAAGCGCTAGGTCCGGAATGAAATTCCCGTTATCGTCATATCGCATGAGGTACGAGAAGATCATCGCCGACGCTTCGTCGGTCGCCACCGTGTGACCAAATAGCGGATTGATGCTGTCGGGTTCGTCGGGTTCACCGAGCCGAATCACTCCCGGCTGCGTCCACGGATTATGGCCGCCGATCGCCGCAGGACCGCCGCCGCCTTTCGTACAGCCGGAAAAAACGAACGCGCACGTAAGTGCGAGCGCAGCGAAGCGCCGGAGATTCATGCAGTTACCTCAGCGGAGTTTGGAGTCGTTTTAACGAGATGCGGGGCGACTGCGGCCCAAAGCTCGTGCGGACCGAAACGAACTACGTCATCTGCCGGGAGCGACGTTTCCGCCCGTGCGCGTTCGATTTCTTCGCGAGCGCGCTCTTCGGAAAGATCGCGCGTGTTGAGTGCGATACCGACGACTTTCGCGGGCTTTACGGTTGCGCACAGCGCTTCGTATGCTCGGATCAGTTCGCGGTACGACAGCGTAGGCGTTTCGAAGACCTCGATGCGCGCGCGATCCGGCTTCACGACAAGAATGAGCGCATCGGGCGCGGCGCCGTACATCAGTGCGAGAGTTACAGGCGCGTATGCGGGGTGATTGATACCGCCTTGGCCTTCGACCAAAATGCAGTCAGGATTGCGGCGCGCGGCTTCGAGGACGATCTGCTCCGTCGCGCCGGTTGCGAAATCCGAGATCACGCGATCGATGGCGATGCCCCATCCGGCGATCATGATTCCCGTTTGACCGGTTGGAACGAATTCCGCCGTGGTGCCGGCATCGCGTGCTGCGCGTGCGAGTTCCAGCATGACCGTCATCTTGCCGACTGCGCAATCGTTTCCGACCGCGAGTGCGATCGGTTGTTTGACGTTGTAGACGTCGCCGCTGAATAGCGGCACGTCGGGTGGTTCGCGTACGTCCCAAATGCGAACGTGATATTCGCTTGCCGCGGCGCTAAACTCCGCATCAACCGCGAGGATGTCATGCAGCCCGCTGACGATTTCCAACTGCGCTCGAATTGCAGCGAGCACTTCCGCGCGCCAGTCCGGCGGCAGCTTTCCACCTTTCGGCGCGGTGCCGATGAGCAGCGACGTGGGCCTGTACGCTAAACCTTCAGCAACACTCGCGACGATTGGCGCATCGTTGTGTAAATACGGGAGCACGTCGCGAACGCGTTTTCCGGCGCATTCGGGATCGACGACGGCGACGATTTCATCGTTCCCATACGCAATGACGCCGTGCGCGGTTTTGGCGTTGCCCGCAAAATGTCCGGGCGCGAGAATCAGATAACGCCGGCGCGGACTACGCAACGCCGGCTTTCTCGCGAACGCCTAATCCGGGGCCGTCGGGCAGTACGATTTTCCCGCGCTCGTACGAGATGCCGGCAAACGGATCTTCTTTCGTCAGGAATGGTCCGTCGATATCGGCCCAGTCAACGAGAGGTGAAATCTGCGCAGCCGCGGTCGCCGAGATTTGGCTCTCCACCATGCAGCCCAACATGATCTTCATTCCGAGCGCGCGTGCCGTGTGTATCATTTTGACCGCGCCTCGAATACCGCCGGTCTTTACCAGTTTGACGTTGACGCCGTCGACGCAGCCGTAGAGCTTCGGCAGATCCTCGGCGACGAGTGAATCCTCGTCGGTGACGATCGGAATCTTCGAACGCTCTTTGATGTAGCGCAGTTGCTCCGGATGGCCGGCTTTAATCGGCTGCTCGCAAAATTCGATGTCGAAACGCTCCATCTCCGCGAGAACTTGAACCGCTTGTTCCGCCGTCCAGCCTTCGTTTGCATCGATGCGAATCGTGCCCGTATATTTGGAACGGATCAGCTCGATCGTCGCGACCTCTTCTTTCACGCTGCCCAGACCGAGTTTGACTTTCATGACCGGATGGTCGCCGATTTCGGCGACCTTACGAAGCGTCGTTTCCGGATCGCTGATGCCGATGGTAAACGACGTCACCGGCGTTTGCCCCGGATCCAACCCGAGCAAGCGATACAGCGGCTTGCCGCAATCTTTACCGATGAGATCGTGCAGGGCGATGTCCAAACCGCAGCGCGCGGCCGGCGGTATGGCATTGGGAAGCAGATCGTCGAGCAGATACGGGTCGTCTCCGCGCAGCGGGTGATCGCGGTAATACGCGATCACGCTCGCGACGGATTCGTTGTAGCGCGGAATCGGGGCCGTTTCACCGAGGCCTTCGAGGCCATTCCAGGCGAGGCGGAAAACCGCGGTGCGCGCCACCTCTTCGGTGCCGCGGGCAATAGTAAACGGATGAACGAGCGGGAGCTCGAGCGTTTTGATGGACAGCTGTAGGGACATGAAGCGGCGAGTTCGTTCGCCGGACGCGTTATTCTTCCAGCAGCCTACCGCTGTCCGCGTTGGTTTGTTCGAAGTCCGTGTCGCCTTGCAAATCGTCGCTGCGCGCGTTATCCCGGCGATCGTGGCTTATCGCCGAGTCCGCCGAGCCGCGATCGTCGAGCGGCTCACCGTCCGCGGTGCGCTGAATTTCGCCGCGCTCCGCAAGCTCGTGCTCTTCGCTTTCGAGCGTGCGACTTCCATAATCGCTTGGATGTCCTACGAGATCGCGGCGTTCTCGTTCGCTCATACTGCCATCCTCATGACATTAAGTTCGTCTGTCAAGACTTGACCGCAGTGGTAGAGTTTTAAACGTCGACTGCGCATAGCGCGCACCGCACCATAGGTGCTGGACCAACGAGATAACCTAGGGAGCATAAGCTCCGGTCACGACAGCACGGCTTGGCCATTTTGGTTGCTGCGCTGGCGCCCGGGCCGCACCCACCTGCGAGAACGCAGGTTCAAAACCTCGTGCGGAAGACGCTACGTGCGGTTGACGACCCTTAAATTTTCAAGCCTTCGCTGATGGCCTGCTCCTCCGAAAGCGTTTCGCCGCGCTGAAGCAAATCATTCAAACGCGTTTCTCCGAGCGCGTTCTGCAGCGTAGCGACTATCCAATTATATTCGCGCTTTTCCGTATCTTCGCGCGGGAGCGCGGCGCTGAACCCTTTATTCGTGTAGCCCAGCAGTAACGAGGCGCGTTCGTGATCTCCGCGTAATGCGGCCACGGCAGCCAAATGCTGAAGCGAACAGACGATCAAAACGGGTAACTGCACGTCGGCAGCGCGGCGCAGCGCTTCGTTTGCAAGCGAATGCGCCTCGTCGATATGACCCGAAGCAATAAGATATGCGGACAAATTCGCCAGCGCGAAACAGAGGGAAGAGATGTCGCGGCGGTTGCGATCTCTGGCGAGCACTTCGCGGCCAAGTTCGATCGCCCGCTGTAAGTTGCCGACGTAGAATTCGCACTCGGCGGAATTCACGAGCACCACGCTGATCTGACGATCGTCGCCCTGCGCACGCGCCGCTGCAAGGATTTGATCGTACCGCTGCTGGGCAAGGGCGACGTCGCCGCCCCACATCGCGTTTCGCGCGAGTGACGACAACGTATAGTAGGCCCAGCGCTGTTCGCCGGCTTCTTTGAAATACTGCAGTGCGGCGTTGAGCTTTTCGTTTGCTTGAGTCAACGTTCCCAGACGCGTCAGCGCTTCACCTTGAGCGAGTACAGCACGCATCTCCCCCGAGCGGTCTTTCAGCGACTCGCAGAGTTCCCTCGCGCGCGTTGCTGAATCGAGCATCGTCGGCCATGAATGAAAAGTCATCGTGCTATGTGCGAGCCATAGCGCCGCAACGGTCTCGGGCGCAAGCATCTCGCGCTCGGCGAGTGCCGCCTCCAGGTACTTGCGTCCTTCGGTGGACGTGCCTATCTCAAGCCAATACGCCCACAACGCGGCTGCAAGTGCGGCGCCGGTCGCAATCTCGTTTTTTTCGGCAAGCGCCCAATCCAATGCGGCGCGGAAGTTGTCGATTTCCGCTTCTAGTGGCGGCAGCCAGGTTCGCGTCGGCGTCGTGCTCCACGCTTTTTCCGCGCGCTGTGCAGCTTTCAAAAAGAACTTCGCGTGTTGGGAACGCAACCGGTCCCGCTCGCCGCTGCCTTCCAACTTTTCGGCTGCATATTGCCGCGTCGATTCGAGCAGCCGGTAACGAAGTTTCCCGGCGCTCGCTGCGGTTTCATTGATCTCCGCCACGACGAGTGACTTGTCCACCAGCGAAGTGAGCAGATCGAGGATCTCCCATGATTGCAAGTCGTCGTCGGCGCACACTGCCGTTGCCGCGTCCATCGTGAATCCGCCCGCGAAGACAGCCACGCGGCGGAACAATGCCTGCTCCGCCGGCGCGAGCAAATCGTAACTCCAATCGATAAGCGCGCGCATCGTTTGCTGGCGGGGCAGCGCCGTACGGTTTCCACCGGTAAGAATGCGGAAACGCTCGTCCAAGCGCGCAAAAAGTTCTTCAATGTCTACCGCGCGTACGCGTGCTGCTGCGAGCTCGATCGCGAGCGCGATCCCGTCTAAGCGGCGGCAAATCTTCGCAACCGTAGCTTTGTTTGCGTCCGTGAGTTGGAACGAATCCGAAGCCGCATTCGCTCGATCCGCAAACAGCGTCACGGCGGCGTGCTCGTCCAGCGACGAAACGCGATGCACCGTTTCCCCGGCAATCTTCAGCGCTTCCCGGCTCGTCGCGAGCACGCGGATGTCCGGACATCCGCGCAAGAGCTTTTCGATAATCTCCGCAGCCGGATCGACTAAGTGCTCGCAGTTGTCTATGATGAGCAGCGCATCTTTCGCGCGGAGGGCAGAGAGCAGCGCGTCGAACAACGGACGGTCCGGCGTGGCTTGCACGCCGAATAACGGCGCAAGTTCGTCCAGAATCAACGTACCGTCGGAGAGCGGCGCGAGCTCGATGAACCAGACACCCTCTTCGTGATGGTCGAGCAAATCCGCACCGACCTGCAACGCAAGACGCGTTTTGCCGACGCCGCCGGTGCCGACTAGCGTTACGAGGCGATGCGTGTCAAGCAGCGATTTTACCGCATCGATTTCATCCTCGCGCCCAACGAACGACGTCAGTTGCAGCGGAAGATTGTTCGGCAGCGCGTCCAGCGAGCGGAGTGGGAAAAACTTTTGCGGCAGATCCGGCGCGATGAGTTGATAAACTTGTTCCGGCTGCGCGAGGTCTTTTAGCCGGTGCGATCCGAGATCGCGTAAAGCCGTTTGTGCAGGCATCTCTCCTTGCGAGAGATCCGCAGCTGCGCCCGACACGAGAACTTGCCCGCCGTAACCAATTGCGAGCAGACGCGCGACGCGATTCACCGTCGGCCCGAAGTAATCTCCCTCGCGTTCTTCAGCGTGGCCTACGTGCACGGCCATGCGTACTTTCAAACCGTCTACGGCGGAGAAGTCTTCCTTGATGAGCGCGCGTTGCGCGTCACTCGCAGCGGCAATTGCGTGTGGTGCGGTTTTGAATGCAGCACAAAATGCGTCGCCCATGCGTTTGAACACATAGCCGTCACGCGCCTCGATGCATCGTTGCAGGACGTCGTCGTGCCGCTCGATCGCGCGCGCCATCGCAGCGCGGTGCGTTTCCCAGCGCTGCGTGCTGCCTTCGATATCGGTGAACAAGAACGCGACGGTTCCGGTCGGTAATGCGCGGGTAGTCGTGGCAGCATTCGGTTGTTCCAGCACGCTTTCGCCTCTCAAACTTTCATTGCCGCAGATATTGCTTGTTCTTGGCGCATTGCAACGCCGCGTTGCAGCAGTTCGGACGTCCGCGTCTCTCCAAGCTCGTTTCGCAAAATTCTGAGGGTATGATCGTATCCCATCTGCTCGGTGGTTTCGCGCATGCCGGGCTTAAAAAATGAATCGGTATGGCCTAATAGCAGCGCTGCCTGTTCGTAGTCGCCTCGGCTGGCCGCAATGGCGGCGAGATGCTGTATCGCAGATGCAACTATCAGAAGATGCTGCACATCGATGCCCCGCTGCAGTCCTTCACGCGCGAGAGCGCGTGCTTCTTCGAATTCTCGCTTCGAAATCAGATATGCTGCCAAGTTCGTCAACCCGAAACAAAGCGCGGGGGCGTCTCGCTTCTCGCGATCCGATGCGATGGATTCACGCGCGAGTTCGATTGCGTGGTCGGTATTGCCGATTGCGAATTCCCGCTCTGCCAAGTTATTAGTGGCGATGCTCACCATTCGATCGTCGCCTTGAGTGCGTGCAGCGGCGAGGACTTCAATGTATTGATCCCGTGCGAGTTCTAAGTCACCGCGCCACTCGGCGTTGATTGCAAGTGAAGACAACACATGGTTTGCCCAGCGCTCATCTCCCGCATCGGTGAAAAACGTAAACGCCTCTGTAAGCTCTTCGAGTCCTTCGTCCGTCAAGCGCAAGCGTGTGAGCGACTCGCCGTGCTTGAGCTGAGCCTGCATCGCACGGACCATATCGCCGATCTCGCGATAATAGTCTCTCGCGCGCGCGGCAGAGTCGCGTCTTGCCTCCCACATCGGGATCGGCGACAACTCTGCGCGCGCGTGCCACAACAGCGCGGCCGTCGGCGCCGACAATACGGCCTCGTTCGCCAGCGCAGTATCGACATACCGGAGGCCTTCCGCCGAAGTGTTGTGCTCGCGCCAGAACGGCCACAATTCGCCCGCGAGGATCGCGCCAAGCTCCGCATCTTGCTTCTCCGACAGCGCCCAGTCCAGCGCTGCCCGAAAGTTATCTATTTCCATTTCCAGCGGCGGCAGCCACATGCGCGTTGCCGTCGTTGCCCACGTTGCTCCCGCCTGGCGCGCGAACGCCATGAAATATTCGGCGTGAGCCCGCCGTAAGCGATCGCGCTCGCCGCTTGCACTGAGCTTTTCGGCGGCATATTGGCGCGTCGATTCTAGTAGGCGGTAACGCTGCAGCGACTCGCCCGTTGCTGTCTTATTCAGCTCTGCTACCACAAGCGATTTATCGACGAGCGACGTCAGCTGATCGAGAATGTCCCAAGATTCAACTTCCTCATCAGCGCAGAGAGCGGACGCCGCTTCGAGCGTCCATCCGCCGGCGAAAACGGAAACGCGCCGCAAAAGCGTTTGCTCCGGCGGCGTGAGCAGATCGTAGCTCCAATCGATCAACGCGCGCATCGTTTGTTGCCGCGGGAGCGCAGTCCGGCTTCCTCCGGTAAGAATGCGGAAGCGTTCGTCCAGGCGCGCAAAGAGTTGGTCGACGGAAACCGCGCGCACGCGTGCTGCGGCGAGTTCGATAGCGAGAGCAATGCCGTCGAGTCTGCGGCAGATCTTTGCTATGGTGGGCCTATTATCGTCGTTTAGCTCGAATGAATCGTTGGCGGCATTTGCGCGCTCGGCAAATAGTGCGATAGCGGCGTCTTCGTTGAGCGAAGCCACGCGATGAACCGTTTCACCGGCGATCTTCAGCGCTTCACGGCTGGTCGCGATGACGCGAATATTCGGACAGCCTCGCAGAAGCTTTTCGATAATGTCGGCTGCCGGATCGACCAAGTGTTCGCAGTTGTCGATGATGATCAGCGCATGTTTCGCACGTAGCGCGGCGAGCAATGCGTCGAGCAGCGGACGATCGCCCGTGGTTTGAACGCTGAAAAGCGGAACGAGTTCGCTAAGGATAAGCGTGCCGTCGGAGAGCGGTGCAAGTTCGACAAACCACACGCCGTCTTCATAGCGATCCAGGAGCTCGGCACCCGCCTGGAGCCCAAGGCGGGTTTTCCCAACGCCCCCTGTCCCGACCAGAGTTGTTAGGCGATGCGCGTTAGCGAGCGTTTTGACGGTTTCAATTTCGTCTTCGCGGCCCACGAAAGACGTAAGCTGCAGTGGAAGATTGTTCGGGAGTACGTCGAGGGAACGCAGCGGAAAAAATTTTTGCGGAAGGTCGGGAGCGATGAGCTGGTACACTTGCTCGGGCTGCGCGAGATCCTTGAGCCGGTGCGATCCGAGGTCGCGCAGACTGGCTTGAGCCGGCATCTCGCCTTGCGAAAGATCCGCCGCCGCGCCCGATACAAGTACTTGTCCGCCGTAACCGATGGCGAGCAGACGTGCAGCGCGATTCACGGTGGGACCGAAATAATCACCGCTGCGTTCCTCCGCATGGCCGACATGAACCGCCATGCGGACTTTGAGTCCATCGACTGCGCTAAAGTCTTCTTTCGTCAGCGCGCGCTGCGCATCGCTTGCCGCCGCAATCGCATCGGGAGCCGTTCGAAATGCGACGCAAAATGCATCGCCCATGCGTTTGAAGACGTAACCGTCACGTGCCTCGATGCATCGTTGCAGGACCTCATCGTGACGTTCGATCGCGGCCGCCATCGCCGAACGGTGCGTTTCCCAGCGCTGCGTACTTCCTTCGATGTCCGTAAACAAAAAAGCGACAGTCCCCGTCGGCAAAGCACGGGCAGCTGTCGCGGCTGCATTCGGTTGTTCGAGCATGCGCTGCGCCTCCGGGCGCTATGGAGTTACTGTAACACGCCCTGCCACCCGTTCAGCGCTGCGTTCATCGTTTCAACTGTGGCGCGTCCCTCGGCATCGTCCAAAGCGAGAAAACCACGGAAGCGAGCGAGCATGCGTGCCGTTGGCTGTACCTCCGGCGCACTGCATCGCCGCGCATCGTACCAAGCCAATACGCATTTTGTGAGAATGTCTTCGGGTTCGCTGCCGGCGTCGAACGCGCAAAAGTCCGCCCCGTAGCGCAACCACGCCGAGTCCGCTTCTTTTGATACGCGCTTCATGTCGTGTGTCGTCGCGGCGTACGTGTGCGGAACGTTACGAACTGCAAGCGTGACGTTCAAGCGCTTCGCAAGCGATGTCGCGGTACCAAGGCGCGCTTGCACGTCGCTCCAGCTCATAATCGTTTCCGGGGGAAGCGGCGCGGAGAGCAGTGGAGCACCCGCAGCGAGGGCCATCTCGAGGGACTGCTCCATATGCGCTTCGTCGGCGTCGAAAAATCCGTCATGCCGCAACGCCGCGATAGTGAGGCCAAGGTCAACGGCCATCTTCTTTACTTGGGCGAGGTAGTCCGTATCGGTCCGCGGAAAATGCCGCACGTCAAGAACTAGGCCATCAGCCGAAAGCTCGTGTGCGCAGAGATCGATCCATTCCAGTTGCGTCAGCTCGCCGCTGCGCAAGCGTTCGTCGAATGCAGTGCTCGAGCATGCCAGCTTCATGCGCCGCCAGGTTCGACCGCTTAATGGAAGGCCCTTCGCTCGAATGAAGATCGCTCTTGGTGCGGATCACGCCGGATTCGATTTCAAAAATCGAATTGCCGGTGTGCTGCGTTCGCAGGGTCATGAAGTTCTCGACTACGGCACGTGCGATGAAACGCCCGTCGATTATCCGCAATATGGATACGCGGTTGGCGAATCGGTCGCGTCGGGACAAGCAGACCTCGGCATCGTCGTATGCGGATCGAGCCTCGGCATTGCCATGGCCGCAAACAAAGTTCCCGGCGTACGGTGCGCAGCCGTTTTCGAACCACTGAGCGCGGAACTTTCGCGTCAGCACAATCATGCCAACGTTCTTGCGCTTTCCGAACGCCTTACCGGCTGGGAGATGATCGAGCGCATCGTCGACGTGTTCGTGCATACTGAGCCGCTGGGCGGCCGTCACGCGTATCGCGTGGAGCAGCTCTTCGAGTACACTGACGCGCAGCGGACGCGGACGCTCAAAGCGATCGAAACCGGCGAGGTGACCGGCGCGCAAACGCCCCCTGACATCGCAAAGGCGCCGGCGACACCGGTATGAACGCGCGTAGCGGGACGATTTTGATCTTCGTTCTGTCCTTGCTCGTCTGCGCTTGGGACGTGTACGCCGCATTGCGCGGACAAGGCCACAATTACGTTGCGTGGATTCTCGCCGCTATCATGGCGCTCGTCGCGCTCGGCGCACTGCGCAAAATCATCCGCAACGATTATTCGAATACCCTCTGGTAACCGTACGATAAGGACAATCATGGAGATTCTGAGCCTCAGCCACATCGAAGCACAAGATCCGGAAGTTTTCGCCGCGATTCAGAACGAGGACCGCCGGCAACACGAAAACCTCGAACTCATCGCATCGGAAAACTACGCGAGCAAGGCCGTTCGTGAAGCGATGGGCTCCGTGTTGACCAACAAATACGCGGAGGGCTACCCGGGCAAACGCTATTACGGCGGTTGCGAGTGGGTTGACGTTGCGGAGAATCTTGCGATCGACCGTTTGAAGGATATTTTCAAAGCGGATCACGCAAACGTGCAGCCGCATGCGGGCGCGCAAGCCAATATGGCGGTGTTTATGGCGGTGCTGCAGCCCGGCGATACGGTGCTCGGCATGTCGCTGGCGCACGGCGGCCATTTAACGCACGGCACGAAAGTGAGCTTCAGCGGTAAGTTGTACAACGCGCTCGCGTACGGCGTGCGCAAGGACACCGAACTCATCGATTACGATGAAGTGCGCAGTCTGGCCCGCGAGCATAAGCCGAAGATGATCATCGCCGGTGCGAGCGCATATCCGCGCACGATGGACTACGCGCCATTTCGCGAGATCGCCGATGAAATCGGCGCGGTGTTCATGGTCGACATGGCGCATATCGCGGGACTGATTGCCGTTGGTTTGCATCCCTCGCCGGTGCCGCTCGCGGATTTTGTGACCTCGACCACGCACAAGACGCTGCGCGGACCGCGCGGCGGTTTGGTACTTTCGACCGAGAAGTGGGCCCAAGCACTCGACAAATCCGTGTTCCCGGGGATTCAAGGCGGCCCATTCATGCACATGATCGCGGCAAAGGCCGTTGCGTTCGGCGAAGCGCTGCAGCCGTCGTTCAAAACCTATCAGCAGCAAGTGTTGCGCAACGCTCAAGTGATGGCGGAAGAGTTCGTGCGCCACGGTTTGCGCCTGGTCGCGGGCGGAACCGATACGCATTTGATGCTCGTCGACGTATCGGTGAAAGGTCTCACCGGCAAAGCGACGGAGACGTACCTCGACGAAATCGGCATCACCGTCAACAAGAACGCGATTCCATACGACCAGCAGAAACCAATGGTTGCGAGCGGAATCCGCATCGGAACGCCGGCCATTACGACGCGCGGTTTCGGCGACGACGAATGCCGCGAGGTTGCGCGCATTATTTGCGAAGGTCTGGAAGATATCGAAGCGCGCGCGAAGATCGAAAAACTCAAAGGTCGCGTGCACGAACTCACCGGACGGTTTGATGTACCGTAATTGTCATGGTTCGATACCTCAC
>CAZHGH010000006.1:0-12913 GCA_964531205.1 uncultured bacterium
AAGCGGAACAAGAGCGGGCCGATGGCGTACTATAATCGGCACGTAACTATCCTTGTAGCTCAGTAAGTGGCAAGGCTTAGTACGCAGGCGACATCGCATGCGGAACAGTTGGTCCATGGGCTCGGAAAGAGAGACAACTTAATGGCAAAAGTGGTCGGCATCGACCTCGGCACGACCAACTCGGTCGTCGCCGTGATGGAGGGTTCATCGCCCACCGTCATCGCCAACGCCGAAGGGTCGCGCACGACTCCGTCGGTGGTGGCATTCACAAAAACCGGCGAACGTCTCGTCGGACAACTCGCAAAGCGTCAAGCTATCACCAATCCGGACCGCACGATCTCTTCGATCAAGCGGCACATGGGCACGGATCACCACGTCAAGATCGACGGCAAGGATTACACGCCGCAAGAGATCTCGGCGATGATTCTGCAGAAGCTTGTCAACGACGCGAGCAATTATTTGGGCGAACGTGTGACCAAAGCGGTCATCACGGTACCCGCGTATTTCAACGACTCACAGCGTCAGGCGACGAAAGACGCCGGCAAAATTGCGGGTCTGGACGTACTGCGCATCATCAACGAACCGACGGCGGCCGCGCTGGCTTACGGTCTCGATAAAAAAGGCAACGAAACGATTCTCGTTTGGGACCTTGGCGGCGGTACGTTCGACGTTTCGATCCTGGAAGTCGGCGACGGCGTCTTCGAAGTGAAGGCGACGAACGGCGATACGCACCTTGGCGGCGACGACTACGACCACCGCATCGTCGAGTGGCTCGTGTCGGAATTCCGCAAGGAGCAAGGCATCGATCTCAGCAGCGATCGTCAAGCGATGCAGCGTCTCACCGAAGCTGCTGAAAAAGCGAAGATCGAACTGAGCTCCGTCGTGCAAACGACGATCAATCTGCCGTTCATCACCGCAGATCAAAACGGTCCGAAGCACCTCGACTTCACGCTCACGCGCGCGAAGTTCGAAGAGCTCACGAGCGATCTGACGGATCGCTGCATCCAGCCGTTCAAAAACGCACTCGCCGATGCGAAGATCGACATCTCGCAAATCGACGAAGTCGTCATGGTCGGCGGATCCACGCGTATGCCCGTCATTCAGGAACTCGTCAAGAAACTCACGGGCAAAGAGCCGAATCTGTCGGTGAACCCGGACGAAGTCGTCGCAGTTGGTGCGGCGATTCAAGCCGGCGTGCTCGCGGGTGAGGTGCGCGACGTCGTACTGCTCGACGTAACGCCGCTCTCGCTCGGTCTCGAAACGCTCGGCGGCGTCATGACGACGCTCATCGAGCGCAACACGACGATTCCGACGAAGAAATCGCAGGTCTTCACGACTGCTGAAGACGGTCAAACGTCGGTCGACATCCACGTGCTGCAAGGCGAACGCCCGATGGCACCGGATAATAAGACGTTGGGACGATTCCGCCTGGAAGGCATTCCGGCTGCACCGCGCGGCGTGCCGCAGATCGAAGTCACGTTCAACATCGACGCCAACGGCATCGTGAATGTGAGCGCCAAAGATCTCGGAACCGGCAAAGAGCAGCAGATCACGATCACTGCGTCGACGAACCTCTCGAAGGATGAAGTGGATCGCATGGTGCGTGATGCCGAAGCGCAAGCCGCTGCGGACAAGCAGAAGCGCGAAGAGGCGGAAGTGCGTAACCAATCTTCGAGCCTAATCTACTCGACGGAGAAGTCGCTCAAGGAAGTCGGCGACAAACTCGACGCCGGCGCACGCGGCGAGGTCGAGAGCGCTCTTGCCGATCTGAAACGGGTCAGCGAGAACGGCACGATTGCCGAGATCAAACCGGCGATCGAGCGGTTACAGCAGGCGAGCTACAAGATGGCGGAGCTGCTGTACCAGAAGACGACGGCCAGCGCAAACGGCGCCTCCGACGGTCAAACGGCCGCCGAGGGTGCGGAAGCGCACAGCGAAAACGGCGCAGCGTCCGGACAACCGTCCGAAGACGTCATCGACGCTGAATTCAAAGAAGCCAAGTAAGGAAGGACGCTTGTCGCGTACCGCCCTGCATGCTCTGGGCGGTACGCGGCATTCTTCATGCACGAAAATAGAATGCAAGACGAATACGTAACGCAAGCCGACGTCCCAACCGCAACGGAGAACGGCGAGGCTTCCACCGCCACTTCCGCCGAGCTTCAGTCGCAACTCGACGCAGCCAACGCGCGCGCAGATGACAACTATAACAAGTTTCTGCTCGCGATGGCGGACTTCGAAAACTACAAGAAACGCATCGAGCGCGACGTAGCGCGTATCGCCGATTCCGGCCGGCGCGAACTGCTCAAGAGCTTTCTGCCGGTAATCGACAATCTCGAGCGCGCGCTCTCGTTCGAGGACGCGAACGTCGATGCACTGCGCAATGGTGTGCAGCAAACGCTCAAAGGATTCGAGGCGGTGCTCTCGATGCAAGGCGTTAAGCCGCTTAGCGTCAAGGGCCAGAAATTCGATCCGAACCTCGCCGAAGCAATCGGCACGCAAACCGCAGAGGGCGTCGACGACGACACGGTGCTCGAAGAAGCACAAAAAGGCTACACGATCGGCGAGGAGCTTCTGCGCCCGGCAAAAGTGATTGTTTCGAAGTCTGCAGGCGACCTCGGGGAACGCCAATAGTGGCAATAGCTTTTCAGGCGCCCGGGATCGGGGGCCCCGCGCAGCGGGGGGCGCGGAGGCTAGGCCGCAGCGCCATTTCAACTGAATGAATTACAAGGATTACTATCAGGTCTTAGGAGTCCCCAAGAATGCGCCGGAAAAAGACGTAAAGTCGGCGTACCGGAAGCTCGCGCGCAAATGGCACCCTGACGCTAATCCGAACAATCAGAAGCACGCCGAAGAAAAGTTCAAAGAGATCCAAGAAGCGTACGAAGTTCTCGGCGATCCGGAGAAACGCCGGAAGTACGATATGCTCGGCAGCGATTGGCAACAAGCGGCACGTCAAGCCGAGCAGCAACGCCGCTATCGCAATCAGCAGAACGAAACGTTCAACTTCAACTTCGGCGACTTCAGCGGTGCTACGTCAGGTGGTCCGAGCGGGTTCTCGGATTTCTTCGACATGTTCTTCTCGGGCATCGGGCGCCGCAACACGACGCAAACCAGCGGATTTTCGCAGCGCGGACAAGATCTCGAAACGACGATCGAACTCAACCTGCGCGACGTGTACGACGGCGGCAAAAAATCGGTTTCGCTGCAACTCGAAGACGTATGTCCGCGATGCCGCGGGACCGGTACCGATCGTGGCGGGCTCTGCGCCCAATGCCACGGTACGGGACGGCTCATCAGCAACAAAAAGTTTGAAGTCACAATTCCGAAAGGCATCGCCGAAGGACAGCGCATACGGCTCGCCGGACAGGGCGGCGCGGGCGTTGCGGGTGGTCCCAACGGCGATCTCTTTCTCGTGGTGAAGCTCATGGACGATCCGACATACAAGCGCAAAGGCGACGATCTCTACGTCGACTTGCCGGTGAGCATTTACGATCTAGTGCTTGGCGGCGAGGTCAAAGTGCCGACTATGGGCGGCCAAGTTACGATGACCGTCCCCGCCGGAACGCAAAACAATCGCTTGCTGCGCCTAAGCGGAAAGGGTATGCCGAAGGTGCGCAATGGCGGCGCAGGCGACCTTTACGTTCGACTTATCGGCCAACTGCCCACCGACATCAGCGATAAGGAAAAGAAGCTCTACAAAGAGCTTGCTGCCTTGCGCAACGGTAAAAAGAACTAGGGCGTCTCATGCAATAAGCGGCGTGCGCTTTGGGTATTCCTAAGGCAATACGATCGCCGCAACACGCCTCGGAACGGCCGCCCGCAACAAGCGAGCGGCCTTTTTTACACTGTTTGCGAAACCCAACCTATCGCTTCCCGGTTGCGAGGATATATATGGTCAAAGATATTGCGTTTACGGCATACCCCGCGAAGAACGTTGCAGCGCTGCGCGACTTTTACGCGGCAAATCTCGGCTTGAAATTCACCGGACCCTTCGCAGAAGACGGCGATCTCAAATACGACGAAGCGCAGATCGGCAGCGGATGGTTTGCCGTGATGACGACGGAGTGGGCTGAGATTGCGCCGAGCGGCGGTCTTGCGTTCGAAGTAGACGACATCGAGAAAACCGTCGCCGATCTTCGCGCCAAAGGCATCGAGGTCGGAAATATTTACGACACGTCGGTCTGCAAGCTTTCGTCGTTCAACGACCCCGAGGGCAACAAAGTAACTTTGCACCAAGTCACAGTCCCGCACTAATGCCGCACTCACTAATGCGGCGCCCACGGGTAGCGCTCATGTTAGCAGTACATTTAGGCGCCATGAGATCAATGGGGGCCCCAGCTTGCTGGGGGGTGCGGAGGCCAGGCCGGAGCACCTTTTAAAATGATGAACCCGGGCCACCTCATGTGGTCCAACATGTACGGGCCCGACAAGCCGGCGATGCGAAAGCGCGTCGACTGGCGGCGCATTGGTGCGCTGTTCGCACCGTACTGGAAGCAAGAGACTGCGGTGCTGGTGTGCATCGTCGTAGCGGCAGTCGTCGGCCTTGTGCCGGCGTACCTCATCGCGCACATCATCGACAAAGCGCTGCCGCACGGCAGTTTTCATGAAGTCGCATTTGACGTAGCGGGCATGCTCGCGGCAGCGCTCGTCACGATGTTTTTGAGCGTACTGCAGGGGTATTTGAACTCGATTGTCGGCGAGGGCATCATGCGGGATATCCGCACGAGCCTGGTCGCGCATCTGCATAAGATGCCGCTCAAGTTCTTCACCGGGACGAAGACCGGCGAGATCATGAACCGCGTTTCGAACGACGTCGACAATATCGACAACGTCGTGACCGGTACGCTGACGAGCATCCTCACGAATCTTTTCACCATCGCCACTACTGTCGTGTGGATGTTCGCATGGAATTGGCGTCTCGCGCTGATCTCCATCGCTATCGTTCCGCTCATGGTACTGCCGCTCAAGCCGGTCGGCCGGCGCATGTTCGAAATCCGGCGCAAAACGCGCGAGAAGCGTGACGAGATCGAATCGATCACCCAAGAGACGCTCTCGATATCCGGCATCACGCTTATCAAATCGTTCGCCCGCGAAGCGTACGAGCGGGCGCGCTTCTACCGCGCCGGCACCGAACTGATGAACTTGGAGGTCAGCCTTGCGATGGTCGGCCGCTGGTTCATGGCCGCGATCACCGCAATGGTTATCATCGGACCTGCAATCGTATGGCTTGGCGGAGGTTGGCTCGCGCTGCAGCATTCCGTCGCCATCGGCGTCGTCGTCGCATTCGTTCAGTACATTCAAGGACGTTTGTACGGCCCTGCGGCGGCGCTCGCAGGCATTCAGGTGCAAATAGTCAGCGCGCTCGCGGTGTTCGAGCGGATCTTCGACTATCTCGACATGACGCCCGAAGAGTACGAACCGCCGAACACAATCGCGCTAGGCGCTGTTCGCGGCGACATCGTGCTGGACCACGTGACGTTCGGCTATACAGAGGACCGTTTAGCGCTGAACGATATCTCGCTGCACGTTGCACCGGGACAACTCGCGGCCTTTGTGGGACCGTCGGGTGCGGGCAAGACGACGATTACGCAACTCGTTCCGCGGTTTTACGACCCGCAACGCGGCACGGTGTCCATTGACGGTCACGACGTTCGAACGCTCACGTTGGAATCGCTGCGCCGCGATATCGGCATCGTGACGCAAGAGACGTACCTCTTCCACGACACGATTGCGAGCAATCTGCGCTACGCCAAACCAGATGCGACACAAGAGGAGCTCTATGCCGCGGCGCGCGCGGCAAACATTCACGACTTCATCATTTCGCTTCCTGAAGGATACGAGACAGTCGTCGGTGAGCGCGGTCATAAACTCTCCGGCGGAGAGCGTCAGCGGCTCGCCATTGCGCGCGTGCTGCTGAAAAATCCAAAAATCTTGATTCTCGACGAAGCCACCAGTTCGCTCGACTCGCACAACGAAGCAGCCATTCAAGCGGCGCTCGTTCCGCTAATGCGCGGCAGAACGAGTTTAGTGATTGCCCATCGGCTTTCAACAATTTTATCTGCGGACGTAATCTTTGTGATCGAACAAGGACGCGTAGTGGAAAGCGGCACGCATGCCGTGTTGCTGGCACGCAATGGTGAATATGCGCGCTTGTATCGCAAGCAATTTCGGGATGAATCGCGAAGCATCGCTTCATCCACTTGAAATATCGTACACCGCTCGTTCTTCTTCTCGTCTCCACGTTCGTCACCGACTTCGCCTGCAATCTTCCGACCGGCGCGTTGCCGCTTGCGTTATTGCGCGACGGCGCTTCGCACAGCGAAGTTGCGTTTGCGATGGGCGGCGGTCTCTTCGCGCAACTCCTGGGAAGCGTTCCCGTGGGCGCCGTTGTCGATCGCATCGGGCGTCTACGCACCATATACGCATCAGTCGTTCTGATGGCGCTCTCGATCTTCGGCATGGCTGTGTTACGCGGGCCGGTGTGGGGCGGCGTGCTGATGGGCCTTCGCGGATTCGCAATGATGAGCTACGTGACCGCGGAGTTTGCGTACGTTGCGGAAATCGTACCGGCGGATCGATCCGTTTCCTCGGTCTCGACGCTCGGTATGATCGCAAACTTTGCGTTTGCATTTGCACCTGCCGTCGGCGTTTGGTTGTGGCATCACGGCATCGCGCGCGGCCAATTCGCATACGGCGGTGCACTGGCACTTGCCGGAGGTGCAGCGCTGCTCTTCCTGCCGCAGCGCCACGATAGGCGCGGTCAGCGGCGCTCGCGGCTCATTCTCATGCGTTCCGCGTGGCTGCCCGCTGTGGGTTTTTTAGCTGCGACGACAATGCAAAGCGGCGTCAACACCGCGCTTGCGGTCGTGACATTCACGCAGCGTGGAATTGCAAACGGCGCGCTGATCTTTACATCGATGGCGCTGGTGACGTTTGCTCTGCGCTATCCCGCAGGCCGGCTTGTCGAAAAATACGGTCCGCGCATCATCGCCATCCCACTTGTCGTTCTGCAAGTTTCAGGATGCGTACTTGCAGCGACCGCGTTCGATCCGGTTCACGTACTTATTGCCGGCGCGTTTTTGGGTGCCGCCTGGTCCGCGGTCGTACCGGTCGGTGTGGCGCTGTTCTTTGAGAAAAGCAGTCCGCGTACGCGAGGCGTCGCGATGGGAACTTACAATCTCTCGTTCGCAATTGGTACGTCGAGCGGCGCGCTGCTCGCCGCGCTACTCACACGCTTCGGGTATTCGTACGGCATCGCAATCTCCGCGTGTGCTCTTGCACCGCTCGTCGCAATCCCGTGGCTGTTTCAAGGGATGCGCAGGGAACGGCGCAGCCGCGCTGGCATACCCGTAAATGCCCGTTCTGCACGTTAACGGCCTTACGAAGCGATACGGCAAAAAGACTGCCGTTGACGGCATTTCGTTCGAAGTGCGCGGCGGCGAAATCGTTGGACTCCTCGGACCGAACGGCGCGGGAAAAAGCACGACGTTTTTGTGCACTGCCGGACTACTGCGTCCGGACGCGGGAACGTTTGCATGGGACGGCCGCGAGCTCGGTACCGAGCGCAGTCAAACGATCGCATTGATTCCCGAAACGCCGGACGTCTATCCGATGCTCACGGTGTGGGAGCACATGGTCTTCGTTGCAAAGAGTTGCCGGCTGACGAACGGCTGGGAACCGCACGCGCACGATCTGCTTGAACGTTTCGCAATGACGCAGCAGCGCGACACGCTGGGTTCCGCACTCTCCAAAGGCATGCGGCAGAAAACGCTGGTGGCCGCAACGGTGCTAGCTTCAGCTCCGGTCATGCTTTTCGACGAGCCGATGATCGGGCTAGATCCGCTCGGGCAACGCGAGCTGCGCGAAATTATTCTCGGCCTTCGGGAGCACGGCATAGCCGTGCTGATCAGCACGCACATGCTCGAGCAAGCACGCGCGATCTGCGATCGCCTTATTATCTTGAAGGACGGGCACACCGTCGCATCCGGCACGTTCGACGATCTGCAGGCGCAGATCGGATCGAACGTCAATGCCGAAGATCTTTTCTTGGAGCTCACCCGCTAATCGCATGGGCCGCGATGTAGCAGCCCTCGGTTACCTCGAGCTTCGCCAGGCCGTGAACTGGATCGCTTCGACTGCGCGGCAACCTGGGCGCGCGCTCGTGTACGCGCTGCTCATTTGTTACTTCATTTTCACCGCCGTCATACGAGCACGCGGCAACGTCGCGATGCCCGTGCAAATCTCGCCGGAACCATACGCAAGCATTCTGATGTTCGCGTACATTACGTTTCTGGGAATCGTTTGCTACGGGGCGGCGTCTGGAATCGCAGGCACGTTCTCTTCCGAAGCGGATGCGCGTTTTCTCACCGGCTCGCGGATCTCGGAGCGCATCGTTGTAGTTTGGCTGCAATTGCGGCGATCGAGTTCTGCGATGCTGCGCATGATCTTCACGCTGATTCTGTACGCCTTGATCGTTCCGGCCTCGGGTACGGTAGGCGGCATCGGCAACGCAATCATCGGCGGGACCATTCTAACGACGGCAACCGCCATACCGATGCTAAAGCTTCGCGCGACGGTAGGTGCGCGTACGGCTCAAAGCTTTGCGGGAGCGATCGCCGCGATTGGCATTTTGCCGATGGTGATTCTGCTCTGCGGAACCTTTACGCCCTCGCTCGCGCAGTCGGCTGCAGGCATCGAGCATTTCGGCATGGGGTATGCGTTCAATCAACTCCTGGCCGGCAATCCACTCGCTTTAACGGCATTGTACGCCGCAGCTCTCGCACTCGTTGCAGCGTCGTACGCGCTCGGAACCGGATTATATCCGGAACTCTATGCGTCGTCGCTGCGCATGATCGCATTTCGCGAAAGGCAGCGCCGGGGCGGGGGCGCGGCATTCACGATGGAGCACGCGTACGAAAGCGGAAAATCGCATCCGCTGCGCTTCGTCTTCGATCGCCTCAGCGGGCCTTGGACGATTGCGTGGAAAGAATGGATGGCATTTGTGCGCTCGCCCTCCATGCAGCGCATCTTCCTCCTTGGCGTACTTGCCTGCGGCGTTATCGGCGCCGTGATTGGAAATATCATCTGGCGTTCGACTCATCCGCTTGAGACAACGATCTCACTGGCAACGAGCGCATCGACGATGCTCGTGATCTTCGTTGCGATGGGTTCGGCGATCGCGCTCGGAAGCGATCTGCGAAAGCCGCTCTGGTGGTTTGGCCCCGACCCGCTCTGGATGAGGCTCTTTGCGTGGATCGTCGGAACGTCGTGGAGACTTGGGGTATGCTTGGCTGTCGGGATCATCGCTTGCGCGATCGCCGTTCACAATGAGCTCGTTGCATTCGTCGGAATTCCGGTTGCAATTGCCGCGGTGCTGTATTTGCGTGCAGTGGGTCTTACGCTCTACGCGATGTTTCCATCCTCCGTCGATCAACGCGGTCCGCTTGCGATGCTGCGTGCGTTGCTCACGTACGCATTTGCTGCGCCGCCGATGATCGTCGGCAGCATCGCCGGCGGCTTGCTGCGTTCGATCGAAGCCGCCGCAATTATCGGGATTTTGGCGAGCGTCGCGGAGACGTTTGCGCTCGTAGCGTTTGCGTCGTCCCGGATCGCGGGGCGCGGGGCAGCCGTCGCGCAAGCGGAGTTGTCGGGCTAAGACACGCCTTCGGGAATTCGCATGATCTTCGGCTCCTCGGGAACGAGCAACTCCGGTCCCGTTGCAGCGCGAACTTCTTTCAGCGTAACGCCCGGAGCAAGTTCTCGCAAAACAAGTCCGTCGGGCGTGACGTCTATGGTTGCCATGTCGGTGATGATGCGGTTGACGACGCCTTTGCCCGTATACGGCAGATCGCATTCCTTGACGATCTTGTGTGCGCCGCCTTTCGCGACGTGCTCCATCATGACGATCAGATACTTGGCGCCGTGAACCAAATCCATCGCGCCGCCCATACCCTTGACCATCTTGCCGGGAATCATCCAGTTCGCGAGATCGCCTTTTTCGGAAACTTGCATCGCGCCGAGCACCGCTAAATCGATGTGCCCGCCGCGAATCATTCCGAACGAAAGCGATGAATCGAAGAACGCCGCGCCGGGAAGAACCGTCACGGTTTCTTTGCCCGCGTTGATCAAATCCGGATTTTCTTCACCCTCGTACGGATACGGGCCCATTCCAAGAATGCCGTTCTCGCTTTGCAGTACGACTGTTACGCCTGGCCTTACGTAGTTCGGCACGAGCGTCGGCAAGCCGATGCCGAGATTGATGTATTCGCCGTCACGCAGTTCTTGCGCGACGCGGGCCGCCAACTGCGTTCTCGTAAGCGGCATTATTTCGCCTCCCGTTTCCGAGTGGTGACGCGCTCGATTCGTTTGCCGCCCGGTCCGACTTTCACGACGCGCTGCACGAAGATGCCGGGAAGATGCACTTGTTCGGGATCGATTTCACCGGGTTCGACCAGCTCCTCGACTTCCGCAATGGTAATCTTTCCCGCCATCGCGCAGAGCGGATTAAAGTTGCGCGTCGCCTTGTGAAAGATCAAGTTGCCGTGACGGTCGCCGATACTCGCGCGCACCAGCGCGTAATCGCAAACGATGCCTTCTTCGAGAACGTACTCGCGGCCATTGAAGACGCGCGTTTCTTTCTTCGGCGATGCTACCGCGACGCCGCCGTCCGGCGTGTGTTTCCATGGCAGGCCGCCTTCAGCAACCTGCGTGCCGACGCCGGCCGGCGTATAAAACGCAGGAATGCCGCAACCGCCGGCACGTAACCGCTCGGCCAGCGTTCCCTGCGGCACCAACTCCACTTCCAATTCGCCCTGCAAATACTGGCGTTCGAATTCGCGATTCTCACCCACATACGAACCGGTCGTGCGTCGAATACGTTTTGCATCGAGCAAAACGCCGAGGCCCCAACCGTCAACGCCGCAGTTGTTCGAAACCGTCACGAGATCCGTCGCACCTTGCTCCAGCAATGCCTGAATCAAGTTGTGCGGGATGCCGTTGAGCCCGAAACCGCCCACGGCGATGGATGCGCCGCTTGGAATGTCCTTGACCGCCTCGGCGCACGAAGAGACGACTTTGTCCATACGAGGCCACTATGCGATAGCGGGACCCGAGGGTCCCGCCCCGCGAAGTTTTGCCGTCCGCAAAATACATCCACAGGAGCACCCGAACCAATGGCAGTTGCCACGCCGCACCACGCGTCCTCCGACGAAGAGGCGATGATCCTCGATGTCGTTCGAGAGCTGGTTGCGGAAAAAGTCGCACCACGCGCCGCCGAGATCGACGAGCGCGGCGAGTATCCGCAAGACATTCGCAAACTCTTTGCCGAGAACGACCTGCTCGGCATTCCGATTCCGGCCGAATACGGCGGCCTCGGCGGCACGTTCCTGACGTACGTGAAAGTCGTCGAGGAAATCGCGAAAGCATGCGCCTCCAGTTCGCTCATCGTCGCCGTACAAGAGTTGGGGATGCTGCCGATTCTCATTGGCGGCAGCGAAGAGCAAAAGAAAAAGTATCTGCCTAAGCTCGCGTCCGGTGAATGGATCGCCGCATACGCGCTTACCGAGGCCGGCAGCGGATCCGATGCGGCGGGGTCGATGCGCGCGCGCGCGGAGAAACGCGGCGACAAATACGTGCTCAACGGTCAGAAAATTTGGATTACGAACGGCAGCGTTGCGGATGTCGTCTGCGTTTTCGCCGTAACGGATCCCGAAAAAGGCCCGAACGGCATTAGCGCGTTCATCGTTGAGAAAACGTTTCCCGGCTTTAAAGTCGGCAAGCTGGAAAAGAAAATGGGCATCCGCGGATCCCCAACGGTCGAGCTGATCTTCGATAATTGCGAAGTTCCGGCTGAAAATCTCATTGGCCCCGAAGGCGACGGCTTCAAGATCGCGATGAAGGTGCTCGATAAATCGCGTCCTGGTATTGCTGCGCAAGCGCTAGGCATTGCGAGCGGCGCGCTGGACTACGCCGCGAACTACGCAAAGGAACGCATCGCATTCGGCAAACCCATCGGACAGCAACAAGGCGTCGGCTTTATGCTGGCCGACATGAAGACGGAAGTGGAAGCCGCGCGCTTGTTGCTCTACGAAGCTGCTCGCAAATGCGATGAAAGCGCGGAAGACGTAACGCTTTGGGCGGCTATGGCCAAACTCAAATGCGGCGATACGGCAATGAGTGTCACGACCGACGCTGTTCAGGTGCTCGGCGGCTTCGGATATTCGGTTGAGTACCCGGTTGAGCGTATGATGCGTGACGCGAAGATCACGCAGATTTACGAAGGTACGCAGCAAATCCAGCGTCTGGTCATCTCTCGCGCCCTGGTTGGGAAATGGAAAGCACCTAAGTAGGCCTGGCAAGCGAAGGGGCAGGCGAAGCAACCGCGGAACTCAACGGTGCCTTGGAGCGTTATCGCTCCAGGTCCCGTTCGCTTATGGGAACGGGTCCTAAGTTGCTATGAGGGGAGGGAAAATACATGAAGAAGCTCATCGCATCGATGATCGCATCGGCGTTTCTTTTGAGCGGTACCGCTATGGCTGCAACGACGGCTAAGACGGCTCCGGCTGCAAAGACGACGACGAAGACGACGGCTAAGGCGACGAAGGCTGCTGTGAAACCGGCTGCCAAGTCGACCAAGAAAGCCGCCACGAAGATCAAAAAGACGGCTGACAAGGTGACGAAGTCCACCGCGAAGTCGAAGTCGACGAAGGCTACCGCCAAATCGACGAAGGCTGCGAAGACCGCCAAAGCCGCCAAGAAGATCAAAAAGATGGCCGACAAGGTAAAGGCTGCTGCAAAGAAGCCGGCCGCCAAGACCGCCAAGGCCAAGAAGACCGCTAAGACCACGAAGAAAAAGTAATCTAAAACCCGTCTTTATTCATATTAAAAGCGCGGCTTATCACCGCGCTTTTTTCTT
>CAZHGH010000006.1:13013-65638 GCA_964531205.1 uncultured bacterium
TAAAACCCGTCTTTATTCATATTAAAAGCGCGGCTTATCACCGCGCTTTTTTCTTTTTAACCGGCGTATCCGCGCTGCGCGCTCCACGCCCCCCGCACGCGAGGCGCGCGGGGTCCCCCGGCCTTCGGCCCTCACGCACCACGCAAAAACCGCTGCAACGATAAAAAGCCAATGTCATGCGTTGTCGCATGATCCAATGCGAGGCCGGCGCCGATTTCGCCCATCACACTCGCGAACTTGAAGCCATGACCCGAAAAGCCGCCAAGCAAAAAAACGTTTTCGTCTACGGGATGGCGATCGACGATGAAGTGCCGGTCCGGCGTGAGCGCGTACATGCAGGCCTTTCCCTCGCGGTAAATTCCCGCGGCACCCGGCATCCAGCCGTTCAACGCCTTCGCGACCGGCTCAACATCGCGTTTCCCATCGACATCACGGCGCAGCGCATCGGGATCGGTCAACTCGCCGTAGCCGTGGAACGCCGCCTTTACGCCGTTTCCGAAATCCGGAAAGCCGTAGAGCGGCGCGGGCAATCCATCCCGCTCTAATAAAAACGATGGAAACGATCCGGCATCGTAGGCATGTGTTTCCGGTGTGAACCAGACTTGCACGTTGCGTTGAACGTCGAAGCGAATGCCGAACGAGCGAAACTCATTATCAAGCCAGGGGCCCATGGTCAAGACGAGCGTTTTTGCCCGAGCTTGCGTCCCGTCCGCTAAACCGACCGTTACGATATCGCCGCCGGTGCTCCAGCAGGTCACCGCAGCTTCAAAACGCATGTCCGCGCCGCATTTTCGCGCGACGTCCAAATGCGCGCGTATGGCACGCTCCGGAAAGACAACGCCCGCTTCCCGTTCGAATACGCCTACTTCGTCCGGCAGAACGTTGAGTGTTGGAAAACGCGCGCGAATGTCGGCGGCTGTAAGATGTTCGACGGGCAATTGCCACTGCTCCGCGGTACGCGCAGAGCCTGTCACGATTTCGTTATCCGGCATTCCAACCATCAAGAGACCCGTAATGCGCAGCAACTCTTCGGCGCTGCGGTGCTCGAGATCGCGCCAAAGTTCGTACGCCCGCAACAGCAATGGAACGTAGGCCGGATCCTCATAGTATGCCTGACGGATCATGCGCGTCTGTCCCGACGATGCGCCGCGATCGTGTACCGGGCCGTACTGCTCTATCCCCAGCACGCGCGCGCCGCGCAGCGCGCAGCGCGCTAACACGGCACTGCCCATGCCGCCGAGGCCGGCGACGATCGCATCGTATATCACATTAGACGCTCCACTCCCAAGCGTTCCACGATTCAACCACGGGATTCGGTGCAAAGCCTTTGAAGCGATCCGAGATCGCCTGCTGCTGGCGTTGCCACCAGAATGGAACGATTGGATTATCCCGCACGACCAGGGCCTCAATGGCATGATAGGCAGCCGCACGCGTTGGCCGGTCGTAGTGCGTCAGCGCCTGTTTTTGCAAACGCTCCATCTCAGGGTTGCAATAACGCATGTCGTTATAGCCGTGCGGCGGCATGTTTGCACACGCAAACTGCGAGGAATTATCGGGATCGATGCCCGCGTACCACGGCCAAATCATAATGTCAAAGTTACCGCCGTGAATAATGCCGCCCGCACCGGCCGGAGCATAGAGCAGATCGCCGGGATACGTTTTTACTTCGGCGTTGATTCCGACGGCACGCAGCATCGCTTGCAATTGTACGGCGGCGCGTTTGTGCGTAACGTTCGAATTTTCCGTCACGATCATCAAATTCAGCGGGGCCGTTACGCCGGCTTGTTTTAAAAGCGCTCGCGCCTTTGCCGGATCGTACGGGTAAGGCTTAAGCCTCGAATCGGAAGCCCACATCCAATCCGGCAGATCACCGGTCGCGATCTTCTCTTGCTCGTACGTGAGCGTGCGCACCAACTGCGGTTTGTTCACGGCATACGCAATGGCCAAGCGCACGCGCGAATCGTTCAGCGGCTTACGTTGCAGATTAAAACCCATACCCTCGTAACCGTTCATGCTATTCCATACTAAATGAACCCCAGGTATGGACTTCAACTCGGGATAGGTAGCGACAGAGGCTTGGTACATATAGTCGACGGCGTGCGTACGCAGCAAATTCACGGTCGTATTTTCGTCCGCAACCACGCGGATTTCAATACGCTGCAACCGCGGTTTGCCCATGAAAAAGTTCGGATTGGCAGACATTACGATGCGATCGCCGTGCAGCCACCGCTCGAACCGGAACGGACCGTCAGTTACAGTCGGATCGCCGTTGAACGGGATTTGATTGATGTTCGGATATTTCGCGAGCACGTGCGCGGGTACGATGCTGTAAGGCTGATCGCTCTCCGCAAAAAATGTGTTGACGAATGGCGCGAACGGCTGTTTCAAATGCACGACCGCCGTGTACGGGTCCGGCGTATCGATGCGAAGGACGTCGTCGTATCCGTGCCGCGACACGGCGTTGTTGGCCGGATTCATGATGGCTTGCCATGAGAACTGCACGTCGCGGCTGCTCACCGGCGTGCCATCGCTCCATCGCGCGTTCTTGCGCAAATGATACGTGATCGTCAGACCATCTTGCGAGACACCGCCGTTTTCACGTGCCGGAACGGCCGAAGCCAACATTGGTACCGGCTCTCCGTGCGTATCGGCCGAGAGCAGCGGCTCGAACATGAAGCGCTGAATGAATCCATCGACCGTGCTTGAGGAAAGAAGCGGGTTGAGCGTCTTC
Source organism: uncultured bacterium (assembly GCA_964531205.1). Taxonomy (GTDB): domain Bacteria; phylum Vulcanimicrobiota; class Vulcanimicrobiia; order Vulcanimicrobiales; family Vulcanimicrobiaceae; genus JAICWY01. Next base: position 15,745 of record CAZHGH010000006.1, read on the forward strand.
GCGTCTTGCCGCACGGCAATGCGAAGTTCGCTCGCAGGCCCCGGCTGCGTCGCCGTGCCGCCGCTGCATGCTGCGAGCAATATCATTGCCGCCGCAGCGGCATATTTGAACGTATGCGCCATGTGCTGTGCGGTTCGCCGCCAGGGCGGCGCTTCGCTTCCGGGAAAAGACTGCATATGAACGCGCTGCTTCAGCGATCCATCGTGTGGGATAACCACACCTGCTTACCGCTGCGCCCTCACGACGAGCGGTTTCTTCCGCAACTCGAACGCTTTAAAAAATCGGGTGTTACCGTCGTCGGCATCAACGTCGGCTTCGGGGAGCAAGGCATCGAGCCACACATCAGAATGCTGGCACACTTCCGGCGATGGATCGTCGCTCGCCCGTCGGAGTACATGCTGATTCAGAGAGCAGAAGACGTCCAGCGCGCTAAAGATTCCGGAAAACTCGGCGTATTCTTCGATATAGAAGGCGCAAACGCAGTCGACGACCAGATTAGTCTCGTGCAACTCTACTACGATCTGGGCGTGCGTTGGATGCTCATGGCGTACAACTTGTCAAACCGCGTAGGCGGCGGCTGCATGGAACCGGACAAGGGTTTGACGCAGTTCGGCGCCGCGCTCGTGGACGAAATGGAACGCGTCGGCATGATCGTTTGCTGCTCGCATACGGGCGAACGCACCACACTTGAAGTTATCGAGCACTCGCGCAATCCCGTTATATTTTCACATTCAAATCCGCGCGCGCTTTGGGATCATCCAAGAAACATCAATGACGCGGTCATCCGCGCTTGCGCGGCAAAGGGCGGGGTGATTGGCATCAACGGCGTCGGAGCATTTTTGGGTGAAAACGACACGCGCAGCGAAACGTTCGCCAAAAACATCGACTACGTCGCTCGGTTAGCGGGCATCGATCACGTAGCGCTCGGCTTGGACTACGTGTTCGACAACGACGAGCTGCTCGAATATTTGAGATCGAACCCGGCGATGTTCGGAAGCGATGCAAAGACGGCGCAGCAGTATGCTTGCGGCTTCGTCTCACCCGAGCAGGTCGCGGAGATCGTCGAATGTCTCGCGGGTATGGGATACGCGGACTCGGACGTTCAGCGTATTCTGGGTCTGAATCTTTTACGCGTTGCGCGCACGGTGTGGAAGTAGGTCGCGCCTACGCTCAGAGATGCGCCGTCCACCAATCCAGCATTCGCTCGTAGAGATTTTGCAAATCCGCCAAAGCGGTGAAACCGTGCCGCTGACCGGGATACGCCATAAATTGCACGCGCGCGCGATCCGCCGCGATCGTCTGCTGCAGCAATGCTACGGAGTTTGCCATGTGCACGTTGTCGTCGGAGGTTCCATGCACGACGAACAAATCGCCATTCAGCGACTGCGCAGCATGTACCGCGGAGCTGGCGTCGTAAGCTGACGCACTCTCGGAGGGCAATCCCATATACCGCTCCGTGTACGCACTGTCATAGAAGCGCCAGTCCGTTACCGGAGCCCCTGCGGCTCCGGCCTTAAACATATCAGAATGCGTAAGCGCGTAAACGGTTTCATAGCCGCCGAAGCTCCAACCCCAAATGCCGATGCGCGATGGGTCGACGTACGGCAGCGATTTGAGATAATCCACGCCGATCTTTTGACCGAGCAGCGAAGCCTGGCCCAGATTATGGTAGAGCATGCGCACGTTGGCTTCGTTATCGATTTGTGATGCAGGCCCGTCGATGCTGAAGACGATGAATCCATGCTGCGCGAGTACTTGGTGATAAAGACCCCTAGTGTTCGGGAATGCGTCGGCCGTAGTCGGCGCTTCAGGACCACCATAGACATAGACAATGACCGGATACCTATGCGCGGGATTGAATCCCGCAGGTTTGATCATGTACGCATCGAGATTTCCATACGGCGACGGAACGCTAAGCATTTCCACGGGAAGCAAGCGCGACTTCAAAGCCGCATTTTCGGGCGCGAGCGATGCGAGTACCCTTCCCGCCGCCGTATCGACGAGATCGACACCGGGCGGATCGTTCAGCGTCGAATGCGTATCGACGAAAAACACATTACCCGGAGCCATGACGACACTGTGTGCGCCGGGCGCGGGTGTAAGATTTGCGACGGAGCCGCCATCTAAAGGAACGGCCAGCAGCGCGCGGTCGCGACGCGTCGGATATGCTGCGCCGACATACGCAATGCGCTTCTTCTCATCGACCGAGTATATCGAATCGACTTTATACGAACCGGTAAGCCGCTTAAACGCGCCGCGCACATCGCGGAAATAGAGTCCGGAAACATTGTCGCGTTCCAGCACCCACAGCGAAGCGCCGCCGCGCAGCCAGTACGGTAGCGGCACTGCATCGACCCATTTACTATCGCGCTGCGCAAACAGCACGGAGCGCGTACCATCCCATGCCGTCACTTGTACGCTCTTTTGCCCGCGGTCGAGAATTTCGGCGAGTAAGGTGTGCGTCGCAGGTTTCCACGCAATGGCAGGCAGATATTCATCGCGTGACGCCGCATCGTATATCAAGCGGTCGTGTTTTGTTTGCAGATCGATGGAGTGCAGCGAAACGCCGGGATTATGCTCGCCCGCGAGCGGATAACGTTGATATGTTACGCTGTTATCGCGCTTAAGGAAATCGACGATCGGGAATCTCGTAACGGCGCGCTCGTCCATTCGCACGTAGGCAATGGCGCTTGCGTCGGGAGCCCACGCGAAGCCATGCTGCGTATTAAACTCTTCATGGTAGAGCCAATCGACATCGCCGTTGAGAACGTTATCCGGATCTCCGTCGGCGGTTAAGCGAATCGTGTGAAGCTTCGGTTTCAGTTGCGCGACGTATAAATCTGCATCGCGCGTATAAGCTATTGCATCGCTCTGCGGCGACCACGCCATGTCCGAGACCCCGGATGCGACCGGCCGCTCCAAATTCGTCGCCATATCCCGTACGAACAACTGTCCGCGCTCCGTAAAAGCGAGCTGCAAACCGTCGGGCGCCCACGCCAAATTTTGCGGCGTCTGCGCTTCGCTGCCGTAATGCGCCGGGTCGATCAGAACGCGCGACGCGCCCGTGCGCACATCGTATTGCCTGATCGCGAGCGCTTGCCGCGGTTCTTGCGACGACAGCACGTAGAGAAACGACCGTCCGTCCGGCGCCCAGAGCACCTTTACAGGTTGCGAACCCCACGGCGGCGTGGCGGTAAAGATATCCGCGATCTGCAATAACGTTACGGCGGCAAGAAGCAGTCGTAGCATACAGGCGGAGTTCACCGAAGCAAACCGCGAATACTTGCGTGATGCCTGACCCGTTTGAAGAAGAGTTCACCGCCCAGAATCCTATCGTGGCCGCTGCCATGCGCATTCGCGCACGCAGGGAGATTGAGAGCGTCGTTGACGCGAGTCAGGCCGGTTCGATCGCATACGAAGATGCCGAAAGCGCGTTCGAGGCATTCGGCAAGCTGTTGCAGGCGGGCACGAAACGCCTGAATTCCATACTCGGCGATCGAAACGGCGTAAAATTCGTTCGTCTCGAACGTCCTCCGCGTCTGCGATTGCGCTTCGGAGAGAAACGCGTCGGTCTCGATCTCGATGAAGTGCACCAGCTCGTTCGTATCTCCGGCATGGGATTCGATGGCGAATGGCAGTTCGAACCCGAAGCTTCCGTGCCGTCACTGATCAATTTGTCGAAGATTTCGACCGAAGAGGGCTACGGCGAGCCGCTTACCCCTTCTTCTTTGTTGAAGACGATCGCGCAGGACGCCGAGTTGCCCCGTCCGCCGCACCTCGACGGCTCCGGGCCGCTAAGCTTTTAGCGATAATCTTCGGCGTCGGGCAGAGCTGATTCACCGGACAACGCGTACACAGCGGCGTCGGCGCTTTGCAGATCTCCCGCCCGTGCAAGATAAGCCAGTGGCTGACGTGCCGCCATTTACTTTTTGGAACAAGCGCTTCGAGATCGTTTTCCACGTCGCGGGGCGTTTTACCGAGCGTTAGACCCATACGATGAGCGACGCGGAACACGTGCGTGTCGACCGCGATCGCGGCTTCTTTAAATGCCACACCCATGACGACGTTTGCGGTTTTCCGCCCCACGCCGGCCAGCGACTCGAGCGCTTCGCGATCGCCTGGAACCTTGCCATTGTGCTGTTCGACGAGACCGCGCGCGGCGCCGATGATGTTGCGCGCCTTCATGCGGAAAAAACCGGTCGACTTTACGATCTCCTCGACGTCTTCTTGTTTTGCGTTTGCAAGCTTCTCCGCTGTCGGATACTTTTTGAAAAGCGCCGGGGTCACCATGTTGACGCGCGCGTCCGTCGTTTGCGCGGAGAGAATTACCGCGATGAGCAGTTGAAACGGATCTTCGTAATCCAGCGCAGTTTCCGCGTGCGGATACGTCCGCTCTAATATTGCCAGTTCGCGCTCTGCGACGTCTCTGGAAACCTTTTTGACAGGGAATGGGATCTTCGCCACTCGGCGGTATTCAGCGCTTTGCGGCAATATCCCCATGCGGCGGCGCCTGCGATAATGCGTCCGGCGAGTTCGCGGTAACACAACGCCCGCCGAACGCTGCATACGTCGCGCGGTACCGCAAGCGCTGTCGCGGGACCGCGGATCGAGCCGCCATTTGCAAACCACGCATCGATGAACTGCATGCGGCTCCTAAAGACGGGAAGCAGATCTTCGCGCAGCGTCACCCAATCCAAATACCGCCGAACCTCAGGCGCCGGTTCAGACGCTATGTGCAAAAGACGCGCCGCCATCGCGATGACCGCCTGTAACGGTACGCGTTGCAATCGATCGCGTTCGGCGACCGTATTTAATCGATTCAGTAATCGCGGATCCGTTCGTGCGTCCGCCGCCAGGGCCACCGCGTCCCCAAGGCGGTACAGTCCTGCACCGTGCACGACCATGTGAAGACCTCGCCCGAACGCATCGAGGCGCAGTGTTGTACCCGCGCCCCCGGAAATTTCTTCGATGTGCGCTGCGATGTTTTGCCAGTCCGTTGGGATCGTAAAACTGTGGCGCGGCGCTAAACGCACGTGCAGTTCAAGCGGTTTGCCGCCGTTCGGCGCATCCAACGGTGCGAGGTGGTGATGATGGAGCCGGTACGCTTCAATGGTGGACGCACGCGCCATGCGCGTATATCCCGCGTCGAGAAGTGCGGCTTGTGCGGATTGCACCCATTCGCCCGGGACGAGAACGTCAATGTCGAAGGTCTGGGACCATTCAGCGCGCGCTTCGCCGGCGTAAATGCGCGCTGCCGTCTTCAACAGAATGTGTGGAATGCCGTGCCGTTTCAGTGCCGCCACGGCTGCATCGATCTGTTCCGCAAGCGTCGCCGCCTGCAGCGTGCACGCCGCAGCGTACTGTTGCAGCATTCTACGGATCTCCGCAATGCGTTCGTCGCGCAAACGCACGCGCACGATTCCATTCAACAGAAGGCCGGCGCAACGGTGGCGTGCTGCTTGTACGAACAATTGTCGCGCAGGCACCGCGGTCAGAGCTTCTGCGAGATCGGGGGGGTCTTCACGTACGGCTGCGCTTGCGGCGTCGATCAACGCCGCAAAGGTCCGTGCCATCACCGAACTCCGTTCAGCGGAATTTCGCGTATGCGGCCTTCGATCGCGGCCGGCGGACCTTCGATGATACTGCCGTTGCGCGAGACCCATGCATGGCCGCGCAAGCGCTCGTTGCCGTCGACGCGATGCTCTACGCCGAAATGCACGCCCAGGTCCGCGCTTGGAGCATCAAGGTACCGATAGAGTGTGAGCGCTCGCACATAGCACGTATCGGCGCGCGCAAAGATGCGGCGGGCCAATAAAAAAGAACGCAGCCGCACGATGCGTTCTTGCGGCGCACGCGGAATTCGGTCGTGCCGAAGGCGTTTGATGAACGCGCGCAGGTCTTGCGCAGCGATGAGCCGTGGAGCAAGCACTATAAACGCGGCAATGTGCAAGCATAACAGCAAATCGCCGGGCTCGCGAAAGATGGCGCGTAATCGTCTCACTACCACCGCCGGCGCTCCGTAGCGCTGTAAAAGGTGCTGATGAAACCGGCCTGTTGCGCGGCCGCTCGCACGAACTGGCCGTGCCGTACGATTCTTTGCGTGCCCCGCGAAGGCAGAAGCGCAGCGAGTGCTTTAGCCGCTACATCGGATGTAGCTCGCAATTGGTGCTGCCGCGTCCACCGCACGTCGTCGCGGTGCGCGAGCATAAACTGAGCGTATCCCACGCCGTAAAAAAACTGCTGCTGCCAATAAGCGCGCCATCCCGCACGATGCCGGTGCAAGACGAGCGCGCGCGGCTCGTAGGTAAACGGCTGTCCCGGATACTGCCGCAGAAGCCGCGTATGTAAATCACACGCGTCGAACGTAGCGTAGCGCTCGTCGAACCCGCCGACTTCCAGCAAATACTGGCGGCGGTACAGCGCATTCCCCGTCGGCGCAAACGGAAATCGCGGATGCGCGAGATAACGCTGCGCGTCCAGGCCGCCCATGAGATCGACGAATTGCGCTGCGGGTGTCTTTGACTCCAGACCGAGAGTCTTGCCGGCAGCGCCGATGCTATTCGCTTTTTTCTGTGCAGCGCTCAACAGTGCCGCAAGCCATCCACGCGACGGCACGCAATCGGCGTCGGTAAACGCAATCCACGCTCCACTCGCGGCGCGAATGCCCGCATTGCGTGCTGACGGAGCGCCTGCGTTGCACTGCGCAATCGTACGATCCGCATACGCGTGCGCAATCTCTCCGGAGCTGTCGCGCGATCCGTCGTCGACGACAACGATCTCATACCGGTCCCGTTGCAGCGTCTGTTCGGAAAGCGCCCGAAGCGTCGCTTCTAGCGTGGCGGCGCCATTATACACAGGTATGACGACCGAAACGTCCATTATATCCGGCTCCCGAAGTATTTACGCGCCGCAAAACCGAGCCAAAAACTGCGCGTCCAAATCCAGTGATACCGCAGAAATTCCAGGCGCTCCGCGTCCACGATTCCGAAGGCTTTGCCGACGCCGGCCGCAACCGGAGCGATTGCTCGGGCGCACAACGTACGCATGACATGCAGTGTTTTAGCAGCGGTCCACGCCACCTCATCGGGATACAACGCATACAGGTCCGCCGCTCCCGCTCCATACGTATACGCTTGACGGCGAAGAGCCGCGTCGTCCGAGCGTGCGTGATGATAAAGGATCGCGCGTTCGCAATAGACGATCGGACCGCCGTACCTTTTCAGTATGCGGTGGGAAAAATCGACATCTTCCCCCGTTCGCAGCACGACGTTCCATCCTCCGACGGCAATTGCTGCGCCGCGCCGCACCGCCAAATTGAGCGAGGGTGCGAATGGAAACGGTTCGCGCAGCACGGCCAGCGTGGCGTCATTTAAACCAATGGATTGTGCGTAGCGTTCGGCGCCCGTTTTGGGCGGATAGCACAGGCTGTGCCCGGCTGCGATAACCACGCGATCGTCGGCGAAGGGCGCGCACAATTCGGCCAACCATCGCCGGCTCGGTACTGTATCCGCATCGAGATGCGCCACGATCTCGCCGTTCGAATCTATTAACCCCTTGTTACGCGCGGCCGCGGGTCCACGTATTTCTTCATGCAAGACGCGAGCACCGTATGCACGTGCGACGCGCGCCGTTTCGTCGGACGATCCATTATCGACCACGACGACTTCGTAGTCCGCGATGCCCGCTTGCGAACGCAACGCTTTTAACGTTTCAGCAATCGTATTTGCAGCGTTGTATGCCGGGATGACGACACTTACATACGGCACAGCAGCGCTTCCTCAATCGTGTCGAGCCAGGCAGCGCTATGGTACGCATCATCGCCAATCTCCAGCGTAATGCCGCGCACTCCTCGAACGGCCGAGCCGGTTTCTGAGAGAATCCATTGACACACCGCACGGTCGCAAGGCAGCACGATTTGGCGTAGCAACGCCGGCAAAATGTCGCGCGGCTCCATCGGCGTCGCTCGCACGCCGCCGAGGCCGGGACTTCGAAGAACTCGCACGACGTGCGTCGGCCGCGCGCTCGAAAGCGTAACATCGGAGGCGATGGTGCCGACCGAGACGCGGCGTTTATTGGTCCACGCGGAGTAACGCGGTAATGCGTCCAGGTTACCGAAGTCAAACCACCGCCGCGTCGCCGGATCCAAATTGAACGTTTGCAGCAGACCGTGAACGTACGGTTCTCCACCGTTGCGCCGAAGTAACAGCTTATCGTCCCCGAGCGTCTTCCAACCGTTGCGTACGAGCGCAGCGGTTAGCGTGCTCTTTCCCCCGCCCGACGGAGCGCAAAGAAGTGCGCAGGCAGAGTCGTTTGCAACTGCAGCAGCGTGTACGGCAATCCACCCTTCTTCTCGCCAAGCCGCCGTACAAATCAAGCTGAAGAGATCTTCGACGTCGCCGATCTGTGCTTCGGAAAAGATCGTCTTCGGCGGCACGCATATTACCCAAACATCGCGGCGGGCACCGACGTGCCCCTCTGCGGCAAATCCATGTTTGGTATGCGCGACGTAACGCGCGCCGCTTCGATCGGCGGACATGTTTCCGCACGACAAAAACGTACCGTTCGCTCGCAACGAAGAGTCCCGCCGCGTCATCTCGACGCTTACCGTTCGCGTGCGAAATTCCCACGGAGGAGCATAGAGTGAAAAGTATTTATCCGCCACCTCAAGCAAGGCGACGTCGTCGGCGGATATCGTAACGTCGAGCGGACCGCAAGCGGCGCGGAGGAACGGACGGCGCACGGCGGCTGCGGTCACGGATTACTCCGCAAGCGGAATGCTGGGATCGAATGCGCTTGTAACGATCCGTTGAAGCGGTTCGGCTTGACGGTGCACCGCCGGCGCACTCCATTCACCTGCGAAGTGGACGGACGGCAATCCATTTGCGCACTCTGCCTTTTCGACGATGTCGTGAGCGGCCAAACCGGCCAGAAACTCGCGAATTTCGTCCTCGTCATGCGCGCCCCACGCGCGGCTTTGCGCGATGATTGCATCGCTTGACGCGGCGGCCGTCTCGCACAATTGGACGATAGCCCACGCGCTTTCGTTCAGCGCATAGAAATATTTAGAATCCAGATCCAGCAGTACGGCGCCGCCTTCGATAACCGTGGCGACGAGTGTCGGTTTTAACGCGACATATTCCGGTACAGCCGCCGTCCGCGACGCACTCATAGCAACCTCCACACAACGTTAGTCGCGTGGAAAGATTATAAGCAGGCACCCACAGCGTCGCATCGAACCCGCGGCCCGCCAGGGCGGGACTAACCGCCTAGGACTTCAGATACTTCACAAGCCAGTCGATCCAGCGCCGGTCCACGTCCATTGCCCGCACCGGATCGCCCGGAAAGTGTCCGCCGACCGGATAGGCCCAGAACCGCACCGTGACGCCGCGATCTTTGAGCGCGCGGAACATTTCATACGATTGTGTTATGGGCACGCGCGCATCGCCTGTGTCGCTGAGAATGAGCGTTGGCGTAGTAATGTTCCACGCGTACGTAATCGGCGACTGAGCAACATATTGCTTCATCAAATCGCCTTTATACGGCGATCCGCCGAACGAAAACCGCACATTCGCGTTGTTGTCGGAAAGCGTGTACTCGTCAACCCAATTGTTAACCGCAGCACCGGCAACGGCGGCCTTCCAAATATGGTAGTGGCCTTCCATCCACGACGTCATGTAGCCGCCGTACGACCAGCCGGACACGCCGATGCGCTGTGGATCGATATGGGCATTTTTCTGCACCGCTGCAATGCCCGCCATAACATCGCGTCCCGGACCCGCTCCTGCGTCGTTGAAGATCGCGTGCCAGTAATTTTCACCCAAATTGTCGCTGCCGCGGTAATTCGGATTGAAGACGATGAAGCCGTGCGCGGCGATAAGTTGATTGAGCGAGCTGAAATTTGTCAGCGACGCCGAGTTCGGGCCGCCGTGGATGATGAGGACGAGCGGATACGTCTTGCTGGCATCATAGCCCGGCGGAAACGTCACGACGCCGTCCTCTTCAAAACCCTCGCTTTGCCACCGAACCGGTTGAACGTTCCCTAAATCGAGCGCTGCAACACTGTCATTATATGAGGTTAAACGTTGCGGTTTCGCCGTTGCCGAACTCATGTAATAAAGTTCCGTCGGATGGTGCGCTTCGCTGCCGGTGAATGCAATGGCGCCGGTGTTGCTGATGGTGGCATCCAGCCAAAACGGCTGCGTCGGCTGCACGTTTCCGAGATCGATCCGCTTGGCCGCGCCCTCTAGCGGTTTGACCCAAAGCGCTGCATCGGTCCCTTTATGTCCCGAAACAATCAGGGCTTTCGAGTCCGGCATCCACATCGCGCGCTGCACGTTCGTGTCGATATCGTCAGCGGTGACGTCGCGTCCATTGCCGCCGGCAGCAGACGTCACAAATACGTCGTTTTGCGCAGCGGGATCGCCGTTATACGGATACCAGTACGCAACTTTCGTGCCGTCCGGAGAAAACATACCGTAGCCTTCGTACTTCCCGTGCGAGGTTAGCGTCCGGATACTTTTCGTCTGCGTATCGAGAATCGAGACGACAGTTCGATCGCCGTCCGCGTAATACGGTGTCGCCATCTTGGAGAAAACGATGAAGCGGCCATCCGGAGACCACGAGAGCGGCGATGACGGGGAACTCGGTGGCGCCGCAGGTGGCAGGCTCCACGAACCTTCTGTTAAACGCTCGTTCTGCGCTCCATCCGCGCCAATGAGCCAAATATGGCTCGGTGTGGGAGCGGAGTCTTCCATATACGACTGATCGCCGACAACGAACGCATCGAGATGATGCTCGATCTCCTTCTTGTTCTTCGGCTCGTCCGCCGTCACGTACGCAATCGCGTTCCCGTCGGGACGCCACGCGAATTGCTGGACGCCCTCAGAGGCATCCGTAATGGCAACCGGATCTCCGCCACGCATGTTCATGACGTAGATCTGCTCTTGCGCATCCTTGCCTTCGCCGCGCAACGCCAGGAACGCGAGCCGCGTACCATCGGGCGACCACGCGGGCGAAGCAACTCCTTTACGTTCGAACGTAAGCGCACGCTGCGAATGCGCAGCGATATCGTAGAGCATCAGCGTGCGCTCGCTGCGATCTGTTTTATAGTTAGGTCTCGAAACGATATAGGCGATCTCTGCGCCATTAGGAGCGATCGTTGCGTCCGTTACGCCCACGATGGATTTTAAATCATCGAGTTGCATGGTGCGCGCGGCCGCCGGCGCAACCGCGGCGAAAACGATAGCTAGAGTAATCGCAGAAACTTTCATCTTCAGCAACTCCATTAGCGCAAATACCGGTCGATCCAGGCAAGCCATCTGCGCGTTACGTCTTCCGAACGCACCGGATCGCTCGGATGGTGGCCGTGAACGGGATACGCCACGAATTCGACCGGCACGCCGTTATCCTTGAGGGCGTGATACATCTTGAATGAATTCGTGATAGTAACGTTGTTGTCGCCGAGATCGCCGAGTATCAGCGTCGGCGTACGTACGTTTTGCGCGTAGGTAATCGGCGACTGCGCGCGCCACATCGCGGTGTACTTCGGATTCCACGGCGAACCTCCGAAAAACGGCACGTCAGTGTACACGTAAAAAGCGACGTTGTAGTCGTCGAACCAGTCGTTGAGCGCGGCACCGGAGACCGCGGTTTTCCAAATGTTGTAATGACCGATCATCCAGGACGTCATGTAGCCGCCGTACGACCAGCCTGAAACAGCGATGCGGCTCTTGTCGACCTTGTAGGCGCGCTCGACTGCGGCGATACCGGCCATCACGTCGCGTCCGGGACCGTCACCCGCGTCGCGCACGATCGCATGCTGATAGCGATCGCCCAAATTCGTGCTGCCTCGATAATTTGGATTGAAGACCATGTAGCCATGCGATGCGAAGAGCTGATTCTGACTGCTCCATCCCATTGTCGATGCGCTTTGCGGTCCGCCGTGAATGACGAGCACGAGCGGATATGGCTTGTGCGGATCGTAATGCGGCGGTAGCGTCAGCACGCCGTCTTCGAGAAACCCATCGTTGCGCCACGTCAGAGGGACTACCCGTCCCAGATCGAGATGTGCGGCGGACGAATTTAGATTCGTCAATCGAACCGGCCGCGAAGATGGCGACGCGAGGTAATAGAGTTCGGCAGGATGCGATGTCGTGGTTCCGACGAACGCCAGCGCTCCGGTATCTGCGACGTTGCTCGTTTCAGAAATTGCGACATCGCCGAGCGCCACACTCTTCGCGGCGCTCCCTAGAGGCGAATACCATGCGGCCGTGCGCGATCCGTCGCGGCCGAAAAGCCACAGTGCTTTACCGTCGGGTGCCCACGCTTTGGCGTCGATATTGCGATCGACATTTGCACGAATGGGCGGATCGTTGGTTCCGAATTCTTTGACGTAAACCGATATGCCGTTGCCCGCATCACCGTTCGTATTGCGCGTGTATGAAATCGCTGTGCCTAACGGAGCGAATTCCGGCGAACCTTCCATATTGGAGCCGCGATTGAGCTGCACGCGCTTGCCGCTTTGCACCTCCACGACATCGATCACCGTGCCCAGTGAATCGCCGATGAGCGGCGTCGGGAAATGGATGAATGCGATGTCTCTGCCGTCGCGCGACCAACTGATATCCGAGGTGCCGTACGGATCCACGATACCCAGACTCCACGTACCCGAAGTCAAACGGCGTGCCTTCCCGCCGGATGCGTTCATCACCCACAGGTGCGAGGGCATCGCTTCGCTCTTGTGCAGATAGTCGTTCGAGCCGACTTCAAAAGCGTCCAGATGCTCGTCGATCTCTTTTTTGCGCGGGTTTTCGTCTTGCGTAACGAACGCGAAGCGCTTTCCATCGGGGCTCCACGCGAACCCATCAACGCCGTTCGGCTCATCGCTTACCTTGTGCGCGTCGCCGCCGTCAAGCGGTAGAACGAAGATTTGCGACTGTTCTTCGCTCTTTTCATCGTGCTTCGCATTGGCCAGAAACGCAACGCGCTTCCCGTCCGGCGACCATTGCGGAGACGAAATGCCGGTGCGTTCATACGTCAGTTCACGAAGTTGCTTGGTGCGAACATCGACCAGCATCAACTGCGAGACATTCTTATCCTTCTCGAAGTCTGCTCGGCTTCGGATGAAAACGACGCGCTTACCGTCCGGTGAAATGTGCGGCGAGCTCAACGAAACGATCGTGCGAAGGTCGCTGAAATCGATCGTCCGCGCAAGCACCTGCGCGGGCAAGCACGCAACAATCGCTGCGGCGATGAAAAGAATAAGTCGCATAAACGCGACTTATTTCAGTCGCGGAGGGCGACCTGCTCGTCTTGAAGGTCTACGAGACCGTCGCGCATGAGTGCCGCCACAATGGCATCAATCTCTTGGCGCGTGCGCTTTGTATGAGCGGATACGTCACGATGCAAATCGAGCAACGAGATTTTTTCGCCCGCCGGAAGTTCGCGAAGCCGATCGACGATCCGGCCGCGAGCGTAACGTGTCGTTTTTTCGAACGGTAGCACTTCTTGAGGGGATCGCTTCCGCACATTCGCTAAGCGGGCCCGTTCCAAAGCCGCCGGATCGATGGGCGCCGCGGCGCACGCGGCTTGCAACGGGCAAAGCAGACACTTTGGGGCCCGAGCGGTGCAAATCGTTGCGCCGAGGTCCATCATCGCGGAATTCCAATCATGCGCGCGTGCCGGGGGCACGAGATCGTGGGCTTCGCGATCCAGCTGGGCCGCGGCAACCATGGGCGGGTGTTCGAGCCCGTGCAATACGCGATGCACCACGCGGCGCACGTTGGTGTCGAGAGCGGCGTCATCGAGTTCGAAAGCAAACGCGCGGAGCGCCGCGACCGTGTACGGCCCAATGCCGGGTAACGATCGCAACGCATCTTCATCATGCGGCATGATCCCGCCATATTGCTCGACCACTATCTGCGCGATCTGCTTCAGGCGTACCGCACGCGAGTTATAGCCCAGACCTTGCCACATGCGCAGAACATCGGCCGTACTCGCCGCGGCGAGCGCCGCAAAATGCGGAAAGCGTTCGACGAAGGCCAAGTATTTTGGCAGAACGCGATCGACTTGGGTCTGCTGCAGCATGAACTCGCTTACCAATATGCGATAGGGATCGCGCGACTCACGCCATGGTAAATGCGCGCGGCCGTGCTTCGCGTACCAGTTCAGGAGCAGATTGCGAATGCGCGTCACTCGCCGTCTTCTTCGCCGGTGTCCGACGCACGAGCGAAGGCCGGCTGCGATCGCTCGCGTACGTATTCACGCAGCGCGATGATGTCGCGCTCCATGAAAACGACGTCGTCGCCCGACTTCGTTCCGCGATAGAGTTGCAGCGCATCGTTAATGATGGAATGATACATGCGCGGAACCGTTTGCAGAGCCCACACCGCAGCCTCGTCCTTATTCAGAGTGTGCATGGACGGCGTGGTCGCTCCATAGAGAATGCGCAGTGCGTTGAGAATCGCGTACACCGGTTTTTTGCCGACGATCTGGCGCGACCAATCGAAGTCTGCTTCTAAGGCATTGATATATGCGTGCCACGGCACCGGCCCGAACATGGAATCGGGCGATGGACCGACGAGCGTTACGCCGCGCTCGCGAACTTCAGCGATGTTCGCGGCTAAATCGACGTTGGTCTCGTCGCGCGTGAAATCGACGCCGCCCCTTCGAATTTTTTCATGCAGCGCACTGGAGTAATGCACCTCATACGGCATCGGATGCTCGAAGGAGCGCGCATAGCGTTCCTGCACGACGCTGATTTCGATGTCGCCGAGCGCCGGGCGCGAATCCGAGAGCTGCACGAATAACCGCGCGACGCGCTCGCGCTCTTGCGGCGTAAGCTTGCGCGAAACAACGGCGATCAAATCGATGTCGCTCCGTTCGCGGTGATAGCTGCCCGTTGCAAGCGATCCGTGAACGTACAAACCCGCAAGCGTGTCACCCAGAAGATCTCCCAACGTTCCGGCAATACGGATCAAGTATTGGCGCAGATCGCGATCGGCATCGGCAACGTGTTGTCCACGAGAGGGCGTCATGAGCGGATGCTGGCTACCGCCTTACCGATGCGGCGAATGCCTTCGGGAATTTGCTCGCGCGTCACGGGCGTGAGCGCTAAACGGAAGTGATGATCGCCGCCCGAATTTGCGAAGAACGGCTCGCCGAATAGAAACGAGGCACCGAGACGCTCCGCTTGATCGAGCAACGGACGCGCGCGCAGTTCGCGTGGCGTCGTCACCCACAAGTAGAATCCACCACCGGCTTTGCTGGTACGCATGGTTCCCGGCCAATGTTCGGCAATCGCGGCGTCGGCCATTTCGCGACGCAGGCGTAATTCGTCGCGCAACTGCGCCACGTGCGCGTCGTAGCCGGTGGCTAAGTAGTCGCTGATTGCCGCCTGCACGTAGAGGCTCGTCGCCATATCCAGCGCTTGCTTGCGCAGTAGCAGACGCTCGAGAATAGTGCGCGGCGCGGCAAGCCAGCCGACGCGCAGCGATGGCGCGATCGTTTTGCTGAAGGTACTCAAGTACACGACGTAATCGGGAGCAAGTCCCACAAGCGGCGTCAGTCCGTGCTGCGCCAGCTCGCCATACGGATCGTCTTCAATGATCGGAATGCCGGCGCGCCGCGCGAGCGTTACGAGGCGTTCGCGGCGATCCGCATTCATGGTTACATTCGTCGGATTGTGCAGAGAAGGCATCGTGTAGATGAAGCGCGGACGGCGCGTGCGTAAGATAGCCTCAACGTGATCGACGCGCATGCCTTCTTCATCAACTGGAACCGGAATCGCACGCAGTCCGCAGATTTGGAATATCTGCAATGCACCCGGGTAGCTCGGCGTTTCGACGATAATCTCATCGCCCGGCTCCGCAAGCGATTGCGCGACCACCATAATGCCTTGCGTTGAACCGGTGAGCACGATGATGTCTTTCGCTTGCGTGCGCGCACCGCGCAGCGCCATGCGATGCGCGATCGCATCGCGCAGCGGCTCGTACCCTTCCGAATCTCCGTATGAAAGAACGAAGCGCGGATCCGATGCAACGCGCGAAAACGATTTCGCAAGCTCGCCCAGCGGTGAGGGTTGATCCGGTGCAACACCCTGAACGAAGCTGATCCGTCCCGGTTCTTGCTTCGCGGCGAGTTCACCCAAAATCGTCGGAAATTCGCCGACGCGCCACGGCGGCAACGTCACCCACCAAGGCACCGACGCGGAGCGCTCCGGTTGGCCGGGACGCAGCTGCGGCACCACCCGGCTTCCCGAGCCCACCTTTTGCTCGATAAGACCGTCGGCCACAAGCTCGCGATACGCGTGCACGACAGTGCTCCGGTTTACGTTCAGCCTCTCGGCGAGCGAGCGTTCGGGTGGAAGCCGCGTCGATTCCGGCAGAGTACCGGCGAGGATGGACTCGCGCAGCGCCTCGTAAATCTGGCGGTACAACGGCACGATGCTGTTCCGGTCCAGTTGGGGCAAGGCTCCCGGTCCGAGCCATCCAATTTTAGCCATTTGTCGTCCATTTCGACGATTGGATGGTATACCCCCTACTTTGGTCGGCTGCGGCCGCGGTAGCCCGGTGTACGATGATGGACGGCGCCGGCGGCGAAGGCTGTCCGGCGAAATTTGTGCCCTTCCGTTTTATAAGACCAGGAGATCGTAAGTGGCTGAACACCAAGTCGACGCCGTCGTCATCGGCGCGGGCCCGGGCGGCTATCACGCCGCCATCCGCCTCGGACAGCTCGGCAAGAAAGTTATCTGCGTCGACCGCGACGAGGTCGGCGGCGTCTGTTTGAATTGGGGCTGCATCCCGACGAAGGCGCTGCTGCACGTCGGCGAGGTGATTCGCCACATCGATCACGCAGGCGCGATCGGTCTGAAAGTTCCGAAAGCCGACGTCGATCGCGAGGGCGTTGCGAAATTCAAAACCGACGTCGTGAATGCGAACGTTGGCGGCGTGAAGACGTTGTTCAAAGCGAACAACGTTCAATTCGTTTACGGTGAGGCGGGATTCAAAAGCGCGACCGAGATCGTCGTCAAGAAAAAAGAAGGCGGCGAGGACACGATTAAGGCCGAGTACATTGTAATCGCAACCGGCTCCGCGCCGATCGACGTCAAAGCCTGGCCGCGCGATGGCGAGTACATCATCAACTCGGACGACGCCGTCCAAATGAAAAAGATTCCGAAGACGATGCTCGTCATCGGCGGCGGTGTGATTGGTTTGGAGTTTGCGACGGTCTTCACGCGAATGGGCAGCAAGGTGCTCGTGATCGAAGCGATGCCGCAGATTCTCACCGGCACGGATCTCGAGATCGGCAAAACGCTTGGACGCATTCTGAAAAAGCAGGGCGTCGAGATCATGCTCAACACGAAGGTCGCCGAAGTCAAAAAGAACGGCAAAACCGTTAAAGCAACGTTTAACGGCGAAGGCACGAACGGCAAGGACGAAACGCGCGAATTCGATTGCGTGCTCGTCGCGGTCGGCCGCCGTCCCGTCACTGATGGCCTCAACCTTGAAAAGGCCGGCTTATCGACGAACGAACGCGGCTTCATCGACGTCGACGCGCAGCGCCGCACGAAGGTTTCCAATATCTTCGCGATCGGCGATATCACGGGCGCACCAATGCTCGCGCACAAAGGCATGAAGGAAGGCGTCGTTGCAGCGGAAGTGATCGGCGGACTCAAAGGCGTCGCCTTCGATCCGATTGCGATTCCGAATTGCGTGTACACCGATCCGGAAGTCGCAACGGTCGGCCTTTCCGAGGAAGAAGCGAAAGAGAAAGGCTACGAAATTCGAATCGGCAAGTTCCCGCTCGCTGCAAGCGGCCGCGCACGTACGATGAACGAAACCGACGGCTTGATCAAACTCGTGGGCGACGCAAAGACGGACATGCTGCTCGGTATGCACATTGTCGCGCCGCAAGCCGAATCGCTTATCGGCGAAGGCGTGATCGCACTCGAGATGGGCGCGACGTTAGAAGACATCGGCCTCTCGATCCATCCGCATCCGACGCTTACCGAAGGTATTATGGATGCAGCGGAAGCTGCGCACGGCAAAGCCATTCATATTGTCAATCAAAAGCCGAAGGCTGCAGCGCCGCAACCGGTGGGCGCGAAGTAAGGCCAATCGTCATGGTCGTCATGGTGAGGTATCGAACCACCCTGAGCAAAGCAAATCGCAGATTTGCGCCGTCGAAGGGACACGCTCGCAGAGCGTGTGACGTTCGTGCCTTTGCGAGCGCTTCGCGCTCGCCCTTCGATATCGGAAACGCGTTCGCATTTCCTTACTCAGGGTCGTTCGATACCTCACGATGACAAGCAAAGCGCGAATCCTCGATCTCGGGCTGAAGCCATACCGCGAAGTGTGGGATCTTCAGCATGCGCTGCACGAGCGCGTGCGAAACGGCGAGGAACCCGAGACGTGGATCTTCGTCGAGCACACGCCGGTGGTTACGCTTGGGCGCAACGCGAAAGACGATAACGTTTTGCTGTCGCGCGAAGCGCTTGCTGCACGCGGCGTGGATTTGGTGCAGATCGAACGGGGCGGCGACGTTACGTATCACGGTCCGGGCCAGCTGGTGGTGTATCCGATCCGCAAACTCCAACGCTTTCGCGAAATTGTACCGCTGGTGCGCGCGCTCGAAGGCGCAGTCATCGATGCGTGCGCCGAGTTCGGCATACAAGCCGAGCGCTGGAGCGAGCACGCCGGCGTTTGGGTTGGTGCGAATCAAATCTGCGCGATCGGCCTAGCGGTGCAAAAAATGACGTCGCTTCACGGCATCGCGCTGAACGTGAGCACCGAATTGAGCTACGACACGCTCATTAACCCGTGCGGACTAACCGATCGCGGCATCACGAGTCTTTCTCGAGAAACCGGCCGCGCCGTCAGCATCGCGGAAGCGAAACCGATTTTGCAGGCAGCGCTGTCAAAGACTTTCGACGTAGTGTTTGAACCCGTTCCCCTTCCGAAGGCATCCTAGTGGCAATAGAAATAAGTCTTATCGACGACGCAGCACCCAAGCGCATTCCGAAACCGGAATGGCTTAAGGTGAAGCTGCCGCGCGGCGACGACTACGAACGCGTGAAAGCCAAAGTCAACACGCTGCAGTTGAACACCGTCTGTAAGGAAGCGATGTGTCCGAATCTCGCGGAGTGCTGGGGTGCAGGCACAGCGACGATCATGATTCTCGGCGATACGTGCACGCGCGGATGCCGCTTCTGCAACGTGAAGACCGGAAATCCAAAAGGCATCGTCGACTGGCTCGAGCCGGTTCGCGTTGCCGAAGCCGTGCGCGACATGGGTTGGAAATATCTCGTCGTCACCGCAGTCGACCGCGACGACTTGCCGGACGGCGGCGCGCTGATCTTCGCAAATACGATCCGTGCCATTCACGAGAAGGTACCGGGCTCGAAGGTGGAGATTCTCAGCGGCGATTACCGCGGCGATCTCGCGGCGCTCGACATCGTCATGGATGCGAAGCCTGACGTTTTCGCGCACAACCTGGAAACGGTGCGCCGGCTCACCCCGCGCGTTCGCGACAAGCGCGCGAAGTACGATCAATCACTGCGCATCCTCGAGTACGCCAAACAGCGGGCACCCGAGCGCTTTACGAAGACGTCGTTGATGCTCGGCCTCGGCGAAACCGATGAAGAAATCGAGAATGCGATGGATGACGCGCGCGCCATCGGCGTGGATATCTTCACTATGGGGCAGTATCTGCAGCCGACAAAGAAGCATTTGCCCGTCGAGACCTTCGTGACGCCTGAGAAATTCGCTGAACTTGGCCGCCTGGCGAAGTCGAAGGGCTTCCATCAGGTCGTATCGAGTCCGCTTTCCCGCAGCTCGTACCACGCGGAACAGGCCTTTCACTAGCGCAACCCGCCGTCTCAAGGTAAGGTCTTGTAAGCCAAGAAGCCGAACGCGCGTCCCCCGGAGGCCTTCTTGAGCGACTTTTTCCTTCGACGCCCGATTTTTGCAGCGGTTTGCGCGCTGGTCATTATTTTGACCGGCGTGATCGCCATACCCACGCTTTCCGTGGCGCAGTATCCTCAAATCGCGCCGCCGGTCGTGACGGTCAATGCAACGTACATCGGCGCGAACGCGCAAACGGTTGAAGCCGCCGTCACCACGCCGCTGGAGCAGGCCATCAACGGCGTTGAAGGCTTGCGATATATCAGCTCGACGAGCTCCAATAGCGGCACGAGCACGATCACCTGTACTTTTAATTTAGGCACGAATCTCGACATTGCGGCAACCGACGTGCAGAACGCGGTGCAATCCGCAGCGGGACAGTTACCCGCGGCGGTACAGCAAGTCGGCGTAACCGTAACCAAAAATTCGGGCACCTTCATCATGGCGCTCGCGGTGAAATCGACCAACTCGAAATACGATAAGTTGTTCCTGAGCAATTACGCGGAACTGAACATCGTTAACGCGCTCAAGCGGGTTCAGGGAGTCAGCCAGGTTATTATCTTCGGTCAACGCCGCTATGCAATGCGAGTATGGGTCGATCCGCATAAGTTACAGGCTCAGGGACTGGCGGTCAGCGACGTTATCAACTCGCTGCAAGAGCAAAACGTCGAAGTTGCCGCCGGCAGCATTGGAGGACCACCCGAACCGAAGAACCAGCCGTTTACGATAACGGTGCATGCCTTGGGGCGGCTCAGCACGCCAGAAGAATTCAAGAACATCATCGTCCGCGCCAATCCAAATGGCGGGTACACCCGTTTGGGCGACGTCGCGCGCGTTGAACTCGGCGCTGAAGATTATTCTTCGGATCTCTCGTTTGACCGCAATAGCAACGTTGTCGGTTTAGGTATTCAGCAATTACCGACGGGCGATGCGCTTAAATCCGCTGACGGCGTCCGCAAAGCGCTGGACGAGCTCTCCAAGAGCTTCCCTCCGGGCGTCTCGTATGACGTTGCATTCGACGTGACGCAGTTCGTGAAAGAATCGATTCGGGAAGTTATCCTCACCCTGATCTTTTCGATCTTCCTGGTCGTCTTAGTCATATTCATCTTCCTGCAGAATCCGCGGTCGACGCTCATCCCGATCGTTTCTTTGCCGGTGTCGCTCATCGGTGCTTTCGCAGCGATGAAGATCTTCGGCTTTAGTATGAACACCGTCACGCTATTCGGCCTGACGCTGGCTACGGGGCTCGTCGTTGACGACGCGATCGTCGTCATCGAAAACATCGCGCGATATATCCAAGAAAAGAACATGGGCGGCATCGAAGGCGCCTCGGCGGCAATGCACGAGGTGCAGGGTGCGGTCGTTGCGTCTTCGCTCGTGCTGATGGCGGTATTCGTTCCGGTGGCCTTCTTCCCGGGGACGACCGGCCAACTCTACCGCCAATTCGCGCTAACGATCGCAGCGTCCATCGCAATTTCGCTGTTCGTCTCACTTACGTTGACGCCCGCAATGTCCGCGATCATGCTCGCGGGTGAGCGCGAGTCGGGCTTTCCTCTATTCGTTTGGTTCAACAAGGGATTGGCGTCGTTCCGTGCGTGGTATCGCGCGACGCTGCCGAAATTCTTCCGCCGCCGCTGGGCCGTTGCGGCCTTGTTTGTAGCGGCACTTGCCGGAACGCTTCTGCTCTTCCGCACGACGCCCACTGCGTTTATCCCCGATGAAGATCAGGGCTACTTCATCGTCACAACACAATTGCCGGAGGGCGATTCGCTCGCGCAAGAAGAGGCAGTTTCAGCGCGTGTAGATCGAATTTTATTCTCGCAACCTGAAGTACTCCACGTCTTCGACGTTGCGGGATTCAGCTTCAGCGGCAGCGGGCCGAACCGCGGTATCGAGTTCATTCTATTGAAGCCGTGGTCGGAGCGCAAAGGCGGCGCGCATACTCTCGCAGCGGTCGTTCAGCGCGTGCAAATGCAGTTCTTCGGTATTCCGGGCGCGCAAGTCTTCGCGTTTAATCCGCCCGCGATCCAAGGCGTGGGCAACTTCGGCGGCTTCCAATTCGAACTTGAAGATAGAGGCAACGTCGGACTGCCGGCGCTCATGAAATCGGCCTACGGTTACATGATGCTCGGCAATCAGAATCCCGATCTCCAGCAGGTCTTTACGACGTTCCGTATCGACTCGCCGCAGTACAACGTGAATATCGATCGCGCCAAGGCAAAGAGCATCGGCCTTTCGTTGACCGACGTTTTCAATACGCTGCAAACCGATCTCGGTTCGCTTTACGTCAATAATTTCGACTATTTGAATCGTACGTACCGCGTCTATGTGCAAGCGGAAGAACCATACCGCAGCTCACTCGACTCGCTGCAGTATCTGTACGTTCGCTCGCAAGCCGGCGGTTTGATCCCTCTCAGCGGACTCGGAAGCACAAACCTAACGAAGGGTGCGCCGAATATTACGCACTATAACCTATTCCGTTCGATTGAGATCAACGGTTCGACACCGCCCGGAAAGGGCTCAGGCCAGTCGATCCTTGCGATGCAGCAGATCGCGCAAAAGGTCGATCCGCCCGGCGTCAGCTATGAGTGGTCCGGGCTTACGCTCGACCAGATCGAAGGCGGCTCGCTGTCAGCGTTGATCTTCTTGATCGGCATCATTTTCGTGTATTTGGTTCTCTGCGCGCAATACGAGAGTTTCGTCGATCCGCTCATTGTACTGCTCGCCGTTCCCGTTGCGATCCTCGGCGCACTTGCGTTTCTCAATGTGCGCCATTTGCCTAGCGATGTCTACGCGCAGGTCGGATACGTGATGCTGATTGGCCTAGCAAGTAAGAGCGCGATTCTGATTGTCGAGTTTGCAAATCAGCAAATCCGCGCGGGGGCCGACGTCATTACCGCAGCATCGCGCGCTGCACAAACGCGGCTCCGTCCGATCCTGATGACGTCCATTGCGTTCATCGTGGCCGTTATTCCACTCGTGATTGCGACAGGCGCCGGAAGTGCCGCGCGTAATTCGTTGGGAACGGTCGTCTTCGGCGGCATGATCGTTTCGACGCTGCTGAATCTCGCGATAACACCCGTACTCTACGTCATCATCAAATCATGGGAGCTGCGGCGCAAGCCGCGCGGCCGCGACGGTGAAGCAGTCGGTCCGGTCGAGACGGCACCCGAAGCGAAACCGGCCGTACCGGTCGGATAGAGACTTTTCTCGCAGTTTAGCCAGGGATCACGAACAGCCGAGCGGTAGATTTCCACGACCTCGGACTATTAATTTTAATAAGTCCCACTGTGGAGATCGAGAATGGTTCGTACGTTTCTTCGTGCCTCCGCCGCCCTCGCTTTGTGCGCGGCGGTTGGCACGGCACCGGCGTTCGCAGATACGATGGGCATCTTCGGAACCGGCGTCTCCGGCGCAAACACCGCCATAAAGAATGCCATGAAGGCGCAGCCTGCGCCGTCCGCACAACCCATCGCCAGCGTCCGCCTTCCGGACGGGACGATGGCGCAAGTGCCGCCGGTAACGCAGGCGCCTGTCGGCGCTCAGCTAGGTTTGCCGACCGGATTCAATTACACGCTCGATGCGTCGGTAGCGTATCCGTTCGGAAACATCGGCACGTTCGGCAAGAAGTGGCTTCAAGGCGGCATGGATGCCGTCATCGGTTACGGCTTCAGTCCGCACGAAGCCGTCATCGCAAATTACTACGAGCTGCAGCACTATCCGGTCGGTTTCAACAGTGGGCAGGTGCCGTTGTTTCTGCCGTCCGGCTTCCCGCAGACGCCCGGCGTCAATCCGTCGTGCGTCGATTTGAGCGGCGCATCGTCGGCAACGTGCGCGGGCATCAACCCGCAACTCGACGTCACGACGAAGGACAAATTCTTCCTGGGGTATTGGGAGAATCTGTTCAACGTCGCAAAGATCAAGGGACGCAACGTTCCGATCGTCATTACGCCAACGTACGTGTCGCGCTGGTCGCAAGTTGCCGCCTCAAATGGTAACGGCGACGTCGTTCCGTTCGTCGATCAGAACGGCATCCCGCACACGAACATCAACACGCGCACGGCGCAGGTTTATGCGCTTGCCGTAACGCTGCCGTTCCTCAAAACGCCGAAGATGTTCGGCACGTTCACGGCCGCGCCGTCGTGGCTCGTGCACACTGCCGGCCTTAACCAGCAGAACCACGCGCAGATCTATCAAATCCTGTATCTCGAGTACACGCCGACCAGCAGGACGAAACTTTTCTTCGAACCGCAAAGCTCTCGCGACTACCTGCCTGCGGATCCGTACGCGCAACATCTCGTCGCGTATTTCCTCGGCCTTTCGCAGCGAGTCGGGCCGATCGGCTTCGTCCAGTTGGTGCTTAACAGTGGCGGACCAACGAATTACGCTCCATACGGCGTCAAGGCGCTGCAATGTTTTCAATTGCCGTGTTCGCAAAACACTCTGCCGGTGGTCGGCGGCTTGAAAGCGACGCAACTTCAACTGCAGTTCGGCATCGGTTCGCCGAGCGTGATACAGTTCTAAGCGGGGTTCAGCAAAATGTTTAAGCTTTCTCATCGGCTCATCGCGAGCGTCGCAATCGTCGCACTCGCCGGCTGCGGCGGCGGCAACAGCACAAACTACGGCGGGCCGCCGATTCCTGCGGTTCCTTCCGGCAGCAACTTAACGCAGCAATCTTTCGTCGGCATCGGCGACAGTTTGACGTTCGGCGAGCAGTCCGGCGGTCAACTCGGAGATCCCACTGCCACAAGTCCGGTGTCGGGCCTTCCGGGCGGTGCCGTTCCGGTAACCCAAGAGAATGGATTTTGGGCGCTGATGTACGCGCAACTCAATGGCATTACGCTGGATCCGGCGCACTTCAACGTCACGACGAAGCTCGGCAATCCCGCCACTTCGCCGCTTCCGCTGATCAAAGCGCCTGGGCTGGGATCGCAGCTCGTTGTTTCAGCCGTCAGCCCACCGTTTTCCGCCAGCCAATCTCCGTGCAATTCGTTCAATCAATCAGCGTATAGTCCCACAGGTTGGCAGGCGACACGCATGAATGCGAGCGCACCGATCGCCGACGTTGCAGTTCCGGGCGCTACGATGCATGAAGCGATCTCGCAAACCGCGCCGCTTACCGGACCTCCGACGGGACCGAACTGCGGCTTCGTCACGATTCCCGGAGATCCGACGTCAGGCGGCCTCCAGCAGCTTGTAAATGCTGAAAGCCAGCTGTACTATCCGGTGCTTGGCCAATTTCAGCAAACGCTCGGAGCTACCGGCGCAACGCAGTTGAACGCAGCAGTGGCGTTAAAACCCACGCTTACCACGGTATGGCTCGGCGCGAATGACGTGCTCAAGTACATCTTCTCGCACGGACAATCACCCGCAACCGATACACCGCAACAGCTCGCAGCCGATCTCACGACCATTATCACGACACTGCAAAAAGCCGGCTCGAAGGTCGTCGTCGCAAATCTGCCCGATATTCTCGGCAATCCGTCTACTGGGGAAATTCCCGTTCCCCAGTTCTTTCCGCAAACAAAACTCGCGGCGGACCTTCAGGCACTGGGCGTCCCCGCTGCCGCAGCGGGACAGCTCGCGGCGTATGTTTCCGCAACCTACACGAAAGGTAATGGCGGTTTCCTAACGGAGACGGGCTTCTTTAGCTTGGTCAAGCAGGTCCAAGCAAATCCCGCAGCGCTACCTAACTTGGATCCAAACGGACCGGGCAGCGGTGACGGAACGCTCTACCTCGATCAAACATTCGCCGCTCAAGCCGTTGCGTTAAACGCGGGTTACAATCAGGCTATCAACCAAGTCGCGGCTTCAACCGGCGCTGCCCTCGCAGACGTGCAAACCGCCTTCCAAAGTCTTGCTGCAACCGGTCTTCCGCTCGCGCCCGGAGTCACGCTTACGTCGCAATTCGGCGGCGGAATCCTCAGCTACGATGGTTTGCATCCATCCAATACCACCTATGCACTTATCGCTAACGCATTCATTGCCGCCGCGGATACAAAGTACGGACTGACCATTCCGCCGCTCAGCAATGCCACGATCGGCGCCATCGCTTCGAGCGATACGTATAATCCGTTCGTTATCAAAGCGATCAACCCGGCGTGGCCGTTCCCGCTACCGTAACTTCCCCTCAATGAACGCACTCGCGGACACTCTGCTCGCAGGGTGTCCGCTTTCTTTATGTTGTAACTTGTGCGCATGGCGAAGATTGAGGACTTGAAGAACGCCGCGCAACACGGCACAAGAATCATCGACATTCGAAAGAAGCCGGACGAAAAGCAGATTCCCGGCTCACTTCGTTATAACGGCGAAGATCTTGAAAACGCGGAGCAGTTGCCGTTCTCAAAGGACGAGAACGTCGTACTATACTGCGGCAGCGGAAATTCATGCTCACGCGTCGCACAGACGCTGCGTGAAAAAGGTTACACCAATGCGGAAGCGTTGGAAGGCGGCTATGCCGCCTGGAAAGAGGCCGGATTACCGCTCGAGCCCATCACCGAACTAAAGGAGTTAAAGAAATCGTGATCGCGCTTATTACGTTTCTCGTTGCGCTTGATTCCGCCGCACCATCAAACACGGCGGCTCCCTCCACCCCACCATCGGCGTCGCCCGCCGCAATCGGGCTGCCGAAAGATCCCGAGCAGTTGGCGCGGTTCGAGTTTGCGGAATTTGCCTCAGGTAAGATCGACCAATCGCATTTTTCACAGCCGATTCCGCAAACCGCAATCGATCAGCTTCACCAAGTTCTGCCATCTTTGGGAGCCATCAAGAGTATGACGCTGATCAAAAAGGCCGATACGCCGGCGGGGCCGGGCTATGCCTATAAGGTCGTGTGCGAAAAGGGAGCTCTCATCGAACAGTTCGCGGTAAAGGACGGCACGATCACGTCCATATGGTTTGCGCCGGCGCAATAAGCGCTAAAGAGCATCGCTCGCGAGAACCTCGCGTGCACGCGCGTTGTCACTGGTAGCGATCGCGACGACGGCCCATCCGTCGTCGCGCTGCACCATGTTCAGACCGCGAACGTCGAGGCTAGCATCGGATAGACGGCGCGAGAGTTGCGCCAGCGCTCCGGGGCGATCCTCGATGCGCGCCAGCAGCACGTCTTCGGTAACTGCATGATAGCCTGCGGCGGTGAGCGCGGCCAGGGCTAAGTCCGCGGCGCTTTCCTCTAAATCAATGTGCATGACGCCGTCGCCGCCATGGGCTTCGGCGACGATCGACGCGATGCTGATGCCTTTGGAGGCGAGCAGCTCGGTGATTTCGGCTAGAACGCCCGGACGGTTATGCGAGACGACCGTGATCCGTTGCACGAACATCCTCCACAAATGCATCGATCTGTTCCTTCGTAATGCCCGGCATCACGATGAGGTGCGAGATATTCCCTTGAGTCGCCAGTTGCCATTTTGCGCGTACGGATTCTGCGATCTTCGGGAAGACCACCGTAATTGCGCTGGGATTTCGCCAAGCCTGAACTCCCGCGCTGCGCAATCGATCTTCGGCGTACGCGGCTAGCTCCAGAGAGCGCATCGCGCGCCGGCGCAAACCTTCCGCGCCGAGCGTTTGCAAACGATGCCACAGGATGAGCGGCGTGAAACCGTTGCGCGACCCGCTGATAGTCGTGTCGAGCGTTCCGATGTAATCGATGGACCTCGCAATGCGCGAGACGTTGTGCTTGCGCGCGATGACAACGCCCGTCGGCATCGGGCAGCCGATGAATTTGTGACCGCTGATTGAGATGCTGTCGGCGCCATCCGCAAAATCGAAACGGGGCCTCGGATCGAGAAACGGCGCGTAAGCGCCCGAAAGCGCGGCATCCGAGTGGATGTAGCGCTCGCGAATCGCAAGCGAATCCATGATCTCGCGGATACGCGCGATGTCGTCGCGCGCTTCGGTCATGGTCGTTCCGATATTTGCGAAGACGATCGGCGGCACGTCGCGATGGATCTTCAGCGTTTCGTGCAGATCGTCGTAATCTATCTCGCCGTTCGCCTGCGATCGAATCATGATGTGGCGCATTCCGAGGAAATGCAGATTCTTGCTCACGCTGTAATGCGTGTGCTCGGAGTAGTACACGACGCCGCGCGGATGAAGTTCGCGCGCCAAGTACAATCCGTAAAGGTTGCCCTCGGTCCCGCCGTTGGTGACGTAGCCCCACCAATCATTCTCCGGAGCGCGCAACAGCTGCGCAAAAAACTCAACCACTTCGCGTTCGAAGCCACGCGTTTCCACTTGATACGTGCCTTCGGCAAACGGATCGCCGACGTTGTTTACGGGAAACTCTAAGAATCGCAGAAGAGGGGAAATGTCGAAGTCTTTCGCGGAAGGATAGCCCAGCGCACGATCGTTCGCATCGCGCATACGACTGTAGAGATCGTCAAGGGCCTGCATTATTGCAGGCCCTTGTTGATTTGCCAGAGGCAAACTATGCGTACACACCACGCAGCTTCAGACACTGCACGACGCGGTCGATAGCGACCATGTACGCCGCCGTGCGGTACGGGATCTTATGACGGTTCGCAATGGCGCGCAACTCGTGGAAGTTTGTGATGAGCGTATCTTCGAGACGCTCGTTCACTTCGTTCAGCTTCCAGAAGTAGCCCATGCGATCTTGAACCCATTCGAAGTACGAAACCGTTACACCGCCGGCGTTCGCCATGATATCCGGAATAACGACGATACCGCGTTCGTTGAAGATCCGGTCCGCTTCCGGTGTCGTCGGACCATTTGCGCCCTCAACGATCAGCTTGGCCTTGACTTGCGCTGCATTTTCTGCTGTCAGCACTTTTTCGAGTGCCGCGGGAACCAGTACGTCACAATCTGCGACGAGCAACTCCGCATTGCTGATCTTGTCGCCTTCGCGGAAAGCGCCGAGGTTGCGATCTTTTTCAACGAGTTCGATCGCCTTGTCCAAGTTGATGCCGTTTTCGTTGTAATACGCGCCCGTGACGTCGGAGATGCCGACCACTTTACAGCCGCGGTCGGCGAACAAGCGTGCCGCCCACATGCCGACGTTACCGAAGCCCTGAACGATCACGCGCGCGTCTTTGGGTTGAACGCCGAGATTCGCGAGTTCGTCCATGCCGCAGATCATTACGCCGCGGCCCGTCGCTTCGACGCGGCCTTTCGAACCGCCGATTGCGAGCGGCTTTCCGGTGACCACGCCTGGCACGGCTTGACGTATATGCATGGAATAGGTGTCCATGAACCATGCCATCGTTTGCGGATTCGTGTTGACGTCCGGCGCCGGTACGTCTTTGTCCGGGCCCACGACCTCAACAAGTTCTGCTGCATACCGGCGCGTAATGCGTTCGAGTTCGTTTTGCGAGAGCTTCGAAGGATCGCAAGTCACGCCGCCTTTTGCACCGCCGAACGGCAGGTCGACGACCGCACACTTCCACGTCATCCAAAATGCGAGTGCGGTGACTTCGTCGAGCGTCACACCCGGATGGAAGCGAATACCGCCCTTAGCCGGCCCGCGCGCGAAGCTGTATTGCACGCGATATCCGGTGTAAACCTCGAACTCGCCGTTATCGCGCTGAAACGGAATCGAGAAAATAATTTGGCGGGTCGGGTGCGTCAAGATGGCGCGCATTGACGAATCGAGTTCGAGCAGATTGGCCGCTTCGTTAAAATAAGCGATGCCGTCGCCGAACACCGAGACTTCGCGCACAGCAGTGGTCATAGAGCGTTAAAAGCCTCCAGCAAAAAGTCCAAACTTTTAAGAGTTAGGGTATTTCGGTACGTTCCCCTATGTTCAAAAGTCGCACGTAGTTTTTCGTTGCCGGTGGGGTGGTGCCGGGCTGAGGACCGCTCGGCGCCCACGTCCTGTGGCCGCCGTCGCTCAGAACAGCCGAATTTTTCGCGAATCAAGATTTGAAACAGCCCTCCTGGCTGGGCGAAAAATTCGGAACGTCCTCAGCCCGCTGACGCTCCGCCGCTAGCAAAAAAGCGCTTTGACCGATTGAGCACGCCGTCACGCACGCCGAGGGTTTGGACGTTTTGCTGGAGTCGTTTTAACTAGGGAAGGGGATGGGGTCGGGCGTCGGTCACACGTTGAATTTGAAGTTGACCACGTCGCCCTCGCGCATGACGTAGTCCTTGCCCTCGCTCCGTACGAGGCCGGCCGTACGCAGCGCGTCCATGGTTTTGTACTTCACGTAATCGTCGTAGTCGACGATCTCCGCGCGGATGAAGCCGCGCTCGATATCGCTGTGAATCTTGCCCGCCGCTTGAGGAGCCTTCGTGCCGCGCTCGATCGTCCAGGCGCGAACTTCTTTCTCTCCCGCGGTCAGGAACGTCATGAGGCCAAGCAGGTCGTAGGCGGAAACGATCAGCTGATCCAAGCCTCCACGCTCGATCCCGAGCTCGCGGCAGAACTCGCGCGCCTCCTCTTCCGAGAGACCGGCCAGCTCCGCCTCGACCTTTCCGCAGAATCCGACCACGCCGCTCCCCTCGGCCGCGGCGATTTCCTTGACCTGCTGAAAAAGCGGCCCAGGGTTGCCGATCTGGTCCTCATCGATATTGGCGACGTAGAGAAGCGGTTTGGCGGTCAACAGGAACGACTCGGCGGCTACCTCACCTTCAGGCGAGCCTTTCGGAAACGCGCGGGCGGGCTTGTTGTCCTCCAGCGCAGCCATAAGATTCTTCGCGGCGTCGACCTTATAGCGAAGCTTAGGATTGGCGCGCGCCTCGCGTTCCAACTTGTCGAGGCGCTTCTGCAGCGTAGCAAGGTCCGCCAAGGCCATCTCAATGTTAATAATCTCGATGTCCCGGCGCGGGTCCGGTCCGCCCTCGACGTGCGTCACGTTGTCGTCGTGGAAGGCCCGGACTACCATCGCCACGGCGTCCGTCTCCCGAATATGACTGAGAAATGCGTTGCCGAGCCCCTGGCCGGAACTAGCCCCACGGACGAGCCCCGCTATGTCTAAAAAGCGCATGGTCGCGGGGACGACCTGCTTTGAGTCGAGCAGCTGCTTGAGAACCGCTAGACGGTCGTCCGGAACCGGCACTTCGCCAACGTTGGGTTCGATCGTCGCGAAGGGATAGTTCGCAGCGAGTGCCTGCGCGGAACGGGTGAGCGCGTTGAAAATAGTGGACTTGCCGACGTTGGGCAGCCCGACGATGCCACACGAAAGAGCCATAGTGAACCGCGCTCCGTTCGTGCGATGCAACCCGCCGCCCTGGTTCGACGGTCGCTTCCTAAGGAATGATCAGAAGGCCGATGCGTAGGATAGGTCTGTCATGCGCCAGATGAAGGTTGACAAACTCGGCATCGATTTGCTCACGCACGACCCGGTTGTCATCCTCAAAGACATGGATGGGAAACGTTTTTTGCCCATTCTCATCGGCCCATTTGAAGCGACCGCTATCGCGCTGGCGCTCGAAGGCGCGCCGGTTCCGCGCCCCTTGACACACGATCTGATGCGTACGGTGTTCGAAACGCTGGACGCCCGTCTCGAGCAAGTCGTCATTCACGACATCCGCGAATCGACGTTTTTCGCGAAACTCATCGTACGTACGAACGGCGAACTGCAAGAAATCGACGCCCGTCCCTCCGATGGCATCGCGCTTGCGCTGCGTATGAGCGCGCCGATTTATGTCTCCGACAAGATCGTGCTCGAAGAATCCGTACCGGACAAGAAAGAGGAAGGCGCGGAAGTCGAGCGGTTCAAGAAATTCATCGAAGATCTGAAACCTTCAGATTTTAATCGCTAAACTGAGAACATCTCGCTGCACCAGTTCTCCAATGCTTCCGCATCGGTTGCTGCGCCGCGAAAACCGATGTAGCCGTCCGGACGTACGACATAGAGCATGCCCATCCGGTGCGCGTACCGGTTGTGAAACGTTTCGTCGCCGTCGATAAGAACGCAGCCCTGCATGACGTCTTGGAATCGCGCCACCACTTCGGCAAAGCGCTGAAGCTGCGGCTCGGATTGCGGTGCGACGGCAAGCGCCGTGTGCGTCGGCTCTCTCAGCAGCTCGAACATCCGAAAACGCGATTGCGTTTCGTCCACCGTCTCGCAATCGGGTGCGCGATCGCCGGCGCGCAGCGTTGAGCCGCCACCCGAATCGCAAACGATGGCGCTCTTGCGATAATTTCCACCGACGTCGGAAACGGCGTCACGCAACCGTTCTTGAACAGCATCCAATGCCGATAAGCGGCTCAATATCCCGTCCCGCAGGCGCTGCAAAAACCAATTCGAAGCCGTCGCGGCGCGCATGACCGCAGAGGACACCTCGGCGCGCACATGCGCGTGCGGCCTGCGCTCTTCCGCGTATGAATCCAACAGTTCCGGCGCTGCGAGGTGCCGCCGAACCAAAGCGATTTTCCACATCAGATTGCCCGCGTCTTGAACGCCCGCGTTGAGCGCTTCACCGCTTAGAGGCGTGTAGACGGCTGCGGCTTCGCCTGCCAAAAATACGCGTCCGCCGCCGTAAAAGGGCTGGTACTCGGAGGTTGCAGTGAACCTGCGCATCCAACGCGGACCGCTCACGCGAACATTTACAACTCCTGCTGCATCGATAGCAGCTTGGAAATCCGTAAGTTCGGGTTCGCGTTCCGGAATTTCGGCCGGTGCAAAGACGACGCGATACTGCGTTTCATCGATGCGGCCGATAAAAACAAAACTTGCGCCGCGCAAGTACACGCGCATTTCGTCGAGCGGCGCATCACCGTCCACGTGCATATCGCCAAGGTAGAAATCGAAGTCGCCGGTTTCGTGACGCGGCACGCCGAGAAAACGCCTTACGGTACTCTGCGCGCCGTCACATCCAATCAGAAACGCCGCATCGACGGCTTCGCGAGTGCCGTCGCCATACAGCAGCATACATTCTACGCAATCGACTCCGTCCACGAACGATTCGAGCGCGACGTTCCTCTCAACGCGTCCGCCGAGGCCTTCGATATGCTCGGTGAAGTAGCGTTCCGTTCGATCCTGCGGCAAGAACAACACGAAGGGATAATTGCTGGGAAGTTCGTCGAAGGACGATTCCAAAATCCGCTTGCCATCGCTGTAAATGCGAATCCGCTTCAGCTGCATGCCGCATTCGATGGCGCGCTGCGCAATTTCGTACCGCTCGAATTGCTCGAGCGTATGCGTGTGGATGACGAGCGCGTTCGACTGCAACGCGCCGTGCGCGGCCTTGTCGATGAGGCGGTATCGCAAACCAAAACGCGCCGCCTCAGCCGCCATAGCCAAACCGGTCGGTCCGGCTCCGGCGATCAATACGTCGAGCTCGCGCTCACCTAAATGTCCCACTCCCACAGGTTGTACCACGGCGTGCTCGATGGATTCACCTTAAAACCGGTAAGGTCGGGCGAGCGTACGACGATCCGCCGCCGCTCGTAGATCGGAATGTATGGGATGGTCTGCCACAACAACCGTTCCGCGCGCGAGTAGATGGCCGCCCGCTGACGCTCATCGTTCGTTTGCAGGCCTTGCTTTTCGAGCGAGTCGACTTGCGGATTGCAGTACCGGTACACGTTTTCGCCTTTCGGATAGAACGCGTTGCAGTCTACATAATACGATAAGTCCGGATCCCAGCCGAGTGTGACGCCGTACGTCGCGAAATCGTAACGGTTTCCGTATATCGGTCCGTCAGGCGTGAAGATCGCGTTGTATGCATAGCTTTTCACCGAGAGCCGCACGCCGATTGCGGCGAAATATTGCTGGAGCTGCACCGAGAGCATGCGTTGGGAATCGGAACCCGCGATGACATCCAACGTATAGTCCAAACGTGCGTTCCCGCGCGTGCGTATGCCGTCTCCTCCGCGGCGCCATCCCGCGGAATCGAGTAAGAGGTTAGCGCGGACGGGATCGTAATTGAACGCCGGGTTCTTTGTATAACCGATTGCCGTAGGGGGAACATAGTCGTACGCGTCTTCCGCAGAACCGCGCGTCAACTTGGCGACGATCGCATTGTAATCAATCGACATCGTCAGAGCTTGACGCACACGAACGTCGTCCAGGCCGGGATGGCTCTCATTCAAGATAAGCAGCGCCTGCGAGTTCCAGGGTTTGAGTTCCGTTACGACGTCGGGAAGTTTTTGATACTGATCGTACAGCGTCGAAGGCGGCGATGCGACCAGGTCAATATGATGTAAACGCACTTCGTTCAAAATCGTGGAGTCGTTTGGAATGATGTAGAACTCAATGCGCTGCAGTTTTGGTCTTCCGCGAAAATAGAGGTCGTTGCGCTCCAGCACGATTCTGCGGCCACGTTCCCACTTCGCGAATTTGAACGGTCCCGAACCGACAGGCGCAGAGTTAAAGGGCACTTGATTGATCGATTTGTACCGCTGCAAAAGATGCGCAGGCAAAACCGGCTTTCCGCCTTCCTGAAGCGGCGTAAAGAACTTGCTGAGAAACGGCGGATACCGGTGGCGCAGATGGACGACAACCGTATAGGCGTCCGGCGTATCGATTGACGCAATTTCCGTGTAGCCCTCGCGATGCAGCGTGTTGTTGTTGGGATTAATGACCGCTTGCCATGAAAATTTCACGTCCGCCGATGTAAGCGGTACGCCATCATGCCACCGCACGTTATGGCGGAGATGATAGGTGTACGCAGTTCCGTCTTTTGAGATGCCGCCGTTTTGAAGCGTCGGAACTTCCGTCGCGAGATCGCCCTGCAAGTGCCCGGTGTCATCGGCCACTATAAGATACGAATAGATCATCGACGAGAGGAAGTACACGAGGTCCATCGTCGAGAGGTACTCGTTCAAGCTGTCGGGATCCGAAAGATCCGCGAAACGCAGCACGTGCGGAACGGTCCACGAGTGCCGCCCTTGTATCTCGCCGTTCAATCCGGCAGTACGCGTGCATCCCGATGACAGGACGGCGCAAAGTAGCGCGACGGCAATAAGACGCCTTCTCATGCATTACACCTTCGAGGGTAGAACGCGTTTTCCCAGAATCCAGCGCCTCCTATGCAGACACAGGAACGCGCCGACATCGGCGTTTTTGGCGGCTCGGGGTTCTATTCATTAATTGAGAACGCCCGGGAAGTCGCTATCGAGACGCCGTACGGCGCACCCAGCGACAAGTTAGCCCTCGGCGAAATCGCGGGAAAACGCGTGGCATTCTTGCCGCGTCACGGCAAAGACCATCGCTTCCCGCCCCACACGATCAACTACCGCGCGAATCTGTACGCCATGAAGATGCTGGGCGTGAAGCGGATCATCGCGCCGACCGCATGCGGATCGCTCAAACCCGAGGTCAAGCCGGGATCGATGGTAGTCGCGGATCAAGTCGTGGATCGCACGACCGGGCGGAAAGACACCTTTTATGACGGTCCAATTACGACGCACGTGAGTTTTGCGGATCCGTACTGCCCGACGATGCGCCCGATAGCAATCGACGCATTGCGCTCTCTTAACATCGAGACGCACGAACGCGGGACAATCGTGGTCATCCAAGGACCGCGTTTCTCGACCCGCGCGGAGTCGCGGTGGTTTTCGGCGGCGGGATGGGAAGTTATCAACATGACGCAGTATCCCGAGGCGTATCTGGCTCGGGAACTCGAGATGTGCTACGTGAACATCTCGCTGATAACGGACTACGACGTGGGCCTGGAAGGCGTCGGCGGCATCGAACCGGTGTCACATCACGAAGTTATCGAAGTATTCAATAAAAACAACGCACGCGTGAAGGACGGCATCTACCGGATCGTCGAGCACCTCGACGTGAACGCCGACTGCAAATGCCAACACGCACTGGAAGGGGCAAGGGCATAACATGCGACTGGGCGGGCAACGGTTGGATCTTGCGTTATATTTTCAGGCGTTGCCCCTCTACGCGCGCAATTTGGGCGTGCTGTTGCCGCCGCTCGTCGCCGCCGTCATCGGCATAGGCCTCGATTATGCGTCGGGGCCGCTGTTCTCCGGCGTGGGCGGAGCCGGCGCCGGCCTCATTGCGTTTATCGTTCAAATTCTCTACGGCTACGCGTTTGGCGTATCGTCGATTTTTGCAGACGACGCATGGCGACACGGACGCGGCAATTTGCGGAGTGCGTGGGACCAAGCCGGCCGCAGAGCCGGCAACATCATCATCAGCGTCATCGGCTTCTACTTTCTGCTCTACGTCGCGCGATTGGTCGGTGCAATAGGCGGTCCGATCCTGGCCGAAGCGCTGAGCGCGCTTGCGGTCTGGGCTTTTATCTACGCAATTCCCGCTGCTGCAATCGGCGGCGTGCCTTCGGGCGCGTCGTTCTCAGCATCGCTGCAAGCGGCGCGTCGCCATCCGCTCGCAACGGCTATCCTCGTTATCGTTTCGCTGGTCGTATGGTATGGACTGGCGCTTTACGCACCTGCCGCGATAGGTCCGTACGTCGCCGTCGCGGGTTTTGAGGCCACGCGTGCTCTCCTTACCGCGATTGCGTTAGGATACATCGCGCTGGTTGTAACGCGTCAATACGCGGATTTCGCTTTTCGTTTCTGGTAGTACGCGCCGCGAAACACGGTAAGCGATAGCGGCGCCACTTTGTAAATTGCGCCGCCTGCGATGCCGCTGCGCTGTAAGCCCATATCGGGCTTGGGCACATCGCTAGGTCTGCCGCTCCATTGGTACTGCGCCGAGCCGAACGTAACAACGCTCACGCTTCCAGCGAACCGCTTGTGTTCTGCGCCGAAATCGATAGTTACGTTGTGCGGAATGTTGTCTTTGTTGACGACCAAAACGGACCACGAGCGATCCGGCCGCTGCAGCGCATACGCTGTAACCGGCGCTTTATCGTCACCGAGACTCGTCGTCACCTGATAGACGCCATGCCGCCGATCCCCAGGAAGCGCCCACTGCTGTGTGAGCAATTGCAACGCGTAATACGCAGCGCCTTTTGCGCGAACGCGGAAGTTTTTATCGACGATGTATGGGTTGTACGCGCCCCAGGTGTTGCAGCTTGCGCGATGATTCAACGGCTCGGTCTCGGCTTGGTAGTACGTTGCGTACGAGACACCCGACTCGAGCGAAGATCCGATGAAGTCTCCCAACCACAACGCGCCGTAAACGCGTTGCGGCGCCCCCGTCCCGTCAGCTGAAAAATTATCCTCGGTTTCGAGGAGCGGAACGCCGGGCGGCACGCCGTCGGCGCGCCATTGCGCAATCATGCGCCGGACGAACGAAGGCTCGTCCAGCAAATCGTTCCGTAGTGTCTTGCCGCGGTCGCAATTAAAAAATGGATAATGCTCCCACGACATAAAAGCGAAATCGCGCAAATGCCCGCGACGGCGCAAATACGTGATGAACCTACGCAGCCACGATTTGTCACCCGATGCATTTGGCCAAACTGTGACGTCCTTGCCGACCCCTTGAAAAATTGGACCGCCTAATTCCACCCGCGAATCGACTGCGTGTATAGCGTCAGCGAACTGCACGTATAACGCCGCATAGTCCTCGGGCAGTGCGTATTGCCCATCTACCTCTTCGCCCATCTCGATATACGAAATCGGATAACCGCGGCGTTCCAAATACCGGACTTCGTTTGCCGCATTCTGCGGCGTGCTGTAAAAAACCGGAACCGGATAAATAGTCGGCAGTCCGCGCGTCAAACCGCTGCGCGAGATTACGTCAAGACCCGGCTGGTCCTGATTTCCGGTGACTTTGCCGGCGTCGGTATGCCAAGGGTCTTCGGATGACGTCCACATCAACGTCTGCCGGCGTGGATCGGGTTTGCACGTGAGCGCGCCGCCGCACGAGCCGTTTCGCGAACGCACGACGAGATCGCGGAATTTTCCGGCGGCGATGGTGCCCGCACCGATGTCTTCGATCGCGTAGCCGACGCAATTCCGCACGTCACGAGCTCCGTGCGAATCGCAGGTATTCGACGATTGCGTCATCACAACGCGCACTGCCGTCGTGGAGACCGGCGACTCTGCCAAGCGAATTAGCTGAACACCAGCGGTGGCTTGCCGCACTCGTCCCACCGAAAACAATCGCCACGATCCATTGCCTTGATCCAGTATCGCGTCGCCTTTACCCGCCCAATATTCCACTCGGTATCGAGTCGCGTACGGGTTCGACCACGCAATTCGAATTGCATCGATCGCTTGCGGCCGCAGAAATTGAACCACGACCCATTGCGGATGCAGCGAATCCGGTTCATGCGTAAACCGCTGCGTCAGATAGGGATTGCTCTTCCAATACGTCCTTGGATCGCCATCGTCGATACGCGAGTAATTATCATCGTCACCCTGGTCGCGGGAGTCGCCGCGATGCGTTAGATGATAACCGAACGAATCGCTGATCGCCGTATTGCCGGGAACCGCGCTGCTCGTCCAGTAGCCTTGGCGGTGAGTTGCGTCGCTATATGTTCCGTTCGGATTCCAATGCCAGTCTTGTATCGACAATTCCGTATAGAGACGATACGTCAACGTGCCCAAGCCGGTTGCGAGCATCAGCTTTACGCGCGACGGTGAATATAAAAGCGCAATCTTTCCTTTGGGATCGGAGTCGACCGACGTTCCGATTGCGCGCAGCGGCCGAATCGTTTGCACGCGATGCGCAACGTCAACGTGAATGGCGACTGGAGCAGACGCCACAACCGCAAAGAGTATCGCGAGCATAACACCTCCACGTCGCGTTCACTGGGTCGAAAGACCCTTAAAGCCGCTAAAAAGCCCCAAAGAAACGCGCTATCGAGCATGTTATGTTTATTATTAACGCGGGCACCTCCGCTAGCGTTCACGTGAGTCATTCACGCCATAGCGATGCGAACTTCTGGTAGCGCGGGAGGTATGCATTGTGATTACAGCACTTCGCGGAACGGCAATAACCATCGCCCTAGTTTGCTTGCTTGCTTCCGCCGCATTCGCCGCCGGCGGCGTAACGGGCGCGCTTCGAGGCAGCGTCGTCGACCGATCCGATGGTAAACCGATCGCGAATGCACTTGTGACGGTAACGGCCGGTTCCGGAACGTTTCGCGCAAACACGGATGCGCGCGGATTTTTCGCGATCCTCGAACTGCCGCCGGACACGTACGTCGTGAAAATCGATGCAAACGGATACGAATCTATTGCACTCACCGGCGTAACGGTTTTCGGCGATCAGACGCAAACGGTCGGCGTCGTACGTCTCGCTCGCGGGCTGCGAACCATCGCGAACGTGCAGTCTCGCAACGCCTCATCGGCTTTCCAGCCGCATCAAACCATCGACGTGACAACGTTTCAAGGCCAGCGGCTGGAACAAGCGCTGGGTGAAAAGGGAAGCACGAACCTCAATCAGCTCGTTCTCTCTGCGCCGGGAGTGATTAAAAATACGGATTACCTTCCGGGGCCGGGGAATAGCAGCAATGCGTTTACGATTCGCGGATCCGCAAGCGTCGAGATCGGCTATCAGTTCGACGGCGTCGATTACCGCGGATCCTTTTTCGACGAGAATCCCAGTCAAGGGTATTTGAACGGTGTCGGCGGCGGCGTGGGCGGTTTGCAAGTCGTCAGCGGCGCCGGAGATGCAACGCAGGGCGGGATCGGCGCCGGCGTCGTCAACATCATTCCGGGACGAGGTACGTATCCGAGTAAGGGATTCCTGAGCTTCGACGTCGGCTCGCCGTGGTACGAACATTCGATGGCCGGACAATACGGCACGGCCACGCCCAATGGACGTTTTTCGGAGTTCTTCTCGTTTCGTTCGACGCGATCGGCTCCGCAAATAGCGCCGTACGGCCGCGACGCATCCGATGCAGGCCAGTACTTCGGAACGTCGTTCACCTATGACGACGACGTGCTGAATAATTTCTATTACCGCTTCGGCAAAAATCAAAATCAGCAGATTCAGATTCTGACGGATTGGCTGGATCACCGATCTTGGGCAAATTACGGCGGCCTTGCGAACGTCAATTTCTATCCCTTCGATCCGTTCTCGTACCAGCAATTTCAATTTGATTTTGGCGGAACAAGCTATTGCGGAGGCGGCGGTTGTCCGATGTGGCCGAGCACGCCGAACGATCCGACGGGTTTGAGCTGGTATCAATCCGTCATTCCGTACGCACCCGGCGTACCAAAGACGCAGACGCCGCCCAGACAGCCGGAAGAATACGTCTATGGTCCGACCAATTTGTTGAAGATCGGTTACACGCGTCCGCTCGGCAACGTCACGTCACTCAACGTTTTCTTCTATAACTGGGGTGGACTCGTCGCGAATAATATCACGGGCTCGTCATCGGACTTGACGCTAGGCTCGAGTTTGCCCGGTTATAACAATGCGGGCGGCCGCAAAGTGGGTTTTCAAGCGCAAGCGACGACGGTTGCGAGCGAAAAACACACGCTCACCGTCGTTGGAAAGTACGAAAACGGTTTTCCGTATTGGGTTCAATACAATCACGGCAATACGTGGCAAGGCTTTTTGGGCGGGCGAAGCATGGACGAGTCGGTGAGCAATCCATGCGGGATTCCCGCCGTACAGCCGTGCTACTCACCGACCGGCGCGCGCGTGGAGGATTGGTATCTGCCCGTGAACGTCGGCCAGCCGGTAAGTGGATCGAACCCATGCATCGGTCCGGCGCTCGATAACGGTTACACCGCAAACGCTCCCACGAACGAAGGCTGTTATCTGTATTCGTGGCTGCTCGCGAACGGGAAATGGACCGGTCATTTGCCGGCGATCCCGCAGACCGGCTTCGACTATAATCACGCCGATTTCCAGCAGTATGGAATCGGGCTGCGCGATCTTTGGACGCCGAATACGCGGCTGACACTCGATTACGGCGTGCGCATGGACGGCCAGAATTTGAAATGGGCCGGCGTCCAATCCCTCAACAAAGATGTCAATAACACTGCCGATATCGGCATGGGGTACGCACAGCTTTCAAACAGCTATTTGCATCCGAAAGTCTACGAGCCGCGGCTCGCGCTGAGCTATACGCTTACACCGAATGACAGCATAAGAGTAAGTTACGGGCGATCGGCGAGCTTCTTCTTTGCGCAAACTGCCGGAACACCGACCAATATCAGCGGCGTCGATCCGGTTCTTTGGACGATTCCCGCGAAAGACGCAGGCTCCCCGACCTTCAATCCGGCAACGGGACAAGGGCCGGCGTGCGGCAGCGGTTGGCATCCGCCGGGAACCGGACCCAACGGTACGTATGTCCCGAATCCAAATAACGTTTTTTCCGGTGCGGGCGTGCTCGGCATTCCCGGGAACTATTTCCAATGCGCGAATTACGCGCAGTCGGTTTATTGGGCATTCGATCAAGCTTTTGCGGCACCGGATATCGGCGGGCAGGGAGTCGCAACGTACAATAACTACGACCTCGCGTACAGTCATCAATTCAAAAATGGTTGGGGCGCGAAGATGACCGGCTATTACCGCCGCGGATACAACACGTATCAAACGGTGCTGCTGGGCGCCGGTCTGCCCAATCCCGTTACCGGCCAGCAGAGCGCGGGTTCGTTCCAAGTTCGCGAAACCGGAATTACGAAAACACTAGGCGTCGAATTCATGCTCACTACGCCGGATCGTCCGGTCGGATGGAGCGGGTTCTTGACGGCAAACTACGTCAATGCGCTCACAAACACACCGCCGGTGTTCGGCTCCGCCGATCTCGGCATTGCGCCGCAGTTTTTGTACGAGACAGGCGCGCTCTTTCACGCAAGCTATCTTCCGCCGGTCTCCGCAATCGCGGGCGTCGAGTACCGGATGCGCAACGGCTTGCGCTTCAATCCCATCTTTTCGTTCGACGGCGGCGAACCGTTCGGCGTCGGATTGACGTCGTATGGATTCGTCAACGGCGTTCTCTACGCAATCCCTACCGGAAATATAGGTATCAATGAGCCCTTTGCCGGACCTCCTACGCCGGGATCCGCTTTCAACGCGACGTGCTACAACGATCCGGCGTTTCCGGGCAGCTGGTTCCATCCGAAATATTTCGCGTGCCGTGGCAACAGCGAAGCTGCGCTGGCGGGACAAGCGTACTCGCAAGCGCGCTTATACACCGACTTCGACATAGAGTACGAGCACCGCGACGTCACGTACGGGGTTTACGTCGGCAATCTTTTTGACAACTATCGCGCACAACCCAGCATCAATCAAGCATGGCAGCCCGTCGCAACCGGTGTCGGCGGCGCGCAGACGGGAAAATTCCCGGGCGCATATCCCCAAATCATCGATCCGACGACCGGTTTGCTCGTCGCAAATCCGCTGTATTTAGTCGGCGCGCGTAATTTGAGCGGTTACGATCAGTACTGGCTGCCGTATCAACATCTCTATGTGCCGGGTCGCACGTTCCGCTTCTACATGCAGTTCAAGCTCGGTCAGGGACAGTAACATGCGAACGCGATCGCCGCTCGCTGCGCTTACGATCCTCACGTTTGCAGCGTGCTCCGCGGGAGGCACCGGCGGACCACCAATTAGCACCGTGAATCCGGTAAGTCCAAGTTACAGCTCGCTGCAGTTTGCCGTCGGAACCGCGAATCTTTACAACGGAACACTCGGACTCAATGTGGTTTCAACGTTTCGTCAGACGAGCGGTGCAAGCGCAACGGGCGTGAATACGCCGGCAATCACCGGGCCATTCACTTTTACGGCGTCGCCCGCAAGCGGAGGCGGTGCCGATCCGTATAGTTCGGTCTTAAACGGCGGTCCGAGTCTTTCGGAGACGACATCGTCTACGCCGGCAATCACCGGCACACCGCAAACTGTCGCGCCCGGCACGCCGAATTGCGACGGCACCGGCGCGATCCCGGCCGGCTTCATTGTCTGCCAAGGCAACATCGCACCGAACACGACGACGTTCGGTGAGAGCGGCGGCGTTTTCGCGATGGGCCTCGCGCCGTACAACCATCAAGGCAACACGGGACAATCGTGGAGCTATCAACCATACGCGCAACCATTTTATAGTTCGGGACATCAGCCGTTCATTCCATGGGGCGGCCCGCCGGCATTCGATCCGGATGGTACGGGGTTAGGCGAACGGGATGGCGTCGGTTCGATCAACCCGGGTTTAGACGGGTTCGGCGATCCCTATTTTTTGGGCGTGGGTGAAGGCATTACCGTATTCGACGGTCTCAGTCCGCAAACGGGAACGTATACGCTAAGCGTAGCGATTGCGACGGTCGGCAACGGCGGCGCGATTTCCACTTCGACGATCGACAAAACTGCGACGCTATCGTCTCTCGCGCTCTTGCCAACGATAAACACTCCGGCATTAACGCCCGATGCCAACGGCGACGGCGGCGCAGCGTTCACCGCGACGATCCCGCCGGGCGTAACGGAAGCCTACGTGCAAATCGTCGACTACGGTCCGAACGGCGGTCCGAATGAACCGAGCCCGTCGACGAATCCCGCGAATTGCCAAGGACCGCGCGGCACCAGCTTTGCGCCGGTGTACTATACGATCCACATCACTGCGAGTGGTTCGTACAATCTTCCGGCCGCGATCGGGCCCAACACCGCTACAACGGGCGGCGTTTCAAACATCGTTCCGAGCCCGTCACTTTGCACCGCAGCGCAAAACACTGCGGCGAACGGCGGCACGGCCACGCCGGCAGACGATTTTGTCGTGCAGATGATCGGATTCGATTATCCGATATATCAAGCCGCACTTGGCCTCACGCAAAAAGTCACGCCGCAAAATCCGTCCATCGTTGGCGCGAACGGGCAAGCCGACATCACTATTGCGGTGCCGATGGAACAAGATGCGCGCGGCGCGCCCGTTCCGGTTTCATACCATCGCCACAAGTCCGCGAGTCAGTCTAGGATGCCGTTCCGGTAAGTGCCATGCGCACGATATCGCCGACAAATGCGGGACTGACGTTCGTGCGCGCAAGACGCTGGGCTTCGGTGATCTTTGAAAGAACACCGATTGCGATGTCCGGCTCAATCGAGCGCAGATTATTTAATTGCTTGGCGTAGTCTAGAGCCAGAACCGGCGCGTCTTTTCCCGCGCCCGAGAGCGCTACCCAATCGCGCACGAGCGTCTTGAGTATTTCTAAACCTTCATCGAGCGTATCGCGTGTCGCCCATGTGTCTTCGGGCGTTTCTCCGTCGATCACGCGGAAAAACCACGAAGCGACTTGGCGGCGCAACCCCTCTTCGTCTTCGCTCAGCGCCTCGAGCGCGCGCGTCACCGAGCCTTGCGAGAGCGACGCGCCGAGCTCTGCGTGCTTTTCATCAAAGCCTTTACCGCGCAATACTTCTGCGACTTCGGCTTGGCGCAGCACCGGGAAGCGAATTTCGATGAGCCGGGAGC
Organism: uncultured bacterium; assembly: GCA_964531205.1. Lineage (GTDB taxonomy): Bacteria > Vulcanimicrobiota > Vulcanimicrobiia > Vulcanimicrobiales > Vulcanimicrobiaceae > JAICWY01. The sequence goes on from CAZHGH010000006.1 coordinate 59,829, forward strand.
GGATTGTTTCGAGCAATCGCGCGGGCGTCGATGTCGTCAACAACAGCACGACGTTCGGCGGCGGCTCCTCGAAGAATTTCAAAAGTGCATTTGCCGCAGCAGGTGACGCAAAATCCACATCACCCAAAATAAATACGCGGAATCCGCCCGCGTACGACTGCAGCGAGAGCTGGCGCACGAGGTCGCGCGACGTCGTCGCCTCAGCTTCGTGAAAGCCCAACGCCTCGTCAGTCTCGCCGATCTTCAGCGCACCGATGCTCTCTAAGAGATCGGGATGACGCGTCTCTTCTTTGCCTATCAAGCGGCAAGATTGGCACGTGCCGTCGTACCCTAGTACGCCGTGTTCGTGCGGCGCTTCGCATAACAGCGATTGCGCGAGCGCGCGCGCGAACGTCTTCTTACCGACGCCGGCTGGACCCGTAAATAAATACCCGTGCGCGATAGTCTCTTTGGTCAGGCGCGAAAAGAAGCGCTTTGGTCCTTCCGCGCCGACGACGTCGAACGTCAAACTATTCATACGCGATGACTGCGGAGAGCGCCGCCATTGCAGCATCCAAGACTTCTTCGGGCGCTCGTTCGCCGTCGATCGCAACGACGCGTTCGTCGGTGCGCGCAATTTCGAGAAAGCCTTCACGCACGCGCTTATGAAAAGCTTCGTCCTCACGTTCAAAACGATCGTGGCCGTCACCGCGTGAGGCGAGCCGTTTGCGCGAGGTCTCCGGCGAGATATCGACGAGCAAAACGAGATCGGGCATCAATCCGCCGGTTGCCGCGTCACAAACCGCTCGGACGAATTCGAGCGGCAAACCGCGTCCATAGCCTTGGTAGGCGAGGCTCGAGTGCATGTATCGATCGCAAAGCACGACGGCGCCGCGCTGAAGCGCGGGACGGATTACTTCCGTTACGAGTTGAGAACGCGAGGCATTCATCATCAGCAACTCGCTAACCGGCGTAACGGCAAACGGATCGTCCAAGAGTATTTGGCGCAACGCATCACCAATCGGCGTACCGCCCGGTTCGCGCGTGACCACGACCTCCTGCCCCTCGCCGCGCAGCGCGCGCTCGACTGCGGCCATCAGCGTCGATTTACCGCTGGCCTCAATACCCTCGAACGAAATGAACACGGGGCCCGCATTCGCGGGCCCCGTCGATTGTCATGCCATTTCCGGTGTCTTGAATATTCGAACGCGCCGGTTCGGTTCCAACCCCGTACTTCGCGATTGCAGACGGTACTTTTCCGCCAACTGGTGCTGCATCCGACGCACGTATGAGGTTTGCGGCGAGAGCTCCATCGCTTTGCTGTCCAGGAGCACCTGGTAGATTGCTTCTTCCGCCTCGCGGAGCGCAATCTCTTCGGTGTCGATGGACGGCAGGTTGAAGACGTCTTTCAAGCAGCTTTGAATTTGCGTCGTCGTGTTGGTCTTTATGCTGTAGATCGGAATGTTCTCCGACGCAATCTGCTTGAGTTTCGGCTGCTCTTTGCGCTCGAGCGTCTTGAGCGTGATCACAACGTCTGCATCGTCCCAATTTCGGGCGATCGATGCATTCACGCGCAGGTTGTGAATTGCACGCTCGATCTTGTTGCGCGACACGCCGTACGGGAAGATGAGCATCGGCTTGTCGCGATCTTCACGCTCGGCCTGCTCTTCGTGATAGGCCGCGTGAGCTGCCATTTGCGGCATCGATTCCGTCTCCGCTTCCTGCACGATCTTCACGTCGCCGCTCGCCGTGCGTTGCCGCACTTCGGGCTGCGGTTGATAGCCGCGCAGCAATGCGTCGACGACTTCCGCGACGTTCTTATGAATCGCCAGACGGTCGCGATCGTGAATCTCCACGACGACGTCGAACGTCGGGGGAGCCTTGCGCTCGAGGACCGTTTTACGCGTGCCGCGGCGCCGCGCTTCCTCGTCGGACAATGTCACGGCACTGATTCCGCCCACCAAATCCGAGAGCGTCGGATTCATGAGCAAATTCTCCAGCGTCTGACCGTGCGCCGTGCCGATCAACGAGACGCCGCGCTCGGCGATCGTCCGCGCCGCGCTGGCTTCAGCTTCCGTCCCGATCTCGTCGATAACCACCACCTGCGGCATGTGATTTTCGACCGCTTCGATCATGACGGCGTGCTGCAGCGCCGGATCGGCGACTTGCATGCGCCGCGCCGTGCCGATGCCCGGATGCGGAATATCGCTGTCCCCCGCGATTTCGTTCGACGTGTCGACTATGACGACGCGTTTACGATCGTCGGCGAGTACGCGAGCGCACTCGCGCAGCATCGTCGTTTTGCCGACGCCGGGGCGTCCGAGCAGACAGATCGATTTCCCGCTGCGCAAGATGTCGAGCAGAATGTCGATAGTTCCGTACACCGCGCGTCCGACACGGCACGTCAAACCGACGATCTTCCCGGTGCGATTGCGAATTGCGCTGATTCGATGCAGCGTCTGTTCTATGCCGGCGCGGTTGTCCGCACCGAACGTCGATAGACGCGAGCAAACATGGGCGATATCTTCTTGCGTTACCGGCGTCTCCGAGAGATAGACGAAGTCGTTCTCGAAGCGCGCTTCAGGCGGACGGCCCAAATCCAAAACCACCTCGATCATGCTCTCGAGGTTGGGAAGTCGGACGAGCGATTGCCTTATGGGAAGCGGAAAGATATCGAGGAGTTGGGTGAGCTCCCAGTTGGGAGCGAACGATTCGGCCTTAACCGCCAATACTGACCCTCGCTTCCAATGCGTTTGGAGTCTTTTTCCCATTATCGGGCAATCGCCCTGCAACCATAAGCGTGCTCGCGTACCTTTGCTAAGGGACGCCCGGTACGCTTTTGCGACGCTTGCACTGCTCGCGCAAGGTACGAGACCATTCGCGCTTATCACACGGCGCAGTGTCGGCGTGGGGGCTTAATCGACCTCACGGGCGTTCACGTCGACCAGCGCGCCATTGATGCCGGTCGCGGCTTCACTAGCGAGAAACGCGAGCACCGATGCAACCTCGGCCGGCGTCGACGCCGCAGCGTAGTCGTCTTCTGATAAGTACGATTTTGCAGCTTCGGTTGCAACCGTACCTAAAACGATTGCGTTGGAGACAATCCCGTCCGCTTTATGTTCGCGCGCGATCGCTTGCATCAGTACGTTGAGTCCTGCCTTTGCAGCGCCGAACAAACCGAAACGCGGCTGCGGATCCTTCGAACTTCCGGCACTTACCGCAAGAAGCCGTCCCCGTGAAAGCGCGCCGTCCGGCTGCGGCTGAACGAGCATCGCGCGCAATGCAGGCAAAAACAAATTATAGTTTGCGAGCAGATTGTTTTCGTAATTTGCTTGCAAGTCGTCGGGCGTCGAATCGACGAGCGCAACGAAATGCCCGCGTCCCACCAGTGAGACGACGGCGTCGATCCTCCCAAAGCGCCGAAGCGCTTCTTGCACTGCGCCACTCCCGGCTTTGGAGTCGTTGAGGTCTACGGCAAACGGAACGGCGCGTTCGCGATGCTCGGCAATGACGTACTCCTCGATAGATGCACGGGCATTTTCTTCCGTACGGGATAGCACGAGCACGCGTGCGCCTTGCGCGGCAAACTCGCGAAGCGTCGTGCCTCCCACTTTGCCGGTCGCTCCGGCTAAAATTACCGCGTCGTCAAGAAGCAGCGTCGCTAACTCACTTCGTCGGACAAGTGGCGCCGGGAACTTTTGCGGTGCGGAACTGCGGCAGGTCGGTCGTCGGGAATGGCGTCGTCCCGCCGCCGCTTGGCGAAACACAATCGTACTTCAGCAAATACGCCATGACAGCTGCGTATTGCGCCGGCTTAAGTGAACCCGGAGCGCTCAGCGGCATTTGCGTCGTGACGATTGTACGCATCTGCGAAATCGTGAGGTTCGATGCACCGAAGCTTGCGCCGGTGATTGCCGGCGCCGAGACGCCCTGCAAATTCGCACCGTGACACGATGAGCAGTATTGCGCGTACACCGCTTTACCTTGGGTTACTTGCGCAGGAGTATATGGTGCAGAGACGTTCGTTGACGGAAGCTGTCCGCTCTCGGTCTTGCCGGAAGGCATCGGCTTGGGCGTCGGCTGACCCACCGTCGTGTTCATCGCCGTTTGCGTTATGCCGAGCGAATATGCTACAACGCGGCTGCCTTGCGTCGGCGGCAGATTCGGTGTGTGCTGGTTGCCGGCTTCGCCAGCTATAACGACGAGATACGGACGCGTACCGATCAGATACGTAGAGATCGGCGCGACCACGGACGATCCCGTGTCGTCATGCCACAGTTCGTTTCCGGTGCGCGGATCGAGCGCGTAGATTCTACCGCGCGTGTCGCTCGTGAACGCGATCCCCGTCGCGGTGATCGTAACGCCGCCCTGGGCGGGATACGGAAACGCTTTGCGCCATGCGACGCTTCCCGTTCCGATATCGATCGCGGTCACGATCCCCGTTGCGTTTTGACGCTTCGGCAACGGACCCGCGGAATACGGCTGGCGCGGAATATACGGTATGGGGCCCGTCGTCGTCACTTTCCAAATCGCACACTCATTTGTGCTCGGAATGATAAAGTAATTGGTGCGAGGATCGTACGATCCACCATTCCACTCGACGCCGCCGCCGTGATTCGGACACGCAAATGTGCCTTGCGGTGTCGGCAGGAGTGTAAGCCCTTGTTGCTTGCTCACCGTCATGCGATAAACGACTTGGCCGCTGGTGCGATCCAAGATGATGAAATTTCCGGCCTTGTCCCCGACCGCCAACAGCATGCGTTTTTTACCGCTCACCATGCCGTCGAAGAGTACCGGCGGCATCGCCGGATCCGCATCGTGCGTGTCGTTTTGCAGTATCTGGTAGTACCACTTGAGCTTCGGAGCGCCGCCGGAAATGTCGAGCGCCACTACGGAATCGCTATAGAGATCTCTGCCCTTACGCCCATACAGCGTGAGATTCGGTCCTGCGTTTCCCGGAGCGATGTACAGTGTATTCGAGATCGGGTCGATTGAAAGTCCCGCCCAAACCGCTGCGCCGCCGTGTTGCCACGAATTCCCAGGCCACGTTCCGAAGTTCGGCTCGCCCGGATGCGGCACGGTATTCCAATTCCAAACGTCTTTTCCGCTTGCCGTATCGAACGCTTGAACAAGCCCGGTATTGCCGGTATCGCCTCCCGCCGTTCCGAGCAACACACTGTTTCCATACACGTATGAGGCCATCGAATACCAGCTATTCGATGTATTGCACCCCAGTGTGTTCCAGAGTTGGTTGCCGGTATTGGCATCCAAACCGATGACGTGGCAGTCTTGCGTCCCTATGAAGACTTTCCCGCCGCCAAGGCCGACTCCGCGATTTACGGAATACAAAATCACGTACTGCGGCGCGTAGAAGTGGCCCCATTTCACTTTGCCGGTCGACGCGTCTAAAGCGAGTACGTGATCGTGCGGTGTCGCGATGTAGATCACGCCGTTCCAAATAATCGGCGCGGCTTCTTGTTCGCCATCATCCGCAAGCGGCGTAATCCAAGCTTTGCGCAATTGCGTTACGTTAGAAGCGGTAATTTGCGTAAGCGGCGTTAGGCGGTTTCCCATATAATTCTGCGCCGGCAACACCCAATTCGCCGGGTCGTTCGGCGCTTTTACGAGCGTCGCAGCATCGGGAAACGCTTGAGGACCATTGCTCGCAGCTGCCGGGCTAGCGGGAGCGGTCGCGCTCGCGGGAGCGGTTGCGCCGCTACTAGGCGCGGATGTTGCACCGCCGCCGGTTTTTCCGCCACCTCCACAAGCCGAAACCAAAATCGCCGTGATACAAATTGCCGCGAAACGCTGCATGAGGCACCTCGCACAAA
>CAZHGH010000007.1:0-61590 GCA_964531205.1 uncultured bacterium
GCCGTTTCCATGCGCGACGCAATTCACGCGCCCTAATCCTTAACACTTTTTTCATTCCTAGCTCATAGTCTCGTGGAAGCATCTTTTTTCCGGAGGCGACTATGAACAAGAGAATCACGGCGCTGGTCGTTGCGGCAATGGCGGCGGCCTCGTTTGCCGCATGCGGAGGGGGCTACGGTGCATCAACGACGTACGGCGGCGGAGGCGGCGGACCGGCTGCAACTCCACCACCCAGCGGTGTAGGTGCCGCGACGATCGGCGTGGCGACTCCGACCGGAACGATTGGGAGCATAAGCACGTCGTTCGGCGTCGTCGGAGGCTACACGCAGCAAACATACTCGCAGATACTCGCCTTTCCGCCGGGCACGACTATCACGATCAAGAATCTTTCCACCACCGACGTACACACGCTCAATGTTTTAAGTACGACGGCATTCCCCGCGCAGCCGGCGACGATATCGACGACTGCATCGGGCGGTTCGAGTCTGGCAGCGGGTTTTGCCAGCGGTAACATTCCCGCAGGCGGATCGATGCAGGTTACACTCAATACGCCGGGCACGTATTTCATCGGCTGCGCTTATCACTATAACGACACACTAAGCATGCGTGATGTATTGATGGTAAGCTCCGGTGCGACACCTGGTCCGCAAGCTACGCCGCAACCCAGCGGCGGCGGGAGCGGCGGCGGATGCACTGGACCATACTGCTAGTGCCGCATCGCATGCTGTTCGCGGCGAGCGCGATGATTGTCGCCACTGCCTTGGCGATCGTCGCGCTCGCCTTCCCTCCACATCGCGCACTGACTGCAGCTGCACCGCGTTTAATCGATCAAACGGGCCGGCAATTTTCCTTTACGTCGTTGCGCGGAACGCCGGTAGTTGTAACGTTCGTCGCAGCGCACTGTACGGATGCGTGTCCCTTGATTAACGCGCAATTCGCACGGGCGGCGCGGCGTCTCGCCGCGGAGCGAATGAATGTGAAGCTCCTTACGATCACACTCGATCCCGAGCACGACCCGCCGCACACGATGCGCGATCTCGCGACGCGCTTTAGTGCAAATCCGAAAGAGTGGCTGCTCGCGAGCGGCGGCGTGCGGGACGTGCATCGCGTGATGTCGGCATTCGGCGTCGTTGCGCAACGCGGACGCGACGGATATGCCGACGTGCATACGACGTTCGTCTATTTCATAGACAGGAACGGTAATTTGCAGAAGACCGAACTTGCTTCGACTGCATTGAGCTCGCAGGTCGTTGAGGATGTGCGGCAGTTGGCGGCCCAGCGATGAATCATATTCCCATTGCGATTGTCTTGCTTTTCCTTACTGCCTGTACGCCCGGGGCAGTCGCGACGCCGTCGGGATCTTCCGCAAGTGCGGGCGTCACGACGATCGACGTCAATTTGACGATGCACCCCGACGGGTACTCGCCGGATGCCGTAACGGTTCCCGTTGGGACCTCGATACGTTTTATGAATAGCGACGGATTTGCGCACACGGCGACGGCAATACCTGGCGCTACGTCGTTTCCTTCAGGGTCGCCGTTTACCGCGAGCGCGCAAACGCAAGGCGGTTCGACAATTTCGCAGTCATGGAGCAGCGGCACATTGCCTGCCGGCTCCGCTTCGCAAACCATCCTCATCGATCGTGCCGGCACGTATCTCTATGGATGTTTCTTCCATTACGGGGCGCCGATGCGAGGAACGATCGTTGCGCAATAAACTCATTCACGCCGCTATTACGCTCGGCTTTATCGCCTTCGCACTCGCGCAGACATGCGAACCCGCCCGAGCAATACCGATTTTTGCGCAGCGCTACCGCTTGCAATGCGGGGCGTGCCATTCCGTGTTGCCGGAACTCAATGAATTCGGCCGTTCGTTTCGCGCGCACGGGTATCGCTTGCCGATTCCCGCGCACGGCACCACGGTCGTTGCCTTTCGCGGTCAATTGGAATGGGAGAAGGATCCCTTAACCGGCAATAAGCGTTTCGAACGAGGCGGCATCGTTCTCGCGAATGCGAACTTCGGGGCGATTAGTGCGTTCGTGCATTACAATCTCGGCGCGGACGGCGGTCCGGGCGGCCTATATCTCGGATACTTCGCGACGTACAACGCCCATACCAAATCGCTTTACCGCGGAGGACTCTGGGAGCTGCCGCTGGCGCAATCGCCCGGACAGCGTTTGGACGATCTCCAGCAATACGGCTATTACGGTACGCACGTCGGGCTGAACGATCTCTCACTCGCCTCACCGCGTTGGGGGTTACAGATCGAACGAACTGTCGGCTCCATAATTGGCGATGTAACCGTATCTACCGGCGAATTCAAAGGGTCGGCGTACGGCGGCAAACCGGTCCCGTCGGCGGAGACGACGTGGAACAACATTCCCGAGGTCGGACTTTGGCTGCGCGCCCAGATTCTGCCCGGCTTGGAGGCCGGTGGTGAATGGCTGGGCGGTCAGCGGTGGATCGTGCCGAACGGCCGTCCCGGATTTGCAGATACTTATCGCCGCCAGGGTGTGCTGCTGCACGGATTTACAAGGCGTTGGGATTTGCAGGCGGAGCAGTGGTACGGTTCGGATTTGAACGCCGACGGGTTCGGGACGGTCCAATTCAGCAGCGGCGGCTACGCGCGACTGAAATACTATCCGTGGCAGCACCTGTACGTGGCGGTGCGCTACGACACGAGCGCGAACCCGTTTCTGACGCGCGACATGGTCTACTACACGGCTTGGCAGTTCACGCCGCACACACGCCTCATCCTACAGCAAGTGCAAACAATCCCGGGACCAGGCCATTTGGGCGCTGCAATAACGGTAGCCGTCCCCTGGCCGACGAAACTGTAAGTACAATGAGAATCCTGGTAATCGAGGACAACGCCTCGGTTGCCGCCGCGGTGCGCACCATGCTGGAACGCCGCAAATACGCGGTGGACGTTGCGCATGACGGCGAGCAAGGCTTGGATCATTTACTTCGGCAAACGTACGATGCGGCGATCGTCGACGTCGTGCTTCCGCAACGCGATGGGTTTGCTATTGCCGCAGCAGCGCGCGCACAAGGCGTGCAAACGCCGATGTTGATGCTCACTGCTCGCGATGCAGTTGAAGATCGCGTCCGTGGATTGGATAGCGGTGCCGACGACTATCTGATCAAACCCTTTGACGAAGACGAACTGGTTGCGCGAGTTCGCGCGTTGCTGCGCCGCATCGACAAGCCGGTTCACGAAACGCTTACCGCGGGGCCGGTTGAAGTCGATACCGCGGCACGTCAGGCGAAATGCGGCGGCAAACCGCTCGCGCTCGGATCGACCGAGTTTCGCATGCTCGAATTTTTCGTGCGCAACGCCGGGATGGCGCTCACGCGGGATCAGTTACTCGAACGCCTTTGGGATTATGAATTCGAAGGCTCCAGCAACATCGTGGACGTCTACGTCAGCCAGCTGCGGCGCAAGTTGCGTGCCGCCGGAGCGGGCGACGTGATTCGCACGGTCTGGGGCGTCGGCTATAAATTCGACGCATGATCGCGCGGCTGGCTCTGCGCTTTGTTGTGGTCTTCGCGCTCGTGCTCGCGGCGCTCAGCGTTGGCGCTTATCTTTTTGTCGGCCGCGAATACGCGTCGCTGTTGTTGCCGGCGTTGAACACCCCTGAGGGCGCAGCTGCGTACGCGAATGCAATGCGCCGGGTCGCGTGGACGATCGTCGCATTCGACGTACCGCTGCTCGCGATCGTTGGGATTGCATCGTGGCTGCTCGCGCGCGCGTCTATCGAGCCCTTGATGGCGGCGCAAGAACGCGAACGCGCATTCGCCGCGGATGCGGCACACGCGCTGCGATCGCCGCTCGCGACGATTGGGACCGTCGCACAAGCCGCGCGCGGAGATGCACCTTCAGAAACGCGCGACGCATTTGAAACGATCTCTCGCGCAGCACTCGACGCGTCACGTACCGTAGCGGAGTTGCTTACGCTTGCGCGCAGCGCCGAGCCGCATGCGCTTGCACGCGAACCGATAGATCTCGCCGCCGTCGTTTCGGACACCGCGCGCGAATTTCGCGACGCTGCTTCAAACAAAGGCATCGCCTTGCATATCGAGGCGAGAAGCGCCATCGTGAACGCGGATGAACGGCGCGTACGGGAATTGGTTCGCAATCTGCTCTCGAACGCGGTCCGTCACGCGAGCGCCAACGTAAACGTGAGCGTGCACGCCGGTGCAAACATCGCGCGGCTGACGATAGCGAACGACGGCGAGAGCATCGATCCGCAGGAACGCGAACGCATTTTCGAGCGCTTCTATCGCGCGAACGGATCCGGCGAAGGGAGTGGCCTCGGCTTACCGATCGTTCGTTGGATCGCACGGGCACACGGCGGTTCCGTCGTCGCGCGCGAAGGTGCGCAGAATATGACCGAGTTCGTTGTAGAGCTTCCCGTGTCTTGAGCCTGGTCGAAGGACAGGCAGAAGGGCGTCCTCCGAGGTCTCTGAGGCAGCGTTCGGGTATCTACGCGGTGTTATGCAAGGAATCACCCCGCAGCGTTTGACCGAGCTGGAATTGCAGGCGAACCTGTGCCGCCAAGGCATCATTCGTTCGCTGCTTTCGGCCGGTTCCGGCCACTCGGCCGGCTCGCTCGACATGGCCGATATTTTCACCGCGTTTTATCAACATATTCTGCGTCACGATCCGAAGAATCCGGAGTGGCCCGATCGCGACAGACTGTTGCTCTCTTGCGGGCACATTGCCCCCGTGCGTTACAGCGCGATGGCGTACGCCGGGTATTTCCCGGTTGAAGAGTTGCTTACGCTTCGCAAATTTGGATCGCGCTTGCAAGGACATCCCGAACGCACGCGCCTGCCGGCCCTGGAAACGACGTCGGGACCGCTCGGTGAGGGTCTCGCGCAGGGCACCGGAATAGCGCTGGGCGCGAAGATGGACGGAAAGAACTTTCGCACGTACGTCGTCACGTCGGACGCCGAACATCAATGCGGTTTGCATTGGGAAGCCGTCCTCACTGCGGGCAAGTTCCAACTCGACAACCTGATGTGCGTCATCGATCGCAACTTCATTCAGATCGACGGCAGCACGGAAGACGTTATGCCGCTCGAACCGCTCGCGGACAAATACCGCAGCTTCAATTGGGCCGTGTTCGAATGCGACGGAAACGACATCGCGAAGTTTATCGAGACCGTTGAAAAAGCGAAGCAAGTCAAGGGCAAGCCTAGCGTGATCATCGGCTTGACGGTGCCGGGCAAAGGCGTCAAATACATGGAAGGCGATTACACGTGGCACGGAAAGCCGCCGAACAAAGATCAAGCCGAAGAAGCGCTGCGCGAACTGGAAGCGGAGCGGGAAAGGATCCTCGCTCATGCCTAGCGTCAACGTTGCAAACGGCGTTGCGATGCACTTAGCGCAACTCGACGATCCGAAGCACATCAAACAAGTTCCAACCCGCAATGGCTTCGGTGAGGGCATCATCGAGGCGGGCAAAGCGAACAAGAACGTCATCGCGATCTGTGCGGATCTTTCGGAATCGACGCGCATGCTCGGTTTTAAGGAAGCGTGTCCCGATCAGTACATCGAGATTGGCGTCTCGGAACAGTTGCTCGTCGCGATGGCCGGTGGACTCGCAAGCGTTGGAAAAATTCCGTGGATCGCAAGTTACGCGATGTTTAACCCCGGCCGTTCGTGGGAGCAAGTGCGCACGATCATGGCGCTCAACGAAACGAACGTGAAAATCGCCGGCGCGCACGCAGGTGTCTCGGTCGGTCCGGACGGCGCCACGCACCAAGCAATTGAAGACATCGCCATCATGCGCGTCATCCCGCACATGACGGTCGTCGTTCCATGCGACTCCGTTCAAACGAAGAAGGCGACGATTGCGCTCACGGAGATGGAAGGTCCCGTGTATCTGCGTTTTGCTCGTGAAAAGTCGCCGATCGTGACGACGGAGCAAACGCCGTTTGAGATCGGCAAAGCGCAAACGCTACGGGAAGGAAATGACGTCGCAATCGTGGCTTGCGGTATCCTCGTCTATAATGCTCTCATTGCAGCGGAAGAGCTTGCGAGCGAAGGCATCAATTGCACGGTGATCAACAACCATACGGTCAAACCGATGGACGAGCCGGCAGTTGTGAATGCCGCTCGGCGGTGCGGCGCTGTGGTCACCGTCGAAGAGCATCAAGTTCAGGCCGGTATGGGATCGCGCGTTGCCGAGATTCTCGCGCAGAAGCATCCGGTGCCGATTGAATTCGTCGGAGTGCACGATCGGTTCGGCCAATCGGGCGATCCGGTCGAGCTGATCGAGCATTACGGCATGGGCACCGATGCAATTAAAGATGCGGTTCGCCGCGTGGCCAAGCGGAAGTAGGTACTAAAAAAAAGAGCGGGCTCGATAGGCCCGCTCTTTTATCATTCCCCGGCTTCGATGAGAGCGAGATCCGCGAATGACGCGACGAGATGCGCCACCTCTTGAGCCACGCGTTCGTACGGAGCGCGTGTTTTTGCAGAGACGATTTGCGCAATCTCTTCGCACGTGTGCGATCCGTCGCACTGTTCGAGAACCGTCGCGGCGCGATTGTTTATGACGTGCACGTAATCGCGTTCGCGATCGACGACGATCACATTGTGTGCCGTCTTCTCGATCTCAAGGTTTGAATGCCGTCTGGGCAGAGACAAAAGCATTACTAAGCCAGTTCCTTTCCATGGCTATGGCCACGTCCGTTTTTCTGTAGATAGCGTAGCGGGCAAGCAGCTGGGCAGGCTAGGGACCCCGCAGGCTAACGGCCTAGTGCGAACGCCCTAATCCTTGTAAAGAACGTAAAAAGAGCCGGCAGATTGCCGGCTCTTTCGAGATAGATTCGTCTGCGGCTTAGCGGCGCAGGCCGAGGTCCGCAATGAGTTTGCGATACCGCTCGAGATCTTTGTTCTGAAGGTAGTTGAGCAGGCGCCGACGCTGACCGACCTGCAGAAGCAGGCCGCGGCGGCTATGGTGGTCCTTTTTATGGACCTTGAGGTGCTCGGTGAGTTGGTTGATCGACGCGGTCAGGATCGCGATCTGCACGTCGGCGGAGCCGGTATCGGTGGACGAGCGGCCGTATTTGGCGGCGAGCTCGGCTTTTTGCTCTTTGGTCAGGGGCACGGTTTAAGAAACTCCTTGTTCAAGGATGGGCTCGCTTCGGGTACAGGTGCGGACCGTTCCGCATCCGTCCCGGCGACCGGGGAATCATACCAAGGTTCCGCGGCCCGCGCAACATACTTTACGGCGATGACACACGGTCTCGCGCGGCGCCCGCTTCAAGACGTTCGCGTAGTCGCGCTTGCGACCAATATTCCCGGCCCGCTGGCCGCGGCACAGCTGGCATGGCTGGGCGCCGACGTCGTGAAACTGGAGCCGCCGCAAGGAGACGCTTTAGCGCTTGCCGCGCCTGACTGGTACGGCGCACTGACGGCGGGCATGCGCATCGAGCGCATCGATTTGAAGTGCGCTCGCGCCCGGCTTATTGCACATCTCGCGAATGCCGATCTGCTTATCACGACGCTGCGGCCGCGCGCGCTTCGGGCGGCGGAGCTCGAATGGGACGAGTTGCACGCCACTTTCCCTCGCCTCGTGCACGTCGCGATCGTTGGGGAACGCGGCGAGAACGCCGATCGAGCTGGACACGATCTCACGTATCAAGCGCGTGCAGGTCTGATCGCGCCGCCGGCAATGCCGCGCACGGTTATCGCGGATATGTTTGCAGCAGAACGCGCGCTGAGCACGGCGATCCTCGGGTTATATGCTCGCGATCGAATCGGCGAAGCGTCGCGTTATGAAATCGCAATTGCCGACGGCGCTGCAGCTTTGACCGATGCGCTGCGGCATGGACTTACGACGCCGGACGGTGCGCTCGGCGGCGCGCTTCCGTATTACAGTCTATATCGCACTGCCGACGGATGGATCGCACTTGCAGCGCTCGAGCCGCATTTTCAAACGCGGTTGCGTGAAGTTATCGACGCGGATATTAACGATCGCGATGCGCTTGCCGCGCGTTTTGTGGAACAGCCGTCTGCGTATTGGGAACAAGCTGCACGGCAGCACGATCTTCCGATTGCGGCCGTATCGTGAACGGCGCGTACATTATAGATGTAGTGCGCACGCCGGTTGGACGCCGCGGCGGTGCGCTCAAAGATGTCCATCCGGTTGCGCTATTGGCGGTAACGCTCCGCGCGCTCGTTGACAGGAATGCCGTGGATGCCGGTGATATCGACGACGTCCTTGCCGGCTGCGTGAGTCAAGTCGGCGAACAAAGTCTCAACGTCGCTCGCAACGCGCTCCTCGCCGCGGGATTCCCGGCCAACGTGCCGGGTACGACCATCGACCGCCAATGCGGATCGAGCCAACAAGCGTTCGCGTTTGCCGCCCAAGGCGTTGTTGCAGATGCATACGATGCAGTTATCGCCTGCGGCGTCGAATCAATGACGCGGGTTGCGCTTGGGTCCTCGTATCTCAATGGTCCTGGAACACCGTCGGATCGCATTTACAATCAAGGGATTAGCGCCGAACTGATCGCGAAACGCTGGCATATGTCGCGCGAAGAGCTCGATGCGTACAGTTTGGAAAGCCATCAGCGTGCTGCAGGCGCGTGGCAAGAAGGCCGCTTTGCTTCGCAGATCGTGCAATTGCCGCAGTTGGATCGCGACGAGGGCGTCCGCACCGACACGTCCATTGAAAAACTTGCGACGCTCAAACCCGCATTTAAAGAAAACGGTCTTATAACGGCCGGAAATTCCTCGCAAATCAGCGACGGCGCCGCGGCGGTACTCATTACGTCGGACGAATTTGCACGCGCGCGCAAATTGCGGCCGCGTGCCCGCGTCGTCGCGAACGCCGTTATCGGCGACGACCCCGAATTGATGCTTACGGCAATCATTCCAGCGACGCGCCTGGTGCTGCAGCGTGCGGGCCTCCGTTTCGAAGACATCGATCTCTTTGAAGTAAACGAGGCTTTCGCGAGCGTTGTGCTCGCATGGATGATCGAATTTCGCGCTGACCGCTCGAAAGTCAACGTGAACGGCGGCGCAATTGCGATGGGCCATCCGCTCGGCTCGAGCGGCGCCCGGCTGATGACCGTTCTCCTTAACGAACTCGAACGGCGAAAGGGGCGCTATGGGCTGCAGGTGATGTGCGAAGGCGGCGGAATGGCGAACGCGACCATCATTGAGGTGCTATGAAACTCGCTGAATCGACGTTTTTGATTACCGGCGGCGCGTCCGGACTAGGTGCGGCGTGCGCGCGTGAATTTACAGGCGCGGGTGCAAACGTCGTGCTTTGCGACATCGCGCCGCACGGCGTGGATGTTGCAAGCGAACTCGGAAATCGCGCGCGTTTCATTCCAACGGATGTGACGGATCCCGCGCAGGTGCAGAGCGCTATCGATCTCGCGATGACCGAGTTCGGCGCAGTGCACGGCGCGATTAATTGCGCCGGCATCGCAACCGCGGAGCGCGTCGTCGGACGCGAAGGGCCGCAGCCGCTGGAGCATTTCACGAAGGTCGTTACCGTCAATCTGATCGGCACGTTCAACGTCATTCGTCTGGTCGCAGCGCAGATGCTCAAGCGTGAAGTAGCCGCCGGTGAAGATCGCGGCGTGATCGTCTGCACGGCTTCCGTCGCGGCATTTGACGGTCAAATCGGACAAGCAGCGTACTCGGCGTCAAAAGGCGGAGTCGTCAGTTTGACGCTTCCCGTTGCACGCGAATTCGCCCAACATCAGATTCGCGTGATGAGCATAGCGCCCGGCATCTTCGATACGCCGATGATGGCGGGGCTTCCCGAAGCAGCGCGCGAGTCGCTCGGAAAACAAACGCCGTTTCCGCCGCGCCTGGGCAAGCCGCCGGAGTATGCGGCGCTTGCGCGGCATATCGTCGAGAATCAAATGCTCAACGGAGAAGTGATTCGTTTGGACGGCGCGATCCGTTTGGCGCCGAAATAGCATGCCGGTTACCGCACTCGATCCAAAGAGCGCGCTGATCGTCATCGACATGCAAAAAGGCATCGCCGGAAGACCAGCGGTGCATCCCGTAGCGACCGTGACGGAAAACGTCGTAAAGCTTGTAAACGCCTTTCGCACGAAGCTTCTGCCCGTTGTGCTTGTCCACGTCGGCTGGTCCGCCGATTTCGGCGACGCAATCAAAACCCGAACCGAGGCACCACCGCCGGCCGGCGACCTGCCCAAGGATTTCTTCGAATATATCGACGAGCTTGCGGTAGATCCGGCCCGCGATATTCTGATCCACAAACGCCAGTGGGGAGCGTTTTACGGCACGGATTTAGATTTACAACTGCGCCGCCGCGGGATCACCAATATCGTGCTTTGCGGGATTGCGACCAGTATCGGCGTCGAATCGACGGCGCGCGACGCCTACGAACGTGCATATAATCTGACGTTTGCATCGGACGCGATGACCGACATGAACGCCGATGGACACGATCGCGCGCTGCGCATCATCTTTCCCCGCATTGGTGAGATCGGGACGACATCCGAGATTTTAGCTAAGTTGACGTAGGAAGAGCCGAATGGAATCGAAAGCGCTCCGCCGTGCGCTCGGGCCGTGGTCCGTCGTCGCGTTTGGTGTAACGAACGAAATCGCTGCCGGATTATTCTTCGTCTCGACGCAGATTCAGCAAACCGCGCCCGGCGTCGGCGATCTCGTTCCATGGTTGATGATCGTCGGCGGCGCACTGACGTTTCTTACCGTCATCGCGTACAGATATTTCTTTGCTTCGGGCTTAGTTGGCGCCGGTGGCGAGTACGTCATCATCTCGCGGGCACTTCACCCGTTTGCCGGCTTTCTCGCCACGTTTTTGTCGTGGTTCGGCGTCACCGCTGCAATGGGCACGCTGGCATATACCGCGCCCAAGTTTTTGGCGAACGCGTGCAGCACGATGGGACTTCCCACTGCCGCGGCGTTTTTATCGTCGACGCCCGGCACGCTCATTGCGGGTCTCGCGCTTATTTGGGGTATCTGGCTCGTTCACGTGCGCGGCGTTCGCCTTGCTGCAATTTTGACCGTTTCGGCGATGTGCTTTGTGATCGTGGTTGCAAGCGTCGTCATCGTTACCGGATTCATCACAACGCCGGAACACTTCCAAGCGGCGCTCGCTAGCCGGCTGCATCTTTCGGTAGCGCAGGTAATTTCCGCCGCACCGGTGCATCGCGTGGACGCGCAAACGGCGTTTTGGACAGCACTGCCCGTCTTGTTTTTCGGATATCTCGGCTTATCAACGGCAACGCAAACGGGCGGCGAAGCGATCGATGCGCGGCGCTCCGTTGCCAAAGGCGTCGTCATCGCCGTATCGATCGTCACGGTAATTTACACCGCGTTCACGTTTGCCGTCTACCACGCTGTCCCGTGGCAGATCATCGCCGGTTTGGCCGCCTTAAAACAGACGACGTACACCACCTCCACCGGACTGCTCGGCGTTGTAATGCCGCCGTGGCTCTCGTCTTTGATGAACGTTTTCGTCGCGGTAATTGTCGTGAAAACGTTTCTTCCATACTTCCTCGCGCAGTCGCGTTGGCTGTATGCATGGAGCGAGGACGGTGTCATCCATAGCGTGTTTTCAAAAACGCACAAACGCTACGATACGCCGGTGCTGGCGCTCACGGTTAGCGGAATTCTCGGATCGCTCAGCCTAGTGGAGTCGATTCAACTCGGTTACGTGTTCGGAGTGAACCTGCGCGTGCTCTCCGTCATGGTCGTGTTCTTTTTGATGGGCCTCGCCATGCTGCTCTTTCCGCGGCAAGCGCCGGAGCTGTATGCAGAAAATACATCGTCGATCGCGCGCAACCGCACCGCGCAAATCGCGGTCGGCGCGGCCATCATGGCGTTTTCCGCCTGGTTTTCGATTTCAATTCTCTTCTCGTCGCGCGCGCAGCCGATCTACTTGCAGCCGCTGGTGCAGGGTCTCGCCGTTGCCGCAATCGGCGCCGTCGTCTATTGGCGCTCGCGGTCAGGGCCTGATCGGAGTCGGGCGGCCGTCGCGATCGATAGCGACCAGCACGAATTTTCCAACAGTCGATAAGCGCCGTTCGCCGGTTGCCGGAATCTCACCCCAAAGTTCCACCTCAACGGTGACCGACGTGCGTCCGACGTTGACGACGCGGGCAACGGTCTCGACGAAATCGCCTTCACGGATTGGGGATTTAAAATCGACGCGGTCGATGGATGCCGTCACGACCGGTTTATGCGCGGCGCGCATTGCCGCGATCGAGGCGACAACGTCCATCATCGCGACGGCTTTGCCGCCGAACAGCGTTCCATAATGATTGACGTCCGTCGGAAAAACGATCTCCGTGCGCCGTTCAACGATTTGTCCGGTTTGCTCGCTCATCGGCGCAAAGGTTCAATCTTCTCCCGCCGAAGTCCGTCACGTGGATCTTGCCATACGAAACCGCGTCGCGCTCGTAACCGGCGCGAGCTCGGGCCTGGGAAAAGCCTGTGCACTGGCACTTGCAGCTGAGGGCGTGCGCGTCGCCGTTGCGGCTCGCCGTCTGGAGCAGTTGGAAAACGTTGCGGAAGAGGCACGGAACGCGGGCGCGCCGGAAGCGCGCGCATTTACGGTGGATCTAAGCGATGCGCGTTCAATTGAAACGCTGATGCGCGACGTGCGCGACGCATTCGGCGGGGTCGATATCCTCATTGCAAACAGCGGCGGTCCGAAGCCGGGCACGCTTTTACAAACGTCGCCGGACGATTGGGACGCGGCGTATCGCAGTTTGCTGCGCAGCATGTTACAGCTCATCGAAGGCGTCGTACCTGCTATGCGCGAGCGCAAATGGGGCCGCATCGTCGCGCTAACGTCGTCTTCGGTAAAACAACCGATCGCAACACTTGCGCTTTCAAACATGTTTCGCACGGCGCTCGTCTCCGCACTCAAGACGCTTTCGATTGAAGTTTCGAAGGATGGCGTGACGGTAAACGCGATCGCGACAGGCCGCGTTTTAACCGATCGGTTGCGCTCGTTGTACGGCGGCGATGCGGAAATCGCGCAAGCCGGAAAAGAAGTGCCGATCGGCCGTGTTGCACAGCCGAACGAATTCTCGCCGCTGGTGGCATTTTTGTGCGGCGAGCCGGCCGGTTACATTACGGGTCAAACGATCTCCGTTGACGGCGGGCTTATTGCGGGCTTGTTCGGCTGAGTTGTAAAAGCTCGACAAGCGGTTCCGGCAGTGCTTCAACCTGTGCGAGCTGTTCGAGTGCTTCGATGATCCCGTCGGCTAACTCGGGCTCGAGTTCCAGCACCACGCGATCGCCGATCTCGGCATCGAGACGGTCGATCGCGCGTTTCGCCATGTTGGCTTGGCCGAGCGAGTATGCATGTTGGCTCGCATTGCCGAGAAGCTGCAATTCCGATTGCAGCCACGCCCGATAATCGCGTACCATCGTCTCTCCTATGTCGTTTGTCCGCATCGCCGCCGTCGCCGATGTCCCGCCCGGGACGGGCCGCGCCTATGCTGTTGGAAGGTACGAGATCGCACTCTTCAACGTCGCCGGCCGGTTCTACGCTCTTGAAAATAGCTGCCCGCACCAGGGCGGCCCCATTGCGGACGGCTGGCTTGAGGGTTGCGAGGTGGCATGCCCTTGGCATGGGTGGTGTTTCGACGTCCGGAGCGGCAAAATGACGCTCGGCGATTATGCTCGAATCGCTCGCTTCGCCGTCGACGTTCGCGGCCCTGACGTTTATGTTAGTGAGGAACCCTATGACGCAGACGCATAGCCCGGCCTGGGACGGCACCCTCGGCACCGCCGGCGGCCCCGCATTCGGCAAAGCGCTAGAGGCGTTTGCCGCGGAACGAGACGTATCGCCGGAGCGGTTGGCAGATGCGTGCGGGCTCGGCGCCGCAGACCTCGAGAGCGTTTTTCTCGGCACGCGGCGCGTGGGCATCAGCAGTCTCGCGCGCATGGTTCACGCGCTGCGATCGAAACCGATCGAATTTATGCAGCGCACCGGCATATTATCGCTCGAAACGTATGCGTACGGTCTGGACCCGTTGTACTTTTTGCCCGAGGGACAAATCCGTTACGACGCGCGCATCTACATGCGGGAGATTAACCCGCGCCATGCGGTGCCGGAAGCCGACATGACCAAACGCAATGCAACGCTGAAAAGCATCGCGGAGGATCCGCTGCTCGATCCATTAGGCAAAATCGAAGTCGAGCTCGCCTACTTGCTCCGCACGGCCGTACAGGAAACCGGCGGTACACTGTAAGGGGACCCCGCGCACCTGGGGAGAATCGTGGGCGGATGCAATCAGTCGAAGGGAAACGCATCGCCGCGCTAGTCGGCGACGGTTTTGAAGAATCGGAACTCATGGAGCCCCGGCGCGCGCTCGAGGAAGCAGGCGCCATCGTCACGATCGTCGGCATGGATGAGAAGTCGCGCCAGAAGATTCGCGGGAAACGCGGTTTAGATGAAGGCGCCTCCGTCAAGGCTGAGGAGTTGGTGGGCGACTGTACCGGTGAGGATTTCGATGCGCTGCTCATCCCGGGCGGCACGTCCCCTGACCACATCCGTATGAATAAAGAGGTTCAGCGCTTCGTACGTGAGTTCGATGCCGCGAAGAAGCCCATGTTCATTATCTGTCACGGACCGCAGGTGCTTATCTCCGCTCAGATCGTTCGCGGGCGCCAACTGACCGGCGTGAATTCGATTGCGGACGATATTCGCAATGCAGGCGGCTTATATCGCGATCAACCCGTCGTGCAAGACAGCAATTGGGTCAGCTCGCGTAATCCCGACGACTTGCCGCAATTCAACCGCGCAATTCTGGAGAAACTCGCCTCGGCCCAATCGACGCCGGTATAGCTTTACGCTTACACCGGATCGTAGCGCGCGAGAGCTTCGCCGTACTGACGCAGCGCGATAAATCCGGCTAGCGCGCACGCGAGAGCTGCGGCGACCGCCCAGCTCGATGCAAGAACGAATGTAAGGGCCGCAACGCCGCATGCTAACGCAATGTAGAGCATGCGCGCCGGCCCTGTACGCACGGATGCGGAGAGCGCGGTAAGCGTGACGGCATTTACTCCCGCAAGTGAAAGCGCTACGAAAACGCCTGAGGGATGCGAGTAGACAGCTGCGACGATCCAATAGGCAATCAATGCGGCCGTTACGACGATGCACGGGACCAGAGCGGTTGCACGCGCAAGTTCGCGTCCATATAACGGCGCGCTTTGTTCGCAAAGCTCCAGTTCGCGAAAGCGGCCGGATCCGCGCTGCAGCACCGCGGTGGTAATCCCGATGAGCGAGCCGAACACGAGGCATCCTGCAAATTGCGCGAGCGCGTCGTCGTAGCGCTGTAAATACGCCACTAACGCGCATGCTGCGGCGCTTACGAGCATCGGCCGCGCTTCTTTTTGTAAGCGCGACGAGACGATAGCGAACATCGCAGCGCCGTGCATTACACGCGCACCGCAGCCGCGCTTTCGAACCGCTGTGCGTCGCGTTCCGAGGCATGCGTCGAGAAAACCGCGCACTCACCGGCCGCTGCAAAAAGTTGCGGCGCATAGGCAGTTTGCGGACGATCCAGTACGAGTAATCGCGGCTGTGCAAGCAACGCGCCCACCAGGGGATAGGCAAACGCTTCGTGCACGCCATCGAGCCGCGCGAGCAGCGCACGGGCCCGCACGATGGCTTCGGCTTGCGGCAATCCCCAAAGGGCCGCACGATATTCGATGTAGCGCGTAAAGGTTGCGAAGGCGTGCGGGACGGCTTCGTGCGGAACGAAGCCAATCATGCGTTTTACCTGCACCGGTTGAATGCGCGGATCGAAGGCGCCGATAAAGACGTTGCCGCTTGTCGGTTTTACGAGACCCGCCGCCATCAACGCAACGATCGACGCGCAGCGATCCGTGACGCATGCATATGCCAGCCGCTCACCTTCGCCGACCGACAATGTCAGTGGCTCGACGGTCGTTCCGCGCCGCGCGAACGTCGCATCGCGCATTTCGAGCAGTGCCACGTTACTCCACAAGTGTTAACAGCGGATTCGTACGCTCCGGGCGTCCGACTTTGTGGCATTCACGCCACTCTCCGTCTGCTTGAAGCGCAACGATGTCCGCGGTGAAATCGAACTTTCCAGAACCCTCGAAGAACGCACTGCCGACCGCATATGCATCGACGGGTACGCGATCCCGTTCGAACTCCCGGATGCGCTGCGGGTTGAAGCCGCCGCTGACGACGATCTTCACGTGCGTAAAGCCTTCGGCGTCGAGTGCATTACGCACGTTACGGACGAGCTGCGCATTCACGCCGGTGGGTTTGAACGTGCCCATCATGTTCCAAATCGATTTATCGACGAGCGTTCCCGACGTATCCAATCGCACGCCCCACAGGCGATCGCGAAGCGCTCTCGCCACCGCCAAACTGGTGCCGACGCAATCGTTTTCAAAGTCGACGAGCGCGATCACGTTCACGTCGTGGTTGGCGTACTCTGCGAATTTCTGCGTCGCGAGCACCGTATCGCCGCCGTACGCGGCAATTAAAGCATGCGGAACCGTTCCCATGCCGCGTGCACCCCACCACTCCGCGTTTGCATCGGTTGACACGCCGAGTGCGCCGGAGATGTACGCAGCGTAGCCGTCGCCGGTCTGTACGAGATGATGATCGAAACGTGCCGGAAAGAACAGCACTTGTTTGCCGTCGGCCGCATCGACGATTTGGCGCGCGTTCGTTGCGATACGTGTACGTCGCGAAAGCACGCCGAGATACGGCGTCTCGAGATGCGCGAAGAGTGCATAGTCGCCTTCGATCGTCATAACCGTTTCATACGGCGCGATCCGATCGCCCTCGAATAACGCTTTCACGCGGAGTTGCGGCCAGCCGTCTTGCCAACTGCCGCTAGCGTCATGCCGGCCCGAGCAGAGTTTCAGAATCGCTATCGCCTCGTCGATACCCGAAAGCACCGCATCGTTGCGCTGAAAGACTTGCATGCGCACGATGGGGTGATGGCCGTCGCGTTCCAGGATTTGTCGCGACCGGTTGAAGTAGGTGTCGGAGTAGTAGCCCTCGCGCATCTTTTCGACCGGCAGATTGAAAATCTCCGGCCGCAGTCTCGGCCTGGTCACGCGGTACTATAGCACGCCGCGACGAAGAGAGCCTCCATGCCGAGCAACGCCGAAATCGCGCAATCGCTGATGCGGATCCGGAAGCTCATGGAGCTCTCCGGCGAGACGTTTTACAAGTTTATGGCATACGAGCGCGCCGCGTCGGCAATCGAAAATGCAGGCCTGGTAACCGATCTCATTGCCGCCGGCGAACTGACGTCGCTGCCGGGCATCGGCAAGTCGCTAGCGGCGACGATCGAAGAGATCTGCCGCACCGGCACATGCGAGCAGCTTGAAACGCTGCAAGCGCGCTATCCCGCGACGATTTTCGAGGTGCTGGGTGTCTCGGGCATCGGCATCAAAACGGCCGCGCTACTGTTCGAACAGTACGGTATCGGTTCGCTCGCGGATCTCGAGAAGGCGATCGACTCGGGCGTGCTCGACGCCGCGCCGCGCATGGGACGCAAAACCATCGAAAATATGCGTCGCGGAATTCTTGCATTTCGCGGACGGCAACATCGCACGCCGTTAGGGCGCGCGCTGGCCATAGCGCGGGAAGTGATGGCGTTTCTAGGGGACGGTCCGCCGCTCCATCGTTTGACGTACGCCGGCAGTTTGCGCCGCGCGGAGGTTACGGTCGGCGACATCGACATCGTTTGCACCTCCGACGCAGCTGCCGAAGTGATCGAACGCTTCGTGAATTGGGATCGCGCGCGCGCGGTGCTCGCGGAAGGCCCTACAAAGGGCAGCATTTGGCTGGAAGACGGTTTGCAAATCGATCTGCGGGTGCTGCCCGATCATTTGTACGGTAATCTGTTGCAGCACTTTACAGGAAGCCGCGAACACAACATCCAGTTGCGCGAATATGCTGTGCGAAAAAGTTTGCGCGTGAGCGAAAACGGCATCTTGAATCTCGAGACGGGCGATGTGATCACGTGCCGCGACGAAGCCGGCGTTTATACAGCGCTCGGAATGCAGTACGTTCCTCCGGAGATGCGAAGCGGCATCGGCGAGGTCGAACTTGCGCTCAATAACGCGATACCGCGTATCCTCGACCTTGCCGATATACGCGGCGATTTTCACATGCACTCCACTTGGAGCGACGGCAATCAATCGCTGGAGGAGATGATCGAAGCCGCCGCCGCGCGCGGCTACGAGTATCACTCGATATCCGATCATTCGCACGGGCGCGGCCGAATCGGACTCACAGCCGATGCGTTGCGCGAGCAGCGTGCGCGCGTGCAAGAGATCGGCGAACGGTACGGGATTCGTACGTTGTGCAGCAGCGAGGTCGACATCTTGCCCGACGGTTCGATGGATTATCCCGACGAGGCACTTGCGGAACTCGACATCGTCGTCGGGAGCGTGCATTCCGCGTTCAATCTTTCGCGCGACGAGATGACGCGGCGCCTCATTCGCGCTTGCGAGAATCCGCACGTATCGATAATCGGACACCCGACGGGACGAAATCTGGAATCGTTTCCCGGCTACGAATTCGACTACGATGCGGTGTTCGCAGCGGCAGCGCGAACGGGCACGGCGCTAGAAATCGACGGACAAGTGTTGCGGCTGGACCTTCCGTCGGCGCTCGCGCAGCGCGCGAAAACCTTCGGCGTGACCTTTACTGTGGACAGCGACGCGCACGATGTCGCGCAGCTGGCGCAAATCGAACTTGCCGTCAGTCAAGCACGGCGTGCCGGCCTAACACCGGACGACGTGCTGAATGCGCAGCCGCTCGAGCGCGTGCTGCAGTTCGTGCGCGACAAGCGCGAGGCGGTTGCGTGAACGCAACCGTTGCCACGGCGCGCGTATCGGGCGAGCGTGGTGAGCCTGTCGTCTTCGTACACGGCGTCGGCTCGACCGCAGCAATCTGGGATTATCAGCTCGAACCATTCGCCGGTTCGTATCGCTGCTTCGCCGTGGAACTGCGCGGAAACGGCGCTGCACGCCCCGATCCGCCGCCCGAACGCATTACGCGCCACGGCTTTGTCGACGACGTCCTTGCGGTTGCGGATTCAGCCGGCCTTGAAAATTTTCACTTTGTCGGGTGTAGCCTCGGCGGCGTCGTCGGCTTCGAGCTGTGGAAGCGCGCACCGGAACGCATACGTTCGCTCACGTTCGTCGGCAGCTTCGCGGCATACCCGAATGCAGAGGCTTACGTCGAGAGTGTCATTGCGAGCGTTAAAGCTGCCGGTACGATGGAAGCATTTGCGCGCGAGCGCGCGCGTAAACTTGGTATGCCGCCGGGCAAGCGCACCGATGAAACGATCGCGCAGATGGCGTGGAAGAGCGTAGAGTCATACATCGCTGCAACACATGCGACATGGACGGGCGACTTTCGAAATATTTTAAGTGGCATCTCCGTCCCTACGTTGGTCATTCACGGCGGTAAGGACGGCGTCGCGCCTGCACCGCTTTCCGAAGAGATCGCGCGCGGTATTCCAGGTGCGCGTATGGAGACGATCGTTGAGGCGGGCCACGTCACGAACGCCGACGCGCCCGAGCGTTTCAACGAACTTCTGCGCGAGTTCCTCGGCTGATTCGTTCCCTTCCGGCATAAACGTTCGCACGCCGGCCGCGCACGAAGCCTAGTAGCGTCACACCGAACTGCGTCGCCAACTCTACTGCCAAACTGCTCGGTGCGGATACGGCACAAACGATCGGTATACGCGCGACGATGCCTTTCTGCAATAGCTCGTAACTCGCGCGGCCGCTCACGAGCAGTATGCAGCTGTGCAGCGGAAGACGTCCATCGAGCAACGCCCAGCCCACGATTTTATCCAGTGCGTTATGGCGCCCGACGTCCTCCCGCAATATCAGAAGCCGTCCTTCGCGATCGAATAGTGCGGAGGCGTGCAGACCGCCCGTCGATGCAAACACGCGCTGCGCGTCGCGCATCTTCTGCGGTAGATCGCCGATGAGCGAGACGTCGACGCTGAGTGAATCGTCGATCCGCTCCGCACGCGTTTGAAGCGCGTCGATACTTGCTTTCCCGCATACGCCGCAAGCGCTCGTCATCGTGAAATGCCGTTCCAGGCGATCGAGCGGCCTTTCTTGAGTGCCCGACAGCGCAACGTTGACGATGTTGTAGCGCTGCTCCGGATCGACGTCCCGATCGATGCAATATGAAATCCCCGCAATCTCGTTGCGCGAGGTGATGATGCCTTCGGTGTAAAGAAAGCCGGCAGCAAGTTCGAAATCGTTGCCCGGCGTGCGCATCGTGACTGCGGCAGTGCGCGTCTGTCCGTTCGCTACGATGCGAATCTCGAGCGGTTCTTCAGTTGCGAGATCGTCGACGACTTCGCGCCGTTCGTCTCCGTCGATTACCAGAACGTTCGCAGCGACCGTGAGGCCGGGGCGGCTCTGCGAATCATCGATCATGCGGGTTGTACGAATGCTTCCTTCGGATCGTCGGCGGACTCTTTCCCCGACTCGATAAGCGTTTCGCGTAGAATATACCCGCCTGCAAGCGCCAATGCGCCGGCTGCAAGCGTGCGCAAAAACGAAGGCTTCTTCGAGTTCTTTCCGGACAGAATCGACGGAAGGTTGAGTAGCAGCGGCGCGGCGATGCCGGCGCCCATGGTCCACGTCCGCAAACGGTCACCGCGCTCGCCTTCGTACATCGGTTTGCCCGTGCTGCCGGCGTACGAGCGAAAATGCAGCAACAATGCAAGTTCCGCAAGTGCGGAGCACGCCTCGAGTTTCTCGAGTTTGTGCTGCGCCGAGCCGCCGTTGCCGTCAAACGATAGTGCGATTGAGTTCAGCGCGCACGCACCCGAGAGCGCGGAAGCGACGCTCATCGCCGGAATGTGATACTTGCCCTTGCCCCAAATCGGAATTGCAGTCGCGCTGAGCAGCACGCCCGTGTACGTCATGATGAATCCGCCAAAAGCGGCTTGTATAGCGCTGCTTAGCGGATTGACGTTGCGGCGCGCGAGCAGCGCGGCGGCATTCAGCGTGGCAAATCCGGAGTATCCGATGAGGCCCCAAACGCCGAGGGACATCGCGGATTTGAACTTCACGATGCGCATCATGTTCAAAAAACGTTCAGGGCGTCCCAAATGGCCGATGAGGAGTGCGGGGCAGATCATTGCAAGGGGAACCGATAGATAACGCGCGTTTCGCTCCAATGCTTTTTCTTCCGATTGCTGCGCGAGCGCCGCGAGCAATCCGGTTCCGCCCATGATGCCGCCTAGGAACAAGTACGAAATGACGTTCCAATCCCAGTGGGGCTTCTTGAGCAGCGGCCGATCGAAATAGGTGCGCGGTTCGGGTTCCTGCGTGTGCAACTCGTTCATGCGTTTTTCCTGAAGATCGCAAGGCCCGCTACCGCGAGCGCGAGCAACGTCAGCGCGCCGGCCGAATATGCGGCGGGTTGACGCGTCGACGGCAGCACAGGTTTGGACGGCAAGTTGTACGCTTGGGGCTGATCGGTGATCAAGAAGAACGCATTCAGATCTCCTACGCTGCTATCCCAATCGACGCCGTATAACGATGCGTTTTGCACGCCGCGATCGAGCAGCGTTTCCACACGTTTGCGTGCGCGCTCTTTCAGTTCGTCAACGTCGCCGAATTGAATCGATTGCGTCGGACACGCCTTTGCGCACGCGGGAATGAAGCCGGCTCGCTGGCGGTCGTAACACAGCGTGCACTTACCCGCGACGCCGCCGTGTCCTTGCACCGCCGTCGCGCGCGTTTCAAGCCGATCCTCATTAAGCGTAGCGGTGCTATACTGCCCGTTCCCGGTAAGCGTGCCGATCACGTCCACGACGCCGAACGGACACGACACCACGCAGTATCCGCATCCGTTGCACACATCGGGCTGAATGTAGACGTCGCCGAATTCGTTCCGAATGATCGCGCCCGTCGGACACGCTTCCAAACATCCAGCGTGCGTGCAGTGCTTGCAGACGTCGCTCATCATCGACCAACGGTCCGTCACTGAATCTGTGTCGATTTGCACTTGCTCGACGAAGGCGACGTGCCGCCACGTCGTGCCCGAAAGCTCTACGGTGTTGTCGTAAGACATTCCGGTGAAATCGAAACCGTCGGAAGGCAGTTCATTCCATTGTTTGCAGGCGACCTCGCACGCTTTACAGCCGATGCAGATCGTTGTGTCGGTGAAGAAGCCGTTAGGCATCGATCTCTCCCGTGTCAATCCCGTGGGTTTCGGGTTGGCCTTCGGGCTCTTGCTGGTCCGGTGGAACCGGCTGGTCTTCCAGCAGTGGTCCCGTGCGGCGCGCACGGCGGCCCGGCCGGATATTGCATGTGAGTGTCTTTGCTTCGTGAATCGAAACGTTCGGATCCATCACGAGCGGAATGACGTCGCCCGTCGTATCGCCTTTGGTAAAGCCGAAATTCCCGTAGATGTACGGCATGCCGATTTGATGCACGCGTTGACCCTTGCCGATGCGTAACGGCTTCATACGTCCGCTCACCAAGGCGCGCGCTTCGATCTCACCGACTGCGGATGAGATCGTCACGTAATCCCCGTTACGAATGCCTTTCTCGACGGCGAGATCCGGATCGATTTCGGCGAATGCCTCGGGCTGCAGTTCTGCAAGCCACGGAATGTACCGCGTATAGATACCGGAGATTTCGGTTATGCGATACGTGGTAAGCACATACGGATAACGCGGATCGATCGGCCCATTGTACGGGTTGTCGCGCCGTTTCCACTGGCGCAGCGACGGATTATGCTGCTGCTTGTATAGCAAATTTTCAACGACGGATTCCATCGGCTCGTAGTGCGCCGGCATCGGGCCGTCTTTTAAGCCGGCCGCGACGAACAATTGTCCGCGCCCGTCGAGTTGCATGATGAACGGATCCGCGCCGGAATGCGCGTCCATGCCCTTTCCGCCGGGCACAGCCGCCGTGTTGGGCGCTTTGTCACGCGGAAAGTCGGGCACGTCGTAACCGGTCCACTGCGCTTTTTCCGCGTCCCACCACACGTATTTTTTGCGTTCGCTCCATGGATTGCCGTCGGGATCCGCGGATGCACGATTGTAAAGCATGCGGCGGTTTGCGGGCCATGCAAAGCCCCACTCGAGCGATGTATAGTCGTCACCCTTGCGGTTACGCGCGCGATGCGTGTGTTTGTCGGGGCAAACGCCGGAGTAAATCCACACGCCGCACGCCGTCGTTCCATCGTCTTTGCAATCGCCGAACCCGCTCAACTGCTCGCCGGTAGCGATATTGAAGCCGTTCATCTCCTGCATGACCTTGAGCACCGACGGTTCACCTTTGCGCCGCTCGTGCTCGTTCTCGCTTTCGTAGTCCCAGGTCATGTCGAGAATCGGGCGATCTTTCGGATCGGTGGAGTTTGCGTAGAGCTGTTTGAGGCGTTTTCCGAGCTGGTAGAGGAACCATGCGTCGCTCACACTCTCGCCGGCCGGTTCCACTGCTTTTTCGTGGAACTGCAGCATGCGATTAGTGTTGGTCATGGTGCCTTCTTTTTCAAGCACGGTTGCCGCCGGAATGAAGAAGCACTCGGTTCCGATCTTCGAAGGGTCTGCGCCCTCGCGTTTCCACCACGACGACGTTTCGTTTTCGAACGCGTCGATGTTGACGAACCATTCGAGGCGATCCATCGCCGCTTGAATGAGCTCGGTGTTTTGGCCCGACGTCGCCGGGTTTTGCCCGATGACGAAATAGCCTTTCACCTCGCCGTCTTTCATCGCGAACGTCGTAGGAATCGTCGAGTGATCGCCGGTGAGTTGCGGCAAGTACTCGAAACAGAAATCGTTTTCTTTCGTTGCAGCATCGCCGAAAAATGCCTTGAGCTGCGAGATGAAATATTTCGGGTAATTCGCCCACCAGCCCGTAGGCTTGGTGTTGGTTTTGAGGTATGCCGCGAGCGTTTGTTCGTCGCGCGTTATCGATGGAACGGCGAGATATCCCGGGAAGAGATCGTACAACGTTGCAACATCGGTTGCGCCTTGAATATCCGCGTGTCCGCGCAGCGCCATGATGCCGCCGCCCGGGCGCCCGATGTTGCCGAGCAATAATTGCAGAATCGATGCGGTCCGAATATATTGCACGCCGACGGTGTGCTGCGTCCAGCCGACGGCATAGGCAAACGCCGTCGTGCGGTCGCGTCCACTGTTCTTTGCTAGTGCTTCACAAACGCGAAGGAAGAGCGATTGCGGCGTTCCGCAGATTTGCTCGACCATCTCCGGTGTATAGCGTGAGAAATGCCGCTTGAGAATTTGGAATACGCAGCGCGGATTTTGCAACGTGTTGTCGCGCACGGGCATGCCGAACTCGTCTTTTTCGAATTGCCACGTGCTTGAGTCGTATCCGCCTGCCGTTCCGCGGCCGCCCGCCGCCGAACCGTAGTGCGACATCTGTGAAAGACCGGTGTCTTCACCGTGAAAGCCCGAGAAGAGACCGTCGAGGTCTTCGGTGTCCTGAAACTTTTCATTGACGATGTTCGGCGCGTTGGTGTAGGCGACGACGTACTCTTTGAAATACCGTTCGTTCGTCAGCACCCAATTGATGATGCCGCCGAGAAACGCGATGTCGCTGCCGCTGCGAATCGGCACGTAGAAATCGGCAAGTGCCGAGGTGCGAGTAAAGCGCGGATCGACGTGAATGATCGTCGCGCCGCGCTCCTTCGCTTTAACCACGAAACGGAAACCAACCGGATGCGCTTCGGCGAAGTTACTGCCTTCGATCAAAATACAATCCGCGTTCTGCAAGTCTTGCAGAAACGTCGTTGCGCCGCCGCGGCCGAACGAGGTGCCTAGACCAGGCACCGTCGAGCTATGTCATATTCGAGCCTGGTTTTCGATCGAAACGACACCCAAAGAGTGGAAGAGTTTGCCGAGCAGATAGTTCTCTTCCACTGCAAACGTCGCGCCGCCAAGAGTTGCGATGCCGAGCGTGTGATTGACCCGCTTGCCGTCTTTTTCACGCACGAACGTTTTGTCGCGCGTCTCTTTCACGAGATTCGCGATCCGCTCCATCGCCCACGCCAGCGGCCGGTCTTCCCATTTATCGCTATAAGGAGCGCGATACTTTGCGGTGGTCCAGCGCCGGTCGTTTACCGTGAATCCGAATAGCGCCGATCCCTTCGGACAAAGATGACCGCCATTGACCGGGCTGTCGGGATTGCCTTCGACGTCGAGCAGTTTGCCGTCATCGGAAACGTACGCAAGCGTGCTGCATCCAACGGCGCAATATGCGCAAACGCTGGGCACCGCTTTTGCGTGCTTGATGCGCGCTTGCAGCTCTTGCGTGCGCGCCGATGGGACGTTCGGTAGCGCACCGAGGCGGGCTGAAAGCTCGTCGCCGGCGCGCTCCAAAACGCTGTTGAGATCGATGGTTGGACGGTTGGTTTTCATGATCTGCCCGCTTAGGTTGTGACGGGTGTTTGTCTCGGCTGCGGTTTTTTAATGAAGAACGGAATGATCGCCGCGATGAGCAGCATGATCGCAACGGGGATTAGCGCGCCGCTGTACGATCCGGTGCGATCTCTCACTGTAGCAGCGATAAGCGGGCCCACGACACCTGCGACACCCCATGCGGTGAGAATCATGCCGTAGTTCTGCCCGAGATAGCGCGTGCCGAAATAATCTGCATTGAACGAGGGCATCACGCCGAATCCGCCGCCGTAGCAGAGCAGCACAACAGCGAACTCAAACGCAACTGCGCCGAACGAATGCGAGCGCGCCATGGCGAAAAATATGACGACCTGGATGAGATACATGACGGTGTACGTCATGTTACGACCCAAGCGATCCGATACGGAGCCCCAGAAGAATCGCCCTAAGCCGTTACAAACGGCAACGTATCCGTAGATGGCACCCGCCGCAGCAGCAGTCGCTCCGGTAAGTTCGATGTAGATCGGTACGGCATTCGAAATGATCAAGATGCCTGCGGTAACGTTTAAAAAGAGCAACAGCCACAAACCATAGAACTGCGGCGTCGAGAGTGCCTCACCTGGTGTGTAACTGGGTCCGGCTGCGGATGCCGCGGCAACGGCACCGGGTACCGTGTAGCCTTCCGGCGGATTGCGCAGTGCCATCGCACAAAGCGTACCGATTACCAAAAATACGGCGCCCGAGACAATGAACGTCATCATAATGGCGTGCACGTGGTCGGGCGTCAACGCATATTGCGCGGCGTTAAACGCGGTACCCGCTTTGATTGCAGCTGCTTTCGCGGTAACGAATTTGGTGGATGCTTTCGCTGCGGCCGCAAACGCCGGAACACGCGTGACGATCTGATTGTAGATGAAGGCGCCGAGGCCAAACCCCATCACCACCATGCCGCTTCCCAAACCGCGCCTATCCGGAAACCATTTCGTGACCATTGCGACCGGGCTGATGTAAGCCATTCCGAGCCCAATGCCGCCGATAATGCCGTATGTCAGATACAGCCACCATTTGCCGAGACCCACGGTGCCGACGCCGGCGAGCAGTACGCCGATTCCCCACAGAACGGCTCCGACGATCGTGACCGTACGCGGTCCTACGTGATCTTGCCAGCGTCCCCCGATAACGGCGCCTACGCCTAAAAAGAAAATCGCCAGTTCAAAGGTCAGCGTTGTTTCCTGCGTTGACCAGCCGAAACTAGCGATAAGCGGATTCGTGAAGAGACTCCACGAGTAGACCGTCCCTAGGCAAATCATGACGATTACACCGGCGAGGGCAATCAGCCAACGGTTCCCGGTTTGCTGCGATACGGCGGTGGACATCGAACGCGTTCCCCCAATCCGTGCCGGGCGGCACTTACGAAAAGTGATGTTTGCTTATTGTACAGGCTCCAAGGTGCTTATAGCCAGAGTGACTGCGAGAACGCTGAGATAAATCCCAGAGGCCCATGCGCCCTGACCGCGCAGCGCTATAGCCAGCGCGACGGCTAGTGCTATGCCGATCGGCGTTACGCGCGAGTTGCCTGCGACGAACTTGTAGATGCGGCTCATGCAGCGACCCGCTTACGCCACATGCCGATGAGTGCGAACGAGACTGCGACGTAAAAGAGCACTATCCAGAGCAAGGTCGCTTCACCGGCCCACCAGTGCAGTCCCAAGCCTTCGCCGCTCCAAAACGTACCGAAAGAAAGCAACATAATCCCTACGATAAATCCCATCGCGTTCTCCGGTACGCGTGCGAAGGGTTTGCGAAGAATCACGGCGGCGATCAACACGAGGACTCCGGCGGCAAGCGCTCCGGCTGCCGCATACACAAACGAGCCTGCACGATCCGCCGAAAACGTGATCACGATGACGGCGACCTCCAAACCTTCGAGAAGCACGCCGTTAAACGATGTGGCGAATCCAAAACGCTGTTCGTCCTGGTGTGCGCGGAGTTGCGCGATCTCGGCTTCGTAAGCGTTTTGCTCGTTGCGCATCGCTTTGCGTCCACTGTATCGCCAAATCGCTTTACGCAGCCACGTGTAGCCGAAGATCGTTAAAAACACCCCAATGATAATCTGCAAGATCGGGAGCGGAACGTAATACACCAACGCCGGCCCGAGCAATCCGGCGATCGCGACCAAAACGACGGCCGCCCATGCCGCTCCGGTAAGGGCGGCGCGCCAGCCGATTGTATAGCCCACCGCGAGCACAATCGTCGCTGCTTCTACGAACTCCAGCGCGGAAGCGACGAAGGTCGTGCCCGCGGCAATCCAAGGACTCATCGCTGTATTGCGTGCGCCAAGATGTCGTTGAGAACGCGCGGATCAACCGCGTCAGGCTCTTTGAAGTTGAGTTTGGCGCTTAGGGCGGCGCCGTACGCGGCTTTCGTATTTGTTGCGTTCATATCGGTTCCGGGTTTTACCGCAGTAAACGCGGTGCTATTCGCTGCGGTTGCGCCGAAGGCGTCGTACAGCGGCCGCGCGGTCGCGTCGTATATCGAAAGCGGCTGCAAGCCGAGCAGCAATTCGATAGTATGGACAAAGCTTACCGTCGAATAGTGCGCATGATGCACGCCATGCAGCGCATAAGGGCTCGCTACGTAAAAGGTGGAGCGCTGGCCGCTCACGTGATCGGGACCGTTTTGCGCGTCGTCTTCGAGGACGAAAATCGCGCTCGACTTCCAGTAGCGTGAATGTGAGACTTCTTCGACGAGCCGCCCTACTGCCCAGTCGTTCGTTGCAACGTACGCTTGCGGCGTCAACTCGCCGGCGCGTGTGCCGGCCGTATGATCGTTCGGCACATACACGATTTCGAGTTGCGGCAAATTGCCGTTCGCTACGAACTCGCGGAATTCGCGCCGCCATTCTGCAAAACGATCCAAGTCGCTATAATGCAGGTCCCACCCGATGTACCGCGGATCGAAATGACCGGTAAGGCCGGGCATTGTGTTAATCGACATACGAATGGGCGAATGCGGCGCTTCATCGACGTCCTCGCCGTAATCGCGGTAGGTGATGTGCGCGCGTTTTGCCGCATCCCAGAGGTACCCGTTATGCGGAACGTCGGGCGCTGAGCCACTTTGGAAATCGTATAAATCGCGCCGTCCGCCGTAATTGGGCGGCCAATAGCGCTGCACGTAATCGTTCGCGAATCCCGCGTCAGTCCAGTTGTGGCCGTCCGCGCTCACCTGCGCATCCGCGTATGCGTTATCGAAAACGCCGAAGCGCTCCACGATGGCGTGCTGATTCGGCGTAACGTTCGTGCCGAACCACAGGAGTTTCGGATCGCCGTCGGCACCGGAAATGTCGCCGAGCACTTGATCGTACGAGCGGTTTTCTTTGATGACGTAAATCACGTGCCGGATCGGTCCGTTTGCACGCACAACCGTACGCGGCGCAGGCGTCCACTGCGGCTGCGCGTTCGCAACCACGGCGCTTGTTTCGCGTTGCGCGGCTGCCCATATCGCAGCTGGAATTGCGCGGACCGAACCCACGGTGATGCTCGCGACGTATCCCTCTGAATGCCGCTTCGCCGGATCGAACTGCGGATTCGGCGGAGCGCTCTCGCCTTTGCCGTCGATTACATAGAGCGTGCCGTCTGCGCCCAGTGCGACGCCGGTCGGATACCATCCGGCCGGGATGCGTTCGATCACCGCTCCATTGCGAATCAATGCTATCGCATTTTCAGCGCCCAGCGAGACGAAGAGATCGTCGCCGCGAACGAGCAGTCCGTTCGGCGAAGCGCCGTACCCGGAAGCGCGGCCGTTGCGTAACCCTACGGAAACACGATCCAGAATTTGGTTGCTGCTTGTTGCGATTGCCGAGACCGTGTCGTCGTCGCTTTCCGCGACGTACAAACGCGATCCGTCTTCGTTGAGCGCCAGCGCTGCGGGATGCAAACCGACTGGAATCGTCGCAATCACCGTATGGCGCACGGCATCGATGGCGGCGACGGCGTTTGTTCCGCGCACCGCTACGTACAGCGTTTTGCCGTCGTTCGAAAATGCGAGATCGGCGGGATGTTCGCCTACGTGCACCGTCACGGGTGTTGCGCTTGCGTCGAGGATCGTCACGGATGCATCGCCGTCATTAGCCGTTGCGATCGTCGTGCCATGAAGGGCAATCGCGCATGGCCAGCTCTTCTTGCCGAGCGCTAATTGCGATACATCTTTGCTTTGCAGATCTACAGTTAGAATCGCGTCCGTATTTGCGCCTGCAATCAAGACGTGTGTAGCGTCACGCCACACCGGTTTTCCAAACGCGCCTTGAAGCGGAATAACCTCGCGTTCCGTAAGCGTGTGCGCGTCGAGAACGCGGAGCGCTGCGGGATTGACACCGGATTCAACGACCGCCAAATTCGAGGCGTCCGGTGAGAGTGCCGCGCCTTGCGGCATCGTACCGGTGCGCGCAAGTGCACCTTGCGGCGGCGTCAATCGCCATCCGCTTGGAAGCACTACCGGTCCGGCCGCTGCAAATACGCCGGCGCCGCATGCAAATATTAAAATTATTAAGACATAAACGCGTCGCAACATGCGACGCACGTTCTACTTCAGGCGCGCGTTTACTGCGGAAGCAGCAAACCAATCACAACTGCGAGCACAACGACGATCCACGACGGCCAGCGCAACGCGGTTAGTGCCACGAAAGCGCCCGCGGCGAAGACGCCGTCGAGTGCCGAGTGTATTGCATTCGTCCAAATCGGCGTGACGAACGCAGATGCCAGCAATCCAACGACACCGGCATTTGCTCCCGCGAGCGCGTTGGCAAAGCGTGCGTTTCGCGCAAGGCGCGTGTAGAACGGTGCAATACCTGCGATTAATAAGAACGATGGAAGAAAAATCGCAACGGTTGCGATAATTGCGCCGGCAATTCCCAGCGCGCCGTTATAGGCAATCCCGCCGATATACGAACTCAACGTAAAGAGTGGGCCGGGTATCGCTTGTGCTGCCGCATATCCCGCGATGAGTTTTTGCGAGCTCGCAATCCCCGCAGCAACGACCTGCGATTGCAGCAGCGGCAATACGACGTGTCCGCCGCCGAAGACTAAACTTCCGACATCGTATAGACGCGATGCAACAGCGAGTTCGCGGCTATGAAAGATCTGCGCGCACAGCGGCAATACAAATAGCAGCGCAACAAACACCGCGATTGCCGCCAGTGCGCCGGCGCGAGTCACAGGCAAGTGGAGCGGTTGCGCGATGCGGTGCGGCGTACGCATCAGCACAGCACCCAGCAGCGCGCAAACCGCAATTGCAATCGGCGCGCCGGCGCCCGAGGGCAATAGCAACATGGCGGAGAGCGTCCCGAACGCAAAAAGCAATTGTACGGCGTTGACGATGAGCGCACGGCGCATCGCGAGAATCGCTTGCAGCACTACGGCCACCGCTACGACAAGAAGTGCATGCAGCCAACCGGCGTGCCCGAATCCGCGGCTCGAAAGCAGCGCGAACGCCGTCATCAAAACAGCCGACGGTGTCGTGAAGCCGATCCATGCGGAAATGGCGCCGGGCCATCCGGCGCGCAGAAGGCCGATGAGCATTCCAGTCTGCGAACTTGCCGGTCCCGGCAACAATTGAGTAATCGCGATGCATTGCGCAAACTGCTCTTCGGTAAGCCACTCGCGGCGCAGCACGAATTCCCGGCGGAAGTACCCTAAGTGCGCGGCGGGGCCGCCGAAGCTGTAGCAACCCAAGCGGGCGAACGTCGCTAGGACCTCGAGCATTTGGCCAAGTGGTGCAACGTCACGCCGCTTGCACCCTGGGCGTCTACACGGTCGGCCGGAGGACCGGGCTGCGCCATCCGGAATCGGAGGCCACGGCTATGGGAAAAGAACCCCGCCCACGAGGAGTTCGCGAGTGAATTTAGGTGAGATTACGGTTTACGCCGGCGGATCGTTCCGCGCGTACGATGATGCGAAAGTTGGTTTGCTGACGCACGGCTTGCAGTACGGCACCGGATGTTTTGAAGGCATCCGCGGCTACTGGGTTCCCGAGGAACGCGAACTCTTTCTTATGCAATTGCGCGAGCATTACGAACGTCTTGCGATTTCTGCGAAGATCTTGATGATGCAATTGCCACACACAACGGACGAGCTTATCGAGATCACGACGGAACTCTGCGCGCGCAACCGTTTCGAAACCGATATCTATGTGCGCCCGTGCATCTTCAAAGCCGCCGAAGACGTCGGCGTGCGCTTGCACAACGTGCCGGACGCGTTCGCCATCATTCCAGTGCCGTTCACGCGCTATCTCGATACGAGCGAAGGATTAAAAGCCGGAACGAGTTCTTGGCGCCGCGCCGATGACTCAGCCGCGCCGCCGCGCGCGAAAATCACCGGCCTCTACGTGAACAGTGCGCTTGCGAAGAGCGAAGCGATTGCAAACGGCTTCGACGAAGCGATTTTGCTCTCGCATGAAGGCCACGTCGCCGAAGGCTCCGCCGAAAACATTTTCCTTGTGAAGAACGGCGTGCTTTACACGCCCGACCCGTCGCAAAACGTTCTGGAAGGGTGCACGCGGCGCTCGATCATGGACATTGCGCGCGAAGAGTTCGGTATCAACATTGTGGAGCGTTCCATCGATCGCAGCGAGCTCTATGGCGCGGACGAAGTCTTCTTCACCGGAACCGCCGCAGGGGTGGTGTTCGTGCAATCCGTGGATCGCCGCACGGTAGGCGACGGCCGTATCGGACCGATTACGAAAAAACTGGCGGATTACTACGAGCGCATCGTGCGCGGGCGAGAATCGAAATATGCCAGTTGGTTAACCCGCACGTATGCGGGGCGCGAGGTTCGCGCTTAAGGCGTTGCGCTAGGCGCAGGTGCGGGCGCAGACGCGTTCTGCGCTCCCCACATGGGAACGTCGCCGCCGTCTTGCGTAGGATCGACGGAGGCTTCCGGTGCGGGCGTAGCTTGCGTCGTTGCGGTAAGCGGTGCAGACTCCAGACCGTTGTCGGCGCGCCACTTTGCATAGCGCTGCAAATTCATGTACGCGACTTTGGAAATGTGGCGAATGAGATTGCGTCCGATTGGCAACGACGGCAGGTCCGTTGTCATCACGGCGATGACGTACGGCGCGTCCGCGTAGACGATGCCGACGTCGTTGAGCGTATCGTCGAACGAGCCGGTCTTATGCGCGATCGGAATATCGGGCAGCGGCTCCGGGAGCAGCGTGTTGATCTCCTGACCCTCGAGAATGGAGATCATCTTTTTGGACGACCACTCGTCGATAAGTTTGTTCTTGGCCATGTCGCTCAGCAGGCTGACCATATCGGACGGCGTCGTCCGCAGCGCAGTGCGAACGCTCCACTCCGCCGTCCGGATATAGTCTGCGAGATGCGTATGGTGCAAACCTAAGTCGCGCATCGTCGCGTTGATGTTGCGGCGGCCGACCAAGCGAATCAGCATATTCGCCGCTGTGTTGTCGCTCACCGTAATCATTTGCTCGAGCAGCGTCGAGACTGGGAACGTCGCGCCGACGGGCGATTCGGCGATATCGCCGGAGCCCCAATCGCGATCGCTCGCAAGCAGCTCGACGCGGCGGTTAAAGCCGAACTTCCCGGCCTCCATCTGCCGGAAAACCTCGACCATGATCGGGATTTTGATCGTCGATGCGGCGGGCATCACGGCGTTCATGTTGTAGCCGGACGTGTACCCCGTGCTGAGATCCTCGACTTCGACGGCAAGCCGTGCCGGCGCATGCGCGCCGACGCTTCTGAGCGCCTCTTGCAACTGCGCGATCGGCGCGGGCAGCTCGTTCTGAGCCTTCGCAACGCCTGTAAACGACGCAACGATACCAAAAAGGGCGACAAAGCCAAGAATCCGCCGCATACTTCTGTTTTCGGCACGACCTCCTGTGACTTTTATACTATCCGACCCTTGCAGCGAAGGGAAGGGTCTTGTTCGTTTGTCACTCCCGAACCAAACTGATGTTTTACGCGCTGCGCCCCGCATTCGTTCTGGCGCCACGGTCGGCTCATCGCATCCGTGCGATGAGGTACCTGCCTCTTGCGCCTTCATACGCCATCCATGGCTTAGGGCGCAATTCACACGACGCCCGAACGAACGCGGCGCGGCAGCGCGTAAAACATCTATTTACTTCACTCGCTCCGCACGCACGCATCAGGTGTTGTTAATTACAAACCGTTGCGTGCGCGCGAAGTGAGGAGAATGCTTGAAGCGGGCGGCGTGAGGATGGGGCATCGTTCGGGGACGTTCCGAATTTCCGCGCCAGCCAGGAGGGCTGTTTCAAAACTTTGTTTTCGCGGAAATTCGGCTGTCCTGAGCAGCGCGCTCGATAGGATGTCGATCGCGCTGCGGTCCCCGAACGATGCCCCACCCTCACGCGCCTCGCTCCGAGCGTTCGAACGAACGGAGTTAGTAAGGGACGCCGTCAGCTGCAGGGGCGCGGACCTTGCCGACGAGCCCCGCAATAGCGAAAAGTGCGGCGACGTACGGAAGTGCCTGCATCGCATCGGCCGGAAGCCACGCGATGCGGCCTTGCAGCACGTACTGGAGCGCTTCGAAGAAGCCGAAGAAGATTGCGGCGCCGGTCGCACCCCACGGCGTCCAGCGGCCGAAGATGACGGCCGCGAGCGCGATGAACCCGCGTCCGGCGGTCATGCCGTCCGAATAGATGTTCACCTCGCCGATGGAGAGGAACGCGCCGCCAAGCCCGGCGAGTGCTCCGCTCATGATGACGGCGTAGGTTCTAAGGCGCAGCGGATAAAGGCCGGCGTCCGTAACGGCGCGCGGATTTTCGCCGCAGGCACGCACCCGCAATCCCCACGGTGTGTAATACAGCACGCCGTGGAGCAGCGCCGCGCACACGAACGCGAGCACGACGAGTACCCAGTACGCGCTGCCGAGTGCGGGTACTTGCGGACTCGCACCCGGCTGATTGTAGATGAGCGTGAGGCCAAAGGCGGCGCCGCCGAGCGCAACCAGATTGATACCGGTGCCGGCAACGATCTGATCGACCTTGAAGACCGTTGCGGCGATCCCTAATACGAGACCCAGAAGCGCGCCCGCTATAATTCCGGCGATGATGCCCGCAATGGGGCTGCCCGTCAATCCTGAGAACAGAACGGCGGTGAACGCGCCGCCGACCATCATGCCTTCAAGACCGATGTTGATGACGCCGGAACGTTCGGCGATGACGCCGCCGAGCGCTGCGTAGATAATGGGCGTGGATTTGATCAGCGTGAGCGTAACGAGCGTGATCGCGATCGCGTTAGATGCGGAGCTCATACCGGAACTGCCTCCGCGCGCGTTGCCACGTAGCGCCGCGCGGCGAGAACCAAAATGATCAGGCCTTCGATCACGTGGATCGCGTCCTTCGGAACATCGGCCAGGGCTTGCATTGCAAGTCCACCCGCTTCAAGTATCCCGAAACCGAATGCCGCAACGCAGACCCAGAGCGGATTGAGATCGCCTACGAGTGCAACGGCGATTGCGGTATAGCCATAACCCGGCGAGAGCTGTGTGTTGAATCGATGCAGCACGCCCGTAACCAACGTTGCACCGCCGGCTCCGGCGATCGCGCCGGACAATGCAAGCGCAAGCCACGTCATGCGTTTGAGGTTGACACCGTTGCGGCGCGCGGCTTCCGGCGCATCGCCCGATGCACGCAATTCGTATCCGAAGACCGTACGGGTCAACAGCCACCGCAGCACAAATGCTGTGGCAATGGCGATGAGCAGCGCGATGGACAAACGCGTGCCCGGAATAAGCGACGGTAGATAGGACGATACCGGAAGCGGTGCGGTTTGCGCGCCCGAATCCGCCGAAGCTCTGAGCGGTCCGGAAACGAGATAATTTGCGAATGCGAGCGCTACGAAATTCAACATCAACGTCGAGATGATCTCGTTCGCGCTGAATTGCGCGCGAAGCCATCCGGCGATCAGTCCCCAAAGGCCGCCGCCGGCAAAGCCCGCTGCGAGCAAAACGACGATCGCGATTGGCGCCGGCGCGGCGAAGTGCGCGCCCAGCGCGCCTGCGGCCAATCCGCCGATGACCAGCTGTCCTTCTGCGCCGATGTTGAACAAGCCGGCGCGAAATGCAAGCGTGATCCCCAGTGCCGGAAAGAGCAGCGCGCTCGTTTGCACGAGTGTTTCGGATAGTTGTTGGCGGCCGCCAAGCGCGCCGATAAACAGCGCTTCGAAACCGTCTAGGGGACTGACGCCGGCGATCAGCATCGCGATTGCGGCAAGAACGAAGGCGAGCAGCATCGCGCCGAGCGGTCCGGTGAAATTGCGTTTGAGCCAAGTCATGCTTGTGAGCCCGCCATGAGATTGCCTATACGTCCGCGATCGAGTTGCGACCCCGAGAATTCGCCCGTGATTGCGCCGCGATACAGCACGAGCACGCGATCCGCCAGCGCGAGAACTTCATCCAACTCAAAAGAGATCAGGAGAACCGCCGCTCCGGCGTTGCGGGCTTCGATCAACCGGGATTGTACGAGAGCCGCGGCGCCGACGTCGATGCCGCGCGTCGGTTGGTATGCAAGCACGAACTCTGGATTGCCCAGGAGTGCACGCCCTACGACGATTTTTTGCTGGTTGCCCCCGGAAAGTGTGCGTACCGGAACGTCAATTGACGCGGCGCGCACGTCGAAGCGCTGAACGATCGTCTGCGCGTCGGATCGCGCTGCACTGCGATCGATCAGCATGCCGTGGCGCATTTTGGAAAGACGCTGGCGGCCGAGAATCGTGTTATCTACGACGGACCAGTTCAATACCAAGCCCTCGACGTGGCGATCTTGCGGAATGACGCCGAGGGTGCGCGGCCGCGTAATATCGCCCGTATACGGAATTACACCCGCAATTGCATCGGCCAGCGTGGTTTGTCCATTGCCTTCAACACCCGCGATGCCGACGATCTCACCGGAGCACACCTCAAAGCTGACGTCGTGAAGCGCCGTAGCGCCGCTTCCGGCGCGAATATTTTTCACGTGAAAACGTGGCGTTTGCACCGTGGCTTCGCGCTGCGCAACTTGCGGAAGATTTCCACCCACCATCGCGCGGGCAATTTCCGCTACACTCGTTTCGGCGGTTACAAATCGCGCGACGATTTTCCCATGCCGCATCACGCTCACGCGCGCGCTGTACGCGATGACTTCTTGCAGTTTATGTGTCACGATGAGAATTGCAGTCCCGCGCTGCGCGAGCTGCACGACCGTTTTAAAGAAGCTCTCGATCTCTGCGGGCGCGAGTGCAGCGGTCGGCTCGTCGAGCAGCAGCACCGCCGGTACACGCTCGAGTTCACGCAACAGTTCGACGCGCTGCTGCACGCCGATGGGCAGTTCGTCGACGAACGCGTCGGGATCGATCTCCAGGCCGTTTTGCCGCGCAAGTTCGCTCACGCGTGCGCGTGCGGCTTGTGTGTCGATACGCCAGCCTTTACGCGGCTCGCGTCCGAGCAGAATGTTTTGCCACACGTTTAAACGCCCGACGAGCTCGAAATGCTGGTGCACCAGCCCGACGGTACCCTTTGCGTCGATCGTTCCGGCATCGGCTTTGATTGCGCCGAAGGCAATGTTTGCGAGCGTCGATTTACCGGCGCCGTTCTCGCCCACAAGTGCGTGAATTTCACCCGGACGCAGATCGAGATCGACGCCGTCGACGGCGACGACACCGGGAAACGCTTTACGAATGCCGCGCAGCGCAAGCACGGGCGCCGGGGGCGCTACAATGTCACGGGTTTCCAGTTTGCAAGTGCCTCGCGTGTGTAAGGTACGGAAATTCTTCCGGCTACGATCGCATCTTCTAGACTCTTCAAACGCGTCTGAATCTGCGGCGTAACGGCACTACGCGTGTATCGGAAGTCGGTTAGTGAGATGCCGCCGTCCCTCAAGCCGAGCACGACATGGCCGCTCAGCGGATGCGCCGTTTTAATGCCTTTCGCCACATCGAACACGCCTACGTCGACGTGCTTGACCATTGAGGTCAACACTTTACCCGGCGCGACGGCATCTTGATTGCTGTCCACGCCGATGATGTATGAACCCGCTGGACGCGCGCGCGCCGCGTCGATTGCGCCCAGTCCGACTTTGCCGGCCGCCGTGTAAATGATATCGGCGCCGTCGCCGAAGAGCACGTTCGCTAGTTCTTTTCCGGCAGCCACGTCGTCGAACGATCCGGCGTATTTTACGTCGACCCGCACCGATGGATCGATCTCGCGCGCGCCCGCTGCGTATCCCGCTTCGAACTTGCGAATCAACGGAATGTCCATGCCGCCGATGAACGCGATGTGGCGCGTTTTGCTGACCATTGCCGCAAGCGCGCCGGCTAAAAAAGAGCCGTCTTCTTCCTTAAAGGTAATCGACGTGATATTGGGCTCCGGCACGACGTCGTCGATGATAGCGAATCGCTGTTGCGGAAACTGCCGCGCGACTTGCTGTAGGTCGT
The DNA here is from genome assembly GCA_964531205.1 of uncultured bacterium. Lineage (GTDB taxonomy): Bacteria > Vulcanimicrobiota > Vulcanimicrobiia > Vulcanimicrobiales > Vulcanimicrobiaceae > JAICWY01. The sequence continues at coordinate 37,834 of CAZHGH010000007.1, forward strand.
CGCCCATCAGAAACCCGATGGCGTAGACCATGTCGAAACGGGCCTCGGAAAGGACCGTCAAATTCGGCTGATAGTCCGCCGCGGATTTGGACTGCAACACTTTGATGTACGCGTCGAGATTGGCGCGCGATTGCAGCAAACCGTTGTAGGCCGAGTCGTTGAACGACTTATCGCCGAGGCCCCCGACGTCCGTCACCATACCCAATGTCAGCTGTCCGGGCCGTGGATGAATGTGCCGCCGCGCGCAACCGCCGAGCGAAGCCGCAAAGACGGCCGCTGCGATACATAAAAGAATCGCTCGACGTTTCATCGGGCGTTTGTACGAAGCTGCGCTAGCGGAAGCCTTGCCATTGGGGGTAAAGAGTCGAATGTGGATCTCGTAAGCGCGCCGCCTCGGCGGTGGTCGGATGAATTGGGCGGCATTCGTTGGTTGCCACGGCTCATCGACAAAGCTCGGGCTGCGCTACGCGGTACTTTGGGCGACTATTACTACGGGCAATGCCCGCTGGACCGCGCGCTGCTGCTTGCCCTTGGATTGTCGTATGCGGAATTCACTGCTCTGGTGCGTCAGGCCGGCGAGGATGACGAGCGCGTACTGGAGTTGCTCGAGCGGCGCGTGCCTGAAGGCGTAGAATTGGCGCGGCGTTGGAGCGAGAAGCTTCCGCAGAAGCACCGCTTCTTTTTCTTTCTGCTCGATCTCGACGACGGGCACAACGATGGCCCGATGCAAGCGTTTCGGGGTGTCATCCGGTTCTTGGCGAGCTTGATCTCGCGCTATGTCCGTTACCGCTGGCCGATGCGTGGCGCACTCCTTGGTTTGGAAGCGAAGGCCGAGCGCGACGGTGCGAGAGCCCAAGAAGCGCGCGGTGCAGAGGAAGAGCCGTACCGCTGGCTCACTCCGCGGACGTTGGATTACAGCTGGAAGATCTTACTCTCGCTGTTTCTGATCGTTCTGATATTTGGGCACGTCATCAGTTTCATCGAAAACATCGGCGAGATCTTTCTCATCATCGTCGGTGCGATATTTTTTGCGTATCTGATCTATCCGCTTATCCGCTGGCTTAACCGCAAGCTGCCGCTGATCGTTTCCATTCTCATCGTGTATGCGGTGATCGCGGGGATCGTCGTGGTCAGTTTAATGTATTTGATTCCGGCGATCTCCGCGGAAACCGGCGCGTTGGTTCGCTCTTGGCCCGGCATTCAAGCCAAATTGGAAGCGTACGTACGCAACCCAAATAATCCCATCTTCGTTCACACGCCGCCGAACCTGCGCGAGCAAATTGCGCGATTCCCCGAAACCATTGCGGCATGGTTGCAAAAGAACGGCGCTGCCGCATTCGGTAACGCGATCACCGTTCTCATCGGAACGGTCTCGTTTATCGGCGCATGTATCATCGTGCCCGTGCTCGGTGCATATTTGCTGAATGACTCGGAGATGATCAAGCGGTTCTTCATGGGATTCATCCCGCATCGCAATCGTGAAGGGACGCTCGAATTGCTTGCGGAGCTCGAGCAGGTTATCGGCGGGTTTATACGCGGACAACTGCTTGTAGGTATTACGGTCGGAATCTTAATAGCGATCGGCTTAACGCTTGTGGGCGAACCGTATGCGATCTTGATAGGTGCGCTCGCCGGGCTGTTGGATTTCATTCCCTACATCGGCCCCGCGATCGCGGCCGTCCCGGCAGTAACGATCGCGTTTGTCTCGGGCGGCGTCCCGCTCGCGATTAAAGCCATCGTGGTCTTCGTTCTTGCAAATCAGGCCGAAGGACACCTCATCGCCCCCAACATCGTCAGCCGCACCATCAAACTCTCGCCAAGCGCCGTGGTTATTGCAATTCTCATCGGTGCGAAGCTCTACGGCGTACCCGGCATGTTCATCGCCGTCCCCGTGGCAGCCATTATCCGCGTCCTCTTGTTGCACATTATCCCGGGATCTGTCAGCCGTGACGAGGCCAAGCCGGTCTTGACCAAGGACCCACGTGAGACCATTGAAGAAGCTGCGGCACCGTGAGCACCACCGCTTCTGACCGCGCCGTTGGGCGCGTCGATATCGTTGGCGTACCGATGGACTTGGGCGCCAGCCGGCGCGGGGTCGACATGGGTCCGTACGCAGTACGCTATGCGCAACTCAGCGCCCGCCTTCGTGAATTGCGAATTCCCGAGATTTACGATCACGGCAATCTTCAAGTGCCGCTGCGTGAGGAGTTCGAGCAAGGCGACCTGCGCGCGAAATATTACGACGTCATCGAACGCGTTAACGACGAGCTGGCTCGTGAAGTCGAACACATCGTTAACAGCGGCGGATTTCCCATCGTACTCGGCGGCGATCATTCGATCGCCATGGGCACGTTGAAAGGTCTTACCGCCGCCCGCGGCAAGGCGCCGGGCGTCGTATGGGTGGACGCTCACAGCGACATTAACAGTCCGGACAGCTCGCCATCCGGCAACGTTCACGGCATGCCGCTTTGGTTTGCGCTGCAAAGCGGATACGCCGATCCGAAGCATACGGTGCAAATCGGGCTGCGCGACGTTGATGCCGCGGAGAAAGAGAATTTGCGCGCGTCCGGCGTTACTGCGTACACGATGAGCGACGTCGATCGCTTAGGCATGACGCGCGTGATGGAGCACGCTATCAAAGTTGCAGGCGCCGATGGCCGGCACATTCACATGTCTTTCGATATGGATGGCATAGACCCGAGCGAAGCGCCGGGAACCGGTACGCCCGTAAAAGGCGGTCTGAGTTTTCGCGAAGCGCATTTGGCGATGGAAATGCTCGCGGAATCCGGAAAACTCGGATCGATCGAAATGGTCGAGATCAATCCGATTCTCGACACGCGCAATCAAACGGCGATTCTTGCCGTCGGCCTGATTTGCTCGGGCCTAGGCAAGTCGATCATCTAAAGCTTTCCTACATTCGCGCGTTCGGCTTGGTGAGGCCGGGCGCTATGCGCGCGCTTGCAGCGCTGGTTGCGCGCGAAGAGCCGAATATCTTAGCGGTCTGCGAGATCGATCCGGGCGACGCGCTTTCGCTTGCGACGCGGTTTGCGCTGCAGTGGGCGTATCGTGGACGTCAGGCGCTATTTTGGAGCGACGAATTTCGCGCGCGCGAAGTTGACGATCTTCGTTTGCCTGCGCCGCCGGTTCGCCCACTCGAGCGGCGTGGTTTCGTGCGGGTAGACGCAACGTACCAGGGACGCAGCTGCGTGCTGGTGACGACGCAATTCGCGCAGAAACGAATCGCACGCGTTCCGCAGCTGCGGTTTGCGCGCGTGCAATTGAGAAGCGGCCCGCACGACGCACTCGTATTTGCTCACTTGGCGGAACGAAAGATCGCATTCGAGGATTTGGGCTTTCGCGACGTGACGGGAGCCGCTGCGCCGGCGGAGCGCGTCTTCGTTCGCGGATTCGACGACGTTGCGATGACTGCGGTCGTAGCTACAGTTTAATTGTCGCGGTGCCTTCGCAGCTCACACCGCCGCCGCACACGGCAGCATCCCACGTCGCATCCGCTAAAATCGCTTCGATCGCGTGTTCCGTTTCCGCGTCGAGCGGCGGCTGAAATTCGACGTGCTTCGTATGACCGTCTTCACCGACGACGACGATCAGCGTGACGTGTCCGTTCACTTTTGCTTGAAGCTTTGAAAGAACGCCGGGATCCAGCACGGGTTCTTGCTGCGCTCCGAACGGAAGCAGTCCGCCCCGGTTTGACGTTCCCGTCCCGCCGACGGCGCGATCCGCAACGGTACTCTCGGGCTGCGGTGTTTGCGACGCGGCGCTCTCATGCGTTACGGCGGATGCCGGATTGGCCTGTGCGTAGAGCAGCGACGCCTGGTGAGGTGCGACGTGCTTCGGCGCGGCGGCAAGCGGACCGTTGGGGCCGTTTTGCTCCGTTGGACGCGGACGCGGCTTGGGCTTGTTCACGCTTAGCTCGGATTTATGGCGGGCGAACGAAACGTGCGAGGCGCGCCGCTTCGTCTCCGGCGCGGCCGCGGGCAAAGCGTGGGCCACTGGGCGCATAATCGCTACGCGCATGAGATGCGCGAACGAGATCGTTTCGACTGATTGCAACCCTTGGGATTGCGCCTGCATCCAAGTGGGAAGGAGGAGCGCAACGAGCACGTGCAGGCCCAGCGACGCGATCAGCGCGCGCCGCAAGAGCTGGTTATCGGCCCAGGCGTGAACTACCATGGTGCTCTTCTCAGAACGAGACTACGACCGGCGGCGTGACCGGTCCCTTCCAGCGTTTAGGAGTAAATAGTGCGAGATACCAACATCGTGTTGTACCAGGCGGAGTGGTGCCCGTATTGCGCCCGCGTGCGCCAAAAGATGACCGATCTTCTGCTTGACTACAAGATCGTGAACGTTCCGGAAAGCCACTCCGAACGCGGAATCGTCAAAGAGGTCTCCGGACAGACGAGTATCCCGGTGATGGTTGACGGCGACGTCGTGCTGGATGACGACGACGACATCATTCCTTATCTGGAAAAGACGTACGGGAAAGAGGCCGCTAAGACTTAGCCCATTCGTCATCGTGAGGTATCGAACGACCCTGAGGAAGCGTCGACTAGGTCGACGCGCACGCGAAGGGCGAGCGCGCAGCGCTCGCAAAACCGGATTCGTCACACGCTCTGCGAGCGTGTCCCTTCGACGGCGTGAACGCGATCGCGTTCACTTTGCTCAGGGTGGTTCGATACCTCACCATGACAAAAGCAAAGCCACCATAGCGCCCGTAGCCGTACAAATAAAATTCACGGCGTCGTTTGAAATAAACGAGAAGCCGCGAATAACGCTGGTTGGTGTGCCGCAGATGTGCGGGTTCGTTTCGCAGCTCCGTTTGCATTGCGGACAGTAGCGCAGCTCTTGCGCGCTTGCTCCCGCGATAGAATCCGCAAACGCTCCCGCAACGCCGGCGGTGAGCACAATCCACCATGGCGCGATGTGCAGCGCCCACGCGATTAAGCCAACGAAAAGCGCTCCGGCGATCTCCGCAAGCGTTCCGATAATCGTGATGCCGCCGGAAAGACCGGTACGCAAAGGCTTTAGCGTGAGAATCGATCGCGGTGTGCTCTTTGCGAGCGTGCCGATCTCCGTGCCCCATGTGTCCGATGATGCGGCTGCGAAAGCTCCGGCGAACGCAGCTGTAATTGCATGGGTATGCGTGAGTGCTCCCAGCACAGCGCAGACGGCGGCAATACCGCCGTTTGCAAGAACTTGCCAGGCGTCGCGCGCACCATGTTTGCCTATGTCGACGAGTGTGCGTTTTCGCGCACGTCCGATGCGCGAAAGCACCGTCGAAGGTATGAAAAACGCAAACAGCACTGCTGCGTAAGGCCAGCCGCCCGCGCCGAACACGCAGGTTCCGACGGCAAATGCGGCAAGTGCGCCGCTCATCGTGAGCGCGTGTGCGCGCCAAGCGATAATCGCGACGACAGCCGCGAGCGCGGCTCCGAAGATCAATTGTTGCACTAGGCAGTAGCTAATGCACGCTCGAGCGCCGTTATCAATCCGTCCGCCGTATATTCGTCGGCCACAGTGGTAACGTCCAATCCCACTTTATGCGCTTCTTCGGCGGTGATCGGCCCGATACACGCAACGAGCTTGCCTTGCGCGGCATGCGCGGCTGCGGCGTTGCCGTGCAGGTTGTGGGCGAAGCCGCGCACGGTGCTCGCGCTCGTGAACGTTAAGATGTCGCTCTGCGCGACTTTTTGTGCGAATTCCGGGTCGTCGGTAAATACGGTCTTATACGCGCTCACCACAACCGGTTCGCGCCCTGCTTTCCGTAGCCGGTCCGGTAATACGTCGCGAGCTTCTTCGGCGCGATAGATCAGAATGCGGTCCCCCGGCTTCGATGCGGTGATGAGCGCGTCGGCGAGATGCTCCGCAACGTACGAATGAGGGACCAAATCCGCGTAGACGCGATGCTCGAGCAGCGCTTGTGAGGTTTTGATGCCGATTGCGGCGATCTTCGCGCTGCCGAACGCACGCGCATCTTCGCGCCGCGCTTTTAAAATGTTGAAGAACGCGCGCACGCCGTTCGCGCTTGTGAAGACGACCCACGCGTTTTTCGCAGCAGCGTTAACAGCTTGTTCCGCCGTTGCCGGATTGTCCGTTGGCAGCATTGCAATCGCCGGTGCGAGTATCGGAATCGCGCCTCGCGAGCGAAGCGCTTCGGCGAATTCTGCGCTTTGATGCGCCGGACGCGTAACGAGAACGCGTTTACCTAGGAGCGGAGAGTCATTCCTCGACATCGAGCGACGGAAGCGACGGACGCACCTTCGCCAGTTCTTCGGCGATGTTCAGTTCGAAAAGTTCGTCGAGCAGCCGCACGTGGGCGAGCGCTTCCGAGTGATTCGTTACCGCCTTGTCGCGGATCTTCGTCACGACGGTATGCAAAAGCTTCGAGATGATGGTCATCGACATGCCCGTGACGAGCATCTTTTCGCGTTCGCTCATATCCGGGCAGCGCGCGAAGAGCCGTTCGAGCTCGGCTATGCGAATCGCTTCCGCTTTTTTCGTAAGCGACGCGATTACCGGCACCGCAACGCGCGATTGATACCATTGTTGGAAGCGCTGCAGATACTCGTCGACGATCTCTTCGACTTGCGGAATCGCCTCACGGCGAACTGTGAGTTTATCTTCGACGTGCGATTTAAGGCCGTCGATGTCCACTAAACTGACATTGGCGATCGACGCAACGTCGGGATGCACGTCGCGCGGAACCGCGATGTCGACGATGAACAGCGGATGATCCGGACGGCGGGCCATTGCGGCTTGCACGACATCAGGCGTCAGCACGAACTGCGAAGCGCCTGTAGACGTTACTACAATGTCTGCAGAGACGAGCGCGTCGATCAACCCGGGCAGTTCCACCGCATGTCCGAAGCCCAAATCCGAAACGAGATCCTGGGCCGTTTTCACGGTGCGGTTCGTTACGACGAGATTTTGCGTGCCCTCGCCGCGCAAACGCCTCGCGGCAAGGCGTCCCATCTTGCCCGCGCCGACGACCACAACGTTGCGATCCGCCAGCGTTCCGAAATGCTTTTTCGCAAGATCGATTGCAGCTGTTGCAATAGATGCGGACTCATCGCTTATGGTCGTTTGCGTACGGGCCGATTTCCCCGCGCTCATCGCTTCACGGAAGAGGCGATGCAGCGTCTTGCCGAGTGATTTCGCTTCTTGCGCGGCGATGTACGCGTCTTTGACCTGTCCGAGAATCTCTGCTTCGCCGATGAGCATCGAGTCGAGCCCCGTGCTCACGCGGAAGAGATGCTCGACTGCCTGCTGTCCGAGCAACGTGTATAGATACGATTCCAGGTCGTACGCCACCATGCCGTGACGGAAATTCAAAAGGAAGCTCTTTAGCTGCGCGACGCCCGCTTCGTAATCCGCAAGCTCGGCGTAAATTTCAAGCCGGCCGCACGTTTGTAACATAACGGCTTCGCGTACTGCTTCATAATCGCGCAATGCGACCAGCGCCGCTTCCATTCGCGAAGCCGGGAACGCGTGATGCTCGCGCACTTCTACCGGCGCCGTATGATGAGAGAGGCCCAGACAAACAAGAGGCATCGCTACACTGTATACCCTATTCGAGAACGCTCCGAGAACGTCAGGCCATGAGTGAGAATCGATAACTCTCCGGCGAGATCGATGTTTCTGACCATGACGGGTTCGCGCAAATGCAAAGACGCCGGCGCGAAGTTGAGTAGAGCTCGAATCCCAACGGCGGCAAGACGCTCAGCAACACCCTGCGCCGCATGCGCGGGCACGGCGATGACGCCGATGTTGCAATCGGCCTTCGAAAGCTCCGTTTCGAGTTCGCTTACGTCATGCACGGGAGTATCTTGCCAAACTTGCCCTATAACGTCCTGGGAACGGTCAAAGATTGCTGCGACTTTAAACCGCTCTTCGCGTGCGGCTACAAACGTCGCGAAGGCGTGGCCCAGATAGCCGAAGCCGACGATCGCAATCCGCCAGTCCCGTTCTAATCCTAGAACCAGCGAGAGTTGCTCCACTAACGGTTTTATCGCATAGCCTTGGCCACGGCGCCCAAGAGGTCCGAGCGCGGAGAGATCCTTGCGGATCTGCGTAGAGGAGATCGTGTGACCGAGCAGGCCCGCGATGCCGAACGAGGTGATGACGGTTTTCCCCGCAGCCAGCGCGCCTGCAAGAGCGCGATGATAGGCGAAGAGCCGCGGAATTGCGACTTCATTTACTTCAAACCGGGGAACCAGCGGTTTTGCCGATTCGATCGGATCGATCACGCGCGCGCGGCCTCCGCGGCAATCGCGTTGAGCGCGTCGTCTGCTGCCGCAATGGTGCGTTCGATTTCGCGCGTCGTATGCGCCGTGGACAAGAATCCCGTTTCGAATTGCGAGGGCGCCAGGTAAACGCCGCGATCGAGCATTGCATGGAAGAATTTTGCGTACAGCGCGGTATCCGAAGCCATCGCACCATCCAAATTCTCTACCGGACCGTTCGTGAAGAACGTGCAGAACATCGAACCTGCGTACACGCTGTAATGCGGAACGCCGTGTTTTTCAAAGACCTCATGCAATCCGTCACAGAGGAGCTTCGAAAGCACCTCGAGGCGTTCGTAAAGCGTCGCATCGTTTTGAATCGCACGCAAGGTCGCAATGCCCGCGGCCATAGCGAGCGGATTGCCCGAGAGCGTACCGGCTTGATATACCGGCCCTTCGGGCGAAAGCTGCGCCATAATATCCGCGCGGCCGCCGAATGCGCCCACCGGTAATCCGCCACCGATCACTTTGCCGAGCGTCGTCAAATCGGGAATGATGTTTTCGCGTTGTTGCACGCCCCCACGCGCAACGCGAAAGCCCGTCATCACTTCATCGAAAATCAGCAAGGCGCCGTGCTGCGTGCAAATCTCGCGCAGCTGCCGCAAATATCCCGGTTTAGCCGGCACGAAGCCCATATTGCCTGCGTACGGCTCAACGACCACGGCGGCGATTTGTTCCGGATTTACATCGAATGCCGACGCAACTGCCTGTGCGTCGTTGAACGGCAACACGATCGTATCTCGCGCGACGCCTTCGGTGATGCCGGGTGAATTCGGAACACCGTTCGTGAGCGCACCGCTGCCCGCGGCGATCAAAAATGAGTCGCCGTGTCCGTGATAGCATCCCGCGAATTTCACGATCTTGTCGCGGCCTGTGTAACCGCGTGCGAGACGGATCGCGCTCATCGTTGCTTCAGTACCGCTCGACGTAAACCGTACGCGATCGATAGACGGGACCAGCGCGCGAATCACTTCGCCCAATTCCGACTCAGCTTCCGTCGGCGCGCCGAACGAGCTGCCGCGCTGTGCGGCTTGCGCGATCGCTTTGACGACGCTCGGATGCGCGTGGCCAAGAATCAGCGGCCCCCAAGAGAGCACGTAGTCGATATACTCGTGCCCGTCGATGTCGCAAAGATACGCGCCGTTGCCGCTCTTCATGAAGACCGGCGACCCGCCGACTGCGCGGAAAGCGCGCACGGGCGAATTTACACCGCCGGCAATAATGCCGCGGGCCCGCGCGAACGCGGAAATGGACCGTTCAAGACGCAAAGTTGTGGTATTCCTCGACCGTATTGACGTTCGTAAAAACGCGCTCGTCGGAAAGACGGACGCGCTTGAACGTCAGTCTTTCGACAACGGCGGCGACACCCCCCGACCCGGCGCGTAAAACTGCTGTCGCTGCGGTCATGAATGCGGCCCGGTCGTACAGCGCGCACAGCGGTTCGAGATGCCCTGCGGCATTAACCGGCACGACCGCTTGCACACCTAGCTCCCAAGCGTCCGCGACCTCCTCGACGACGGAGGAGGTCACGTTCGGCGCATCTGCGGCGGCGACGAAGACGTAGGGCTGGCGGACATACCCGAGCGTGGAGTACAAACCCGCGAGGGGACCCCGCCTCGGCCAACGGTCGATGATGATTGGGCAATCTAAAGCCATGTCGATATCAGACGGAAAAGAGCGGTTCGCCGATACATAAACGGGCCCAGCGCGGCGGATGTTAGCATAGACGCGAAGGATCAGCGGTACGCCGCCCGCATCGAGCTCGAGTTTGCCTGGAAGCCGGCGCGCCTCTCCGCCGGCCAGCAGTACGACCCCTATCGCAAGATTACGATCCGGGCGCATGGCGCGCGGCAAAGTCTTTTGCGAAATACGTGATGATGATATCTGCGCCGGCGCGTACGAAGCTTACGAGCAATTCGTCAACGGCGCGGTCCTCGTCGATCCAGCCGTTTTGTGCGGCGGCCTTGAGCATCGAATATTCGCCACTGACGTTGTAGACCGCAATCGGTGTGTCAAAGCTTTCGCGCGCGGCTCGAACGATGTCGAGATACGGCAAGCCCGGCTTGACCATGACGATGTCGGCGCCTTCTTCAATGTCGAGTGCAATCTCGCGCAACGCCTCCCGTTCGTTCGGGGGATCCATTTGATACGTGCGGCGATCGCCGAATTGCGGCGTGGAATCCGCCGCTTCGCGGAATGGTCCGTAAAATGCCGACGCGTATTTCGCGCTGTACGCCATGATCGCAACGTTTTCGAAGCCTTCCGCATCCAACGCTTCGCGGATCGCGCGTACGCGACCGTCCATCATATCCGATGGCGCTATGACGTCCACTCCCGAGCGCGCATATGTCAGCGCAGTTCGAACGAGCACTTCTACGGTTGCATCGTTGTCGACATCCCCGGTTGCATCGAGGATACCGCAGTGGCCATGATCGGTGTATTCGCAATTGCACAGATCCGCGATTACGACGACGTGCGGGAACGCGTCTTTAATTGCGCGTGCGCTGCGCTGCACGATGCCGTTCGGATCGTAATTCGAACTCGCGATTGCGTCTTTGGTTTCGGGAATGCCGAAGAGCAGCACGCTTCGCACGTCGAGTGCATCGAGCAATCCAACTTCCTGCACGGCGCTTTCAACCGTGTATCGGTGAATGCCCGGCATCGACGCGATCGGCCCGGCTGCAGCCGGATTTTCGACGACGAACAGCGGTTGAACGAGATGCCCCGCGTCGACCGCGTGCTCGCGCACCAGCGCCCGAAGGGTGGCCGTGCGGCGCAAACGGCGCGGACGAATCAGTTGTTGCAGTCGAGTACGAATCACAAACCCGAGGTCTCCTTGGCAATCAAATGGGCGCGTACGGCGCCGAGCAGCGAGTCGATCTCGGCGTCCGGCGCGACAACATCCGGCGTGAACCCTGCGGCGTGAGCCGCCGCCGAACTCGCCGGTCCCATCGCGGCCACGGCGGGACGGCGCCCATACTCGTGAACCCGTTGCAGGTACTGTCCCGCTGCACTTACTGCCCCGCTTGACGGAAAAATGATGACATCCGGTACGCGTTCTCGCAGACCGTGCGGCTCCGCTTCCCCGGAGCGCATCTCCACCACCTCCGCGCCGTCCGCGCGCAGTGCGGCGGCAATGCGGTTTGCGCGTTCTTGCGTGCGCGGCAGCACGATGAGCTTGCCGGCCAGAGGGAGTGCGTGCGGCCGCGGGCTCGCTGCAAGGATCGGTTTGGCACCGGCAGCGAGCATCGCTTCCGCAAGTGCGACCCCTAGCGCTTCTGCAGCTGCAATGGTAGCAGCCGGCTCACGCCGCTGCTCCCGCACGACCGCGCTTCCATCGAGCGACGCGATAGCGCCGTCTACGACGAGTTCGTGGACTTCGTAATGCGCGTGAATACCGATAGGCGCTTGACATCCACCTTGCAGCGTACGCAACGCCGCGCGTTCGCATAGCACGGCACGTTCCGCTTCTTCATGGTTAACTGCCGCACGCACCCGCTGTGCAAACTCCGGCGAATCCGAGCGCGTTTCCACGGCCAACGCGCCTTGTGCCACCGCCGGTACGAGTTGCGAAACGTCGAACGGCACGGTGTGCGCGGCGCTTACGCCGAGACGATGCAGTCCGGCGCACGCGAGAACGATCGCGTCGTACTGACCTTCGCGAAGTTTGCGAAGCCGCGTGTCGACATTGCCGCGAATGTCCACGTAGTCGAGATCGCTTCGCAGCGCCGCAAGTTGCGCGCGACGCCGCAAGCTCGACGTACCGACGCGCGCTCCCGCAGGCAGCGAAAAGAAATCGGCGTAGCGTTCGCTGCAGAATGCGTCGCGAGGATCTTCACGCTCCGAGATCGCGGCTATGCGCATGTCATCCGGCAGCGTACTCGGCAAATCTTTGCACGAGTGTACGGCGTAATCCGCACGGCGCTCGCGCAGCGCCAATTCCAATTCTTTGACGAATAAACTTTCCGAACCGATTGCGACAAGCGATCGGTCTTGCACGCGATCCCCTGTGGTCGTCACGTTGAGAATCGTTGTCGCAATGCCTATGCGTGCAAGTTTCGCAGCCACCGCGCGCGTTTGCGTCATTGCTAGCGCGCTTCCGCGCGACGCACAGACGACGGTTTGCGTATTTGCGGCGGTTGTATGACGGAGAGAACGAATCACCGCTTCCGTTTCGTGTTCCGCCTCGACCGGATTCATCGCAGCCAGGCGCTCCAGCGACAGTTGCGCGAGCGCACGAAAAATAGTGGCGCGTTCGTTCACCGGCACGACGGTTTTCACGTACGTGCGCATGCGTTCCAGGGTTCGCGCAGCTGCGGTGATGATATCGCTGCCGTTCTTCACGTGGGATGACTTCGGTGCTCGCGTGCCCAAAACTGCTCGTGATGTCGAAGCCCCTGCGCGCTGCGCTCATCGGCGCGGTAATCGCCACGCTCGTCACCATTCCGGGGCTCGGCAACGGCACGCTTTGGGATAACAGCGAAACGGCGTACGGTGAGGTCGCTCGCGAGATTTTGCTCGCGCATGACTGGATCGTCATGCATCTCAACGGTATTCCGTGGTTCGTGCAGCCGCCGCTGTATTTTTGGATAGCTGCAATCTGCGTGAAACTGTTCGGGCTTGGTTCCTTCGCTCTGCGGCTTCCCGCGGCGCTTGCGACAATTGCCATGGGCGGTATGACCGCGTACGCGGTTGCGCGACAGGCCGGTTCGCGTGCCGGTGTCTATGCCGGCGTGATTCTCTCGACGTGCCTGATGCAGGCCGTCGTCGGGCGCCTTGCGATCATGGATGCGCTGCTCGACCTCGCCGTTGCCGTGAACATCTTTTGGTGGTTTCGCGGCATACAGACGGGACGCGATCGCTATTTTGTCTACGGCGCAATTGCGGCCGCGTTAGGTTTCCTGACGAAGGGGCCCGTAGCGCCGGCGATCGCGCTGCTCGTGATCGTTCCATATTACTTTTGGGAGCGACGTGCTTCCCATGCACGCCCGCCCGGCTGGCGCGGATACGCCGGAGCGCTTTTGGTTTTTCTCGCTATTGCTGCGCCGTGGTTTGCGGCGTTGGTGGCGCGAACCGGCGCGCATTCCGTCGCGGAACTCATCGGGCACTACACTATCGGCCGCTATACGGGAACGATTGAGAATCAACGCGGTCCGGTGTGGTATTACTTGCCGGTCATTGTGCTCGGATTCTTTCCTTGGATCGCATTTTTTCCGTCGGGGCTCGCAGCCGCGATCGCTGCGGTTCGGACACCGGCCGCAAACGAGCGGGAGCGAACCGCCCAGCAGATACTGCGCCTGGCGCTCACGTGGAGCATTGTGCCGCTTCTGTTTTTCAGCTTTGCAAAGACGAAGCTGCCGAATTATGTCGCGCTCGAATTGCCCGCGCTCGCCACGCTTGTGGCGTTGTATTTGGACAGCGCGTTGGAACGCGTACGCAACCGTTCGGCGCTGATCTCAACCGCTGCGGTGCCGTTATTCATATTGCTGCTTGGCGTTGCAATCGTTTGGTTTTCACGCGACAACCGCCTTACCGGCGCGTTCGAACAGCTCGCGATGAATCTCGTGTACATGGGCGCGGCCATCTTCTTGGGCTCCGCGGCAGCATTTTTGCTCATCGCTTTGAACCGTCGGACCAGCGCGGCGCCGTATGCAGTCGGCGGATCGATGATCGTTGCAGTAACGGTTTTGGCGGTCCTTGCGCTGCCGCAAGCGGAGCAGTTCAAGCCCGTGCCGCACCTCGCACCGATCATCGATGCGCAACGCCGGCCGGGCGATGCGGTTGCCATTTTGCATGTCTCCGGTGGTAACGCGCTCGTCTTTTACACGCGCCCTCACGTGTACGTCGTCGTCGGTCCGAACGATCCGAACCCCGGCGGCGTCGGAGTGAGCCCGCAGGCAGTCATCTGTAATGCGCCGCGGACGTGGCTCGTTGCTCCGAAAAACGGCAGCACGCCGACGTTCGGCCACGGGCGGCACTTAATAGCTCAATGGGGCAAAGCCGATTTGTATCTTTACGACGGTCATGCATGCAATTAAAAAAGGCGCTGGGTACAGCGCCTTTTTCTTTTGAATGAACTTCCGTTATTTGCGAAGTTTGGCGACGTCCGAAGCTTTAACGGCGCTTGCGCTGTTCGAACCAAGCGCGCTGCGGATGTACGTCACGACATCGGCAATGTCGCCGTCCTTCAACGTTGCTTTCCACGGCGGCATCTGTCCGTTGTAATTCGCTCCGTTGACCGTGATCGGTCCGGTCTTGCCGTTGAGCACGGTGAGAATCACTTGCTTCGGATCCCCCGTCACGAAGTCGTTGCCGGCAAGCGGCGGAGCGACGTTCGGCATGCCCGTACCGGCGGCACCGTGGCAGCTCGAACAGTTTTGCGAGTAGACTTGCTGTCCGTGTTTGGCTTGCGGTGAAACGGCCGCGGTTGAAGACGGTGGATTGGCGTTTTCACCGACCTTTCCGCCGCCGGATTTCGAAATGTTTGTTGATTCCTGTGCGGCAGTTTGCGCGGCCGGCGCTGCAGCGGATTGCTTCGCCATGATCGAGAGTTGGCTCCACACCGTGAGGCTCCAGATGATGATGAGCGAAACGCCGAGCAGCCACATAATCGGCTTGCGCGATCCCACCAGACGCGTCGTGCTGCGATCGATCCAGGGCAGAAGCAACAGAATCACCGTCGCGACACCGGGGATGATGATCGCGCCGACGACTTCAAAGTCACCCGGCACGAGGTTCAGCAGTCCGAATAGATCCAAGAAGTACCACGCCGGATACGGCGTGAATTGCACCGTCGGATCGGCTTTGGCATCGAGGAACGGCGGCGCAAACGCTGCGAGAGCCAGAACGAACAGGAACACCAGAAACGACGCAAACGCGTCCATGAACATCTGATCCGGCCAGAAGCGTCCCTTGACCAGCGGACGCGGATCCTCAACCGGCGGACCCGCCGGACCGTTGTGACGGAAGATCGCAAGGTGCGCACCGACGAGTGCGACGAGCGCTGCGGGCATCAGCCACACGTGCAACCCGAAGAAACGGTTGATCGTAAGGGTGCCCATCGTTGTGCCGTCTTGCGTGAACTGTTGAATCCACGCGCCGATCAGCGGTGCTTGCAGAGTAAGATTGATCGCGACTTGCGATGCGAAGTACGCGTTCATATCCCACGGCAGCAGATAGCCGGTGAGGCCGAGTACCATCGTGACGAGCAACAGTAGGACGCCGACGATCCATTGCAGTTCGCGCGGCGACTTATACGCGCCCCAAACGACCACTTGCAGCAAGTGCAGGAACAGCAGCGCGATCATTGCCGACGCGCCCCAGTAATGCACGCTGAGAACGAAGTGCTGGAAGGGGTGATCGTAGATGTACTTCGTGGATTCCCACGCCGTCATGGCCGATGGAGCGTAGAAGAACGTGAGGAAGATGCCCGTCACGATCTGCAAAATCATCGCGAACAGCGTCGCGCTTCCGAAAACGTACCAATAACTTGCGCCGCCCGGAATGTCTTCCGTAAGAAAATCCTTCGTCATGCTGACGAAGCCCGTCCGGCGCTCGATCCAATTGAGCATCGCGCTTTACCCTTACTCTTCCGTTAGCTGGTGTATGAAATGACGAGACGATCCGGAACCGTCGGCTGATAACGGATCCATTCGATTTGCGCGACTCCGCTTTGTTCGCGCAGCGGCAGCGGATCTAAGCCGCGCGCCGCAGGGCCGGCGATGTGCGCGCCGTCGCGATCGAATTGCGAACCGTGGCAAGGGCACTGGAACTTGTTCGCGTCTGCGTTGTACTGAAAGAAGCAACCCAAGTGCGGGCAAATCGGGCTGAAGATCGCAAAGCCCAGGTTCACGACCGGATACGGCAGCGTATCCTTGCCGTTCTTGAAGAGATCCGGACGGTCGGCTATAAACTTCGCCTGATCCTTGACTTTGATGCCCCAAACCGATTGCGGCGCAGATTGCTCGGGCAAGTATGCGTCTTTCGACTTTAGTAGGATGTCGATTTTGACGGCTTTATCGGTCGCGGATTGCAGCTGCTTCCAACCGGCCTCATCGAGGGACGTCCAGGTAGCGCCGCCGCTGCCGACGTCGGGAATGAGCGCACCGACAATCGGAATCGCGAGTCCAAGGCCGATCAAACCGCTGATGGCGATCGTTGCGTTGGCCATGAACGTGCGCCGGGTGATCTCTTCGTGGGTACCCGGGTCGTCATAGGCACTCAAAATTCTAGGATGGCCGCCCTCGCCTGAGGTGGCCTGCGCGTGACTCGACAAAGCTCTGTCTCCGGAATTCGTTTTTAAAGTAGGCCCAGTGTTTTCACACCGATTCTACGCCCGCCCTGTCATTTGTCGCGCCGACGTTCCTCGTATTTTAAAGCGGATAAGCCCTTATCCGGCGCGGCCCGTGCTTGGGGCGAAGTAAAAATCGCGGCTCAAGCCGCCGAGATTGCAGCTGGCCGTTACCACGTCGACAGAGCCCTGACGCTCGGTTTTGCGAATCATCCACGTGCCGTTGTCGCCGCAGGCACGGATTGCCAGGTACATCTGCTCCCACCGCTTGGCGTCAGCGGCATTCGGTTGCACGATCCGAATTGCGTCGGCGGCCGACGTTCCGGAATGCACGTTCGGCAACGGCTGCTGCGGCAGATCGGCTAAAGCGGTATCGGTCGTTGAAAGCGTGATACTGGTAACGCTTTGGTCGCCCTTGATGTGGTAGAGCCACAGCACGTTTCCATCTTGATAGGCGTCGAACGGTCCGTCGATATCGGCCGCCTCGCGCACCGGTTTACCGCGCTTGGAAACGACTTTATCGACTGTGTCGCCCAAGGCGATACCGTAGGGATCGAATGTCTTGCCGGGCAGCGTGGTGACGGACCACAACCGGACACCCGAAACAACGCCGTGTTCGCTCAGCACAGTAACAAATGCGTTCGTGTCCTCAGTAAGATACACGAACTTCGTGAGCGTCGGATCTTTGGAAACGGCGATCGGGTCGCCCATGCGTTGCGCAACGGCCGATAGCGGCTCTCCTAGTTTCACGCCAAGCCAACTCGTCTGATTCCACGCTTGCGGCGCGGCCGTGGCACCCGTTACAGCGAGCAGAAGCGCGAACGTGTAAAGCACGTTTCTATACGCGGTAGCTGTGGAGGCCGCTGATCCACAGATTGACGCCGAAGTAGCAGAACATAATCGTGAGAAACCCGATCGCGCTCACCCAAACGCTGCGGACTCCGCGCCACGCGTTGCGCGTGTGCAGATGCATGTAAATCGCGTACACGATCCATGAAAACAGCGCAGCGGTTTCCTTCGGATCCCATTGCCAGTACGCGCCCCACGCCTCGTGCGCCCACATCGCACCCGTGATGATACCGAGCGTGAGGAGGGGCAATCCGACCGCTACGACGCGATAGACGAGAATATCGAGCTGCGCGAGGCTCGGCATCGTATTCAGCCACATCGCGAGGTTGTTGCCGCTTGCAGCGGCCATCGCAATGTTCGGCGTGTCCATCCTCACGACCACCGGCGCGGTAATATCTGCCGCGCTGTAATCCATCATCGCTGCGGCTCCCGCGCCCGCTGTTGCAGCTCGCGCCGAACTCGATTGCGCTACAGCCGTGAGCGAGCGTTCGAAGTAAAATTTGATCAGGTAGAGCGCCGAAAGAACGAAGGCCACCATAAACGCGCCGTACGATGAAACGACGAGCGGCACGTGGATTTTCGCCCAATACGATTGCAGCGAAGGAACCGCCGGCATCGTGCCTTCATTCCACGTTACGCCGTAGGCGAGGAACAACGCGGCCATTCCGATCACGAAGCCGCCCGCAAACCACAACTTGTAACGGAAGGCGAAGTAGATGAAGATGCCGACCGCCACGGCGGAAAACAGCGAGAGCGATCCGTACAGATTCAGCAGCGGCCAAATATGCGTGAGTTCGAAGCGCGCCACGAGTTGCGCCACTTGCGCGACGCAGCCTGCGATCGCGAGCGGAATTCCCAGATGCGCGAGCCACTCATCCCGCGAGAAGAAATACACGAGCAACGAGAGCGCGCTGACGACGTACGCGCCAAGCGCGATAATCATCAACACTTCGTCCAGCGGCATCTTGCCTTGCATTTACGTAGCCTCCGCGAATTTCAATGCCGGGCTTGGTCCCGGCGGATTGAGTGTCTTCTCAAACTCGGCGACGAGTTCGTTGAACTGCGTTTCAAAGATATCGTAGCCTTTGACTGTGGTGGCGGCGATACCCACGTTCCACGCTCCATGCGCCACTTGGTCGATGCGCACGTACAAGCGAGCGGGCAGGAAGTAGAACGAAATCACAAGTCCAGCCAGTAATACGAACGCACCGATGCCGACCAATGCGACCCCTGGATCGTAGCGGTATTGCAGCCCGCTGACCATTACGTAGTTCTCCGGCACGACACGCCAGCCGTTTCCGACGTCTATCCAGGTTTTCATCGGTACCAATGCCGCGCCCGCGCTTTGCCCGTTTTCGACGACGTCCAGTGCGACAGCCGGATCGTTTACGCGCGGATCCGACGACGGTTGTCCCGTCTGCCGATCGACTGTCGGAACGAACTGCGCAAACTGAACCTGCCGCTGCGTGCCCGGCAGCGTAAAACCGTCGCCGGTCATGTACGCTTTGTTCGAAATTTCAGGATCGCGTGTTCCGGAATGCGTCACTAAAAAGCGGACTGCAAAGCCATAGGACGATTGATAGAACAGCGTTCCATCGATGTCGATGGGATGATTCACGCGAATCGTCTCGTTCTTCGGAATACCGTCTTTGCCGACCACCGTCACGTGCGAGACGTAATCGATCGGCTGATAGACCATGCCGCTCTTGGTCATGATCGGCTGAATCTTGTATTGAAAATCGTTGAGGCGCAGCGTCGCTTGACTGTGCGGCACGCCAATCGTTTGTCCTACCGTCACCGCGCTGTCGCCCGCAAAGCCCTTTGCCCAATACACGCTCGTGCCGGCGGCGATAATCGTGAAGCCGATGTGCGCGACGAGCACGCCGCGCCGCGCCCAATTGTGCTTGTCCGCAAAGGTCCATTCGGTTCCGCCGAACTCGCGCTTGCGTACTTGCCAGCCGCGTCTTTGAAAAAACGCTTCAACTCGCTCGCGCACCGATGCTTCGTCGCCGCGCACGCCGATCGTTGCGTTCAACGGGATCTTGTCGATTGTCACAGGACGCAGCGCGGGCAGACGTGCCGGAATGACGCGTTTGAACGTGCAGACCGCAAGTGAGAGCAGAATGAGTCCGATGATGCCGACGTAGTAAGGCGTGTGGTAGATGTTGTCGACGTTCAGCCGTAAAATGAGCCGCGCGAGCGGCGGCGCGTACATTGAGAAGTAGTCGGACGGATCCTTACCTTGCTGAACGATGACGCCTGCGAGCGTCATCAAGCCCCAAACCAAAAGCAAGCAAACGGCAAAAAGCACGTTGCCGAACGTGCGCGTGAAGTCGTCGTAATAGGACCGCAGCAAGACTCCCATTTTGGGGCGAGCTTAGTACGCCGCCGCGGCCGCGCGCCACGACTTCTCAAGCACGACGATGATCCAAATGCTGACTTCGTAGAGCGCGTACATCGGCAGCGCCATCATAGCCATCGTCAGCGGATTACCGTCCGGCGCCGCAATCGCGCCGAAGACGAAAAAGCCGAATAAAAAGTACCGGCGCGTCCGCTTTAGGAACGCCGAATTGATGATGCCGATGCGTGCGAGGGCGATCATCACGATCGGAATTTGAAAGATCAGCGCAAAGGCGAGGAAGACGAGCAAAATAAAATTCAGCGTCGATTCCACGCCGAACGTCGGGGTTGCAACGTGATTGGTTACGCGGATCAGCGTGCCGACGATGCGCGGGAGCACCAAGAAATGTGCGAACGCAATTCCGCCGAGCGCTAAAAAAAGTGACGGCGCGACGTAAGCGTAGACTAAGCGGCGCGTACGTGGATGAAACGCCGGCACGATAAACATCCACAGTTGATAGAGCAGGATCGGCAAACCCACAACGATTGCCGCGTAGATCGAGAATTTGAACTCGACCATAATGACGTCGGCGGGACCGAACGCATGCAATTGTATGCCGTGGAAATACGAATTGGTCAACAGCGGGATGACGTATTGCGACGGCCAGAACAGCACCAACGCAAGCGCGAGCACAGTTCCAATGGCAATCAGAAGACGTTTACGGAGCTCCCGCAGGTGCTCCGTAAAGCTCATTTCTTTCTGATCCCAAGCCGTTTCGTCTGGTTCGGATACGGCCAGCCGCGTCGGCTGAACTGCCATATGTTAGCTGCTCAGCGTGCCTTTGTCGGGTGTCGGCGGGGGAACGTTTTCACCGACGCCGGCGGCGTTGTTCTGACCGACGTTGTCCATGACGTCTTTCCTTGCCGCTTCAGATCGCAGCCGAGCCTCTTCGCGAGCGCGCTCGCGCGCTTCTTCAGCGGCCGCGTCAGCCTCGGCTTGCCCGACCATGAACTCTTTTTTCGCTTGTCCGGCGCTACGTGCGAGTTTCGGCAGCTTTTCCGCGCCGAAGAGCAGCACCGCCGCGACGACGATGATGCCGATGATCTCCGGGCTGAGCAGCGCGAGGATCGGGTGAACTACCATTTCTTCCAAAGTCTCCTATTCTGCGAGCAGCGTATCCGCCAAACGCGCTAATTCCACTTTCGCCGGACTCTTCTCGAGGGGCGCGAGCGAGAGCCGCGCCCGTTGTGCGTATTCGGCGATGTGCTCGCGTGTGCCGTCCAACCCTCCGAAGCGCTCGATAGCCTCGATCACAGCAGCGGTTTCCGCTTCTTTTCCTGCGTAGAAACGTTCGACCATGCCGCGAGTGGCACCGTCCGCCCGCCTGAGCGCCAAAATTAATGGGATCGTTATCTTTCGTTCCTGAAGGTCGTTGCCGACCGGCTTACCGAGCGCTTGAGCATCCGCCGTCACGTCCAGCAAGTCGTCTTTCATCTGAAACGCGATGCCGTAATAGAGTCCGAAGTCTCGCAGCGCTTTTATCTGGCGCGAAGCGCCGCCGCCCATGATTGCCCCGCACTCAGCCGAGGCGGCAAAAAGCGAGGCCGTCTTCTTCATCACGATCTCTATGTACGATGCGAGCGGCAAATCTAGATTGCCGAGGGCGCGCAGCTGCAGCACTTCGCCGTCGCAGATATCCGCCAGCGTGGCGGAAAGAATGTTGGGCACAGGATGCGGGTATTGCGATGTGACGTTTTTGAAAATCCACGCAAATAGGTAATCGCCCGCGAGAACGCTGATGCGATTTCCGTAATCTACGGCGGTGGCGTTTACGCCGCGCCGCGTCTGCGCGTTGTCCACGACGTCATCGTGGATCAGCGTCGCGACATGAATGAGCTCCATGTATGCGGCGAGATGCAGATGGTCTTCCGCGCTTGCGCCGTTGGCTTCAGCCGCTAGCAGCGTAATCCGAGGGCGTAATCGTTTGCCGCCGGCCGCCAGCATACGGCGGATCGCTTCGGTGATGAGCGGATTGTCGGTCGTAAACGTATTGCGGAAGAAATCCTCGACCAGGGAGTAGAGGCTGGCGTCGTCTCTTTTCTGTCGTTGGATCATCATGCTGCGGTTCCATAGTGAATGGCAACCGCACCGCCCATCAGGCGCACGAAGCCGGCATCTTTGAATCCGGCCCTCGCGAAGCGCTCGCGCAGCGCTTCGGCGTTCGGATGGTGCGTGAGTGAGTTCGGCAAGTACGTGTAAGCCTGGCGCGATCCGCCGACGAGGCCGCCAATCAACGGGACGACGCGGTAGAAGTAGAGACCGAACAGCGCCTTCCAAAGTTTGTTCGGAGCTTTGCTCATATCGAGATTCACGAAGCGCGCTCCGGGCCGCAGCACGCGGCGGATTTCGCGCAGCGTCGCATCGATATCAACGACGTTGCGCATCGAGAATCCCATAGTAGCGCCGTCGAAGCTCGCGTCTTCAAACGGCAGCGTCATCACATCCGCTTCGACGAACGTCGCATCCCCGCGCGCTTCACGCCGGGCCCGCTCGCGCGCAGTGTGCAGCATCGGCTCGCAGAAATCCACTCCGGTGATGTGCAGCGTCGGATCGGTACGAAGTAAATGAAAGACCACGTCGCCGGTTCCACAGCAGAGGTCCAGCACCCGTCCGCCCTTGGGCGCGGCGAGAATCTTGATGGCGCGCTTACGCCAGCCTTCGTCCAGTCCGGCGCTGATAACGCGATTGGCGGCGTCGTAACGCGGGGCGATTTGTGCGAACATCTCGCGCACGAATGCGCCTTTGTCGGACGGTGGTAAACCCGGTCGGCTTAAGCTCATAGGGAACCGTACGCTTCCGCTTCGGGCCTAGACGTTCATTCCTGCGGGTGGGATGGGGTAGCATGGTCTCGCTTTCTTCGACCGCGGAGATGCTACGTGCGGTCCACACGGCGAAAAACGTAACGTTCTCGGCGTATGTCATGAGGCGCGGCAGTGCGATTGAGGAAGCCTTGAAGAGTGCCGCAGCCCATGGTGCGCACGTATCGGTACGTCTCAACGGTTTCTTCAACGGCCATAACGGCACGGCGCAGATGTATGCAGACAACGTCGACGCGGTCGCCCAACTGAACAACGCGCGCGTCGACGCTAGGTTGGTTCACTATGCAGATAACGATGGGCCCTCGCTGCACATGAAAGCCGTCGTATGCGATCGCGTCGCATACCTGGACGATTGTAATTGGGTTGGACGCGACGAGACTGTAGTGCGCGACGATAACAAGACTGACGTGCAAGCTATACAGAAAGCGGCTTCGTATATGCATGTAAACGCGCGTTTAGTTCAGTTGAGCAAAGCGCGAGCGCTCAAAAGTGAAGCCGCTCTCGTGCGTTCGTCGGCCGACGGCGTCGACGTAATAGCAGAAGAAGTTCGGAGTTCTCCGGTTTTTAAGGCACTGCAAAAGGTCGCACGTGCGCACGGTAATGTCCGGCTCCTCGTGTCTCCCGACGGTGTCAAGGGAACGTATCGCGACGCTGTAGAGCAGTTAAAAGGCGCCGGCGTGCGAGTGCGCGTGAGTCACCGAACAGAGAAATTCGCCGTGTCGCGGAATGGGCGCGCATGGATCGGCTCTGCTAATGCTACGTCGCTTAAGTTCGACGGGGATCAGGTTGAATGGGGGTTACGCACGCACAATTCGACAATTGTTCGCGCCTTGCACTCGCGCTTCGACGCGGCGTGGCGCGACAGTACGCCTTTATAGGTGTTGTCGTAGCCAAGTTAATGTATCATGCGTAAACGGTGCGGCATTTCCGGATCCGGCGTCGTAGCTATAAAGCCGCACTTTTCGTAGAGCACAATGGCGGCGGTGTTATCTCGCCTTACAAGTAAGTCCATAACGGGATATCGTGCGAGCGCATGTTCGAGTAGCCTTTTACCGTAGCCGCGGCGTTGATAGTGCGGATGTACGGATAAGGAACGAA
>CAZHGH010000008.1:0-6009 GCA_964531205.1 uncultured bacterium
TTGTTGCCTGCTTCCTTTGAAACCCGTATTACCGGATTTTGTGCAACAGTGACTGGTGGTGCATCGAGCGCTCATCCTTGTCATCGTGCTGAATCTCGTATTCCGGCTCTTCGTCCGAACCGTGTCGTCTGCTGCGTACGCCGTAGTCGATCGTGCCGGTAATCACGCGAACGATGCGTCCGTGCTTTTCGTGATGCTGCTCGTTCCAGGCGACGTGGTCGCCGACTTTGAACTGCTGTGCCATGCGCTCACTTTTCCCCGGGGTACATGGCTTTCTACATGGCAAGCCGTGAGTATGCGAGGCCGCCGGCGCCCTATTCGCCGGAGCTCGAGCGAGCAATCGCACAGTCAGACACCATTCAGCGTGCGGATATCGTCGCCGCGATTGCGCACAGCGCGATCGGTCAGCGCCGCGCCGATCACGTTACGCCCTATATCGATCATCCTCGACGTGCAGCAACGCTCATCGCCCAATGGAAAGACAGCGGCGTTATCGATCTTGACAACGATGCTCTTGAGCGCTGTATCGCAGCTGCACTGCTGCATGACGTGCTTGAGGATACAAAACTCCCGCGCTCCGAGCTTGCGCGGCAATTTCCAAACGATCGCAAACTGCTTGCGCTGGTCGAGCGCATGACTGAACTGCCCGGCGATCCGGACGCGCCGCAGTACTATGAAAACATCGGTCGCGACCGTGAAGCGATCATCGTAAAGTGCGCGGATCGCTGCGCCAATCTCGAGGACGTCGTTAAAGACGTGCGCCACGGCGATTCCATAGACCGCTGGCGTCGATACATCACCAAGACAAAGCGCGACGTGTTGCCGATACTGCGAGATAAGTCGCTAGAGCGCGAGCTGAATCGTCGCGTCGAGGAGATCGAAGCGGTCCTCCGAACGCCCGCACGGTGAGACCGTACGCCCTTCTTCTTCCGCTGTTTTTGCTCGTTGCTTGCGCCGGTCCGCCACCCTCGATGCGGGAAACCGGGCAAATGCCGGCCGGCGGCACAATCGTGGTCGGCAACATCCAAGGCGACATCGGCGCCTACGCTCCGGAACGCGGACAACCATCCAACACGTACACGATTGAGGCGTACGAACCGGGGAACGCGACCGGCGGTGTAACGATCCGTAAACAAGGATTGCTCATCACAGCGCAGTCCAACATTCCAGCTGTGCGTTATTTGGTGCGCGGGCCGAAGGGCGGCGCGATGGATCTGACCACGCACGCAGGCAACATCATGGTCGCAGATTTCGAAGGCGTCGTTAACGCACACGACGACAAAGGCGACGTTAAGATGCTGATCCCGGAGTATGGGAACGCCTCCGTCGGCACGGGTAACGTCTCAGTGATTTTTGCCAGCACCGATTGGCCCGGAACGCTTCACTTTTCGACGGTACATGGGAACATCGAGCTGTACGTCAACGAAAACGCGAAAGCACGCGTGCGTTTACACACTGACAACGGAAACGTATTCAGCGATTTTCCGTTGAAAGGTACGTCGCAAGGGCAAAGCGAGACGATCGATAGCGTCATCAATGGCGGCGGCCCGCGTTCGATCGACGTCGAGGTGAAAACCGGTTCTATCCGCCTGATGCAATTGAAGCCACAGGTGTAACTCGTCAAGAAGCTATCGGGTTGGAGGCGTGGTATTCGGATAGATGACGTGCGGCGTAATGAGAAAGACGACCTCATCCCGCTGATGAGTCCGTTGCTTATTCTGAAAAATCTTGCCGATTATCGGGATGTCGGCCAAACCGGGAAGCTTCGTCAAGGTTTGCGAATCGATCTCGCGCATTAACCCGCCGAGAACGATTGTTTCATTATCTTTGACGCGCAGTGTGGAGTCCACGCGCCGGTTCGCAATAACCGGGTAACCGCCGACGAAGCCCTGAATGGCGCTGTACTCCGGGTGCATCTCTGCTGTAACGCTACCATCGGCACCTATGGTAGGCGTTAAACGCAGTTTAACGCCGATGTCGACAAACTGGACCTGCTGACCGCCAAGCCGCGCGTCGTAATAGATGACCGGATACGTCTGTCCGATAAGCAAGTCCGCTTCTTTATTGTTGAGCGTAACAAGTTTGGGAGTCGCCAATATCTCCGCTTGTCCTTGGCTCACGAGCAAATTGAGCCTTGCATTAATGGCGATGGAGTTATTCGCGAACGCATAGGTAGCGGCGCCGCTTATAGGCTGTCCGCTCAGATCGTAGCCGCCGAATTGAAGCCCTACGTCGCTCTGTTCGTTGACTGGTTGCAGATCCGCAACGCGGACCTCAAAAAGCACTTGTGGACTGGCTACATCCATGCTTCTAACGAACCGTTCCGCCATACGCTGCGTCTCGGCGTTCCCGCTTACAACGATTGCGTTCTGCGGATCGTCCGCTGCATACGAACCGTCCGGCAAGACGCCTTTCAGGTTTGCAACGACTTCCGAAGGTTTGATGTAACGCAGCGTATAGACGTGTGCAACTTCTCCTCCGTTTCCCTCGTAGACCGGGGCGTCTAGCGTCGCAATCAAACCTTTTGCTCGTGCGATTGTCTCGGCGCTTCCACTTACGATAACACTGTCGGTGCGTTTATCGGCGACGATCACTGTACCATCAGGTAAGCCTTGCGCGATCTCTTTGGCCACGTCATCGGGATTTGCATGCGCCAGCGTGACGGCCGCGGTTTTCGCACCCAGCGGGTCGTTGGGATCGTCATAGCGCTTATTCAACGCGTCCGCCGAGCCAACAATTAAGACAGTTCCTTGCTTGCGAACTTGCAAACCGTGTGACTGGACGAGTACGGTTAAGGCTTCCTGGAACGTGACGTCATGAAGATGCAGCGTAACCTTCTCAGGTTTGATCGACGAATCCGCAACGACGTTTGAGCCGGACTGCGCCGCCAGGAGGGTGATAACGTCGCTTAGGTCGGCGTCGTGAACGTCAATCGTGATACGCGCGGCGTGAGCCACGCCGGTGAGCGAGAGGGCGAAAAGGAGTAAAACAGCGATGCACCGCGTCATTGTTCATGCTCCGCAAGCATTAAGAGTACGCCATTTTGTAAAAGTACGCCGGATCGGTCGATTCGCCGTATCATTGAACCAGCCAACGCGTCTCCCGGACCGACGACGCGAACATGTCCGCTGACCTCGACAAGTGCGCGCGGCGGTTTTCCGCTCACAATAGCTCGCACTGTAACAGCGTTCGGCACGTCGATCCCCATCGGCGCGCCTTGAACGACGCGCATTCCGACAACCCTCGTATCGCCCCCGACACGAGTTTCTATCGGGATCTGTCCCGATAGATCGCCGAGAAACGGATCGCGAGCGATTTTTACGGACGTTTTAGGAGCGGCTATGTCCCGCGGCAGTTGTTTGAATCGCTGTACGAAAGCGAACTGCTCGTCGTTTACTTCAAACGCCGAACGCCCGGCGAGCGGAATCAGCAGCATTGGGACCGCGCAAAGAACCGCGGCACCCGCGAGCAGCCTGCACCGCGACCGATCATTGAGCGGCCGCAACGGTGGTCCTTCCAATAGCGGTTTCCCGCTGTAAACGATAAAAGGTGGCGTGAATCGTTGCGTCGAGTTTTGGATCTCCCTCGCCGCCGTTCTGAGTTGAAAGGGCAAGATCCGTCCTCGAAACGCTGATGATGTCGGCATGGCGGGATATATCTTGCAGAAACGTTATCAAGTCGGCGAAGCTGCCGTGCATCCGGAGCGATAGCGCGGTTGCAATCAGTCGATCTTCTGCAATCGTCGTGCCCGGCTGAATAGCGAGCACCTGAACGTGGCAACGGCGTGCGGATTGATGCAATGTAAGGAGAAGCGAGGCAGTGACCGCTGCAAGAGAATGCTCGCGCGATACATCGCGAAGTTCACGTTCCGCGGATGTTTGGGCCGCGCGAAGCACAGCAGCGTGCGCGACGATATTTTGGTTTTTCGTTGTATCGCGGTAGAGTGTTTCTATGGTCGTTTTTGATGCGGCGATCGCGCGCTCGTAATGCGTTTCCAGCCGGTACGCGGCGAAAAGAAAGACGGCTGCCGCTAAAACCCAAAGGATGCGTACCCCTGAATTCACGACCCGCTGCTTTCGATACGGAGCACGTACTTGATCGTGCCTTTCTGCGGCGGTTCCGAGACGGCCATGGCGCTCGAAAGCGAGGGATTCCGCAAGTGTTTGGCACGGGTCAAACCGCGTATAACGTCGCTTAAAACGCTCAGGTCTTTTGTGCGACCTTCAAGAGCTATGGCGTCGCCATCGTACGCGATGGCGGTGAGCCATGCATGCTGCGGAAGATTGTTGGCAATCTCCGCTAAACGGCGCGCGTCCGCGTAACCTGAGGCGCGGATAGAACGGATTCTTTGCGCTAGACCAACGAGCCGCTTTACGTGCTCTTCGTACACGTTCGCACGTCGCAGCGCCCGGACGCTCTCATCGTATCGCTGCCGGTACACCGTTTGCATCGCAAGCGTTTCGTTTAGCCGACGATCTTCGATGCCCCAAACGCCGAGAAGTGCAACTGCTACGCCTGCGAGCGCCATAAGCACTGCATGATATCGTTCGTGTATGCGGAAGGCCAAAACGCGCCGCACAAATTCAGGCTGCGCCGAACGCGAAAAATCGAAGGAGATCACTTTTGATTCCAGGTCGCCAGACCCGCCGCTAGGGTCCAGTCGGGCGCGCTCGATCGAACGACGTCTTCCGGATATGCTCCCGCGCGCAGCGCGTCGGTTACGGGCAGTTCGAACAAAGCACCGGTCGACGCTTCCAAGTCAGCCGCAAGGCCTGGTAGGCGTGCTCCATTTCCAACCAGCGCGACCCGCTGTATCGTGGCTCTTCTTCTCGCGCTCGCTATCAGCGCCGCGATGTCCGTTGCCAGCGACGCGCGCGCGCGTTCTCCGGCACCGGCGGTCCCCAGAATACGCTTTCGCCGCTCGGCAGTGTTTGGATCGATTGAAAGTTCCCGCTCAATCGCTCGCGTAACGTCCGCTCCGCCGTTAAACGTATGAAACGTCAGCGGCGCCGCATCCGTCAGAACATGCAGGCTCGTGCGCTGATGGCCGATGTCCGCGATTGCGTCGAAGCCTGGAAGCGCACGTGCAAGCGCGCAAGCTTCGTGATCCACTGCCGCGATCTTCAAGCCGGCCTTTTTCAGCGTAGCCAAACGTGTTGCTACAGAAAACGAACGAGCAATTCCAAGCGCCCATCGCTGCGAGTTCTGCCCTATGGGATGAATCCGCACCAGAGCCTCACCGATAGGATAATCGACATAGCGCTGCGCCTCAAACCGGGCCGATCGGTCTCGCTCCAGTGCGCTCATCTTCGGAAACGTGATATCTCGAAGCTGCGCGTCGGGCTCGCCTAATGCGCAGATACAGCGGCGTTCGCGCGTTCCTATTTCGCGAAGTGCCTCCTCGAGCAACGCTGCAACGTAGTCCGTATCTGAGATCGCGCCTGAGGACGATACGTCCGATGCGATCTCCCGTACGGCGACGGCGCGCACTCGTGGACCTTCCGGCGAGGCGGATGCTTCGAGCACGCGGATGCGTGTTGCGCCGATGTCAACGCCCAATGGCAATCGTGTGTGTTTCATACCGCCATCCTGTAAAATGCAACGGCCGCCATCCCGGCCGCCATGTATGGCGCGAACCGAAGCTCGTCGCCGCGCGAACCGCGTTTCATCGCGAGTAAATATGCCGCATAAACACCGCCGAGTACAAAAGCTGCACCTATGGACAGGAGCGCATTTGAATTTCCTATGCCGGCGCCGATACAACACGCGAGCTTCACGTCTCCGAAACCTAAGCCGCGGCCTCGCGTCAGTGCATAGAGAGCTCCCATGCCACCGCCTGCGGTAGCCGCGCCTACCAACGCCGTCGAGAGTTGATGGAAGGACGCGGCGATCAGCAATGACACCGCTACTGCGGGAAACGTAACCGTATCGAACACATAACCAGTGGCGATATCGGTTGCCGCGCATACCGTTACTGCCGCCATACACGCTATGAAGGCAAGCGTAAAT
>CAZHGH010000008.1:6109-20982 GCA_964531205.1 uncultured bacterium
GGTTGCCGCGCATACCGTTACTGCCGCCATACACGCTATGAAGGCAAGCGTAAATCCGAGGTCGCTGCACGATAAGCCCAACAGCAATTGGCAGGTGAAGCCTAGGAGCAGCACGGCCATCGCATTCCGCGATCTTACTAGCGGGGCCAGACCTGCACGACGTGCTGTAAACCATGCAAACGCAAAGAATGCAGAGTCGAAAATCAGCACGGCGAAGACGTCCAATGCGAAACGATTCACCGCGAACGCTCCAACGCACGGCGTGCAAGTGTATAGTTGGGGTCGACGGCGAGCGCGCGCAACCATAGCTGACGCGCACGGCGGGAATCGCGCTCGTGACGAGCTGCCCATCCCGCGAAGACAAAGTACCGCGCGTCGCGTCGTACAGTAGCCGCTCGCTCGAAATCGGCCTGCGCGAGCGCGTAGCGGCGTTCTATTAAATAGCACAGTGCGCGATCCGCAAGAATGACCGCATCATTTGGCTGTCGCCTTAAATAGCCGGTCGCAACATCGACGGCGCGACGAAGCGATTGCGCCGTGCGCAACTCCATGCCCACAAAGACAACGCGATCGGTAGCAGAGGCATTTGCGGAATCGATGCTCAACGCGCGCTCGTAGCGGCTCATCGCTTCTACCGGCGCATTGCGGTACATGAAATCGTCTCCGCGAAGTACGAGGCCATCGGCGACTTGCGGTGCAAAAATGCGGGCGGCCAACGTCATGGAAGCCACCGCTATGCAAAACCGGCGCGGTCTCGAAAACGCATAACTCATGCCAATACCGCGTAATAGGCTGCAAGTGAAAGCATCAGTGTCGCGGACGCCGTGGAAGCTGCAGCTCTTAAGCGCGGGCCCGCGAGTAGCTCTCCTAATTGTTGAACGCCAAATCCCACACCGAGGAGCGGCAATGCGTGACCCACTGCGAACACGGCTAGAAGCGTGCTGCCGTAGAGCGCGTCCCCCGATGCCGATGTGTAGGCTAGGATAGCGATGACTACCGGCGTGCAGCAAGGCGACACGACGAGCGCAAAGGACGCACCCAATAAAAATGATGCGCCAATGCCCGTGCTGCGGCGAACTTTGAAATGGATACAACGATGCGTTTCGGCGGTTCCCCAGAGGGCTGCGCCGCCGGCGAATGCCAGCGCCGTCGCAAGTGCGTAGTAAATGTACGTTGAGAATTGCGCGGCCTTTCCAACGAGCGAAGCTGCCGCACCGAAGCCGGCATAAGCTACGACAAGTCCGGAGATGAACGAAAGCATAACGATGCTGCTTTCACGCCTGGCTCGACCGCCGGTCAATCCCGCGGCGGCAATAAACCGCGGGGCCACGCAAGGTCCCACACTCGATAAAGCGCCCGTAGCAAAGACGATCGGAATCGCCCACGCGCTGTGAACGCTGGCCGCACGCAGCGCGCCGTTCAGTGGATCGAACATCTTATTGATTTTGCGCCGAGACAGTCGTGAAGCCGGTTTGATTATCGAACTTCAGGTGCGTGTTTGTTGTAATACCGCCGATCTTCGTCAGCGTCGCCGGATCGTGCACGCCGGGACACCATATCTGATATCCCGCGACGCCACCATTGCCGGAGTTCGTCTGGGTCTTCACAGTATAGGAGCCGGCTCCGGCGGGATCTGCCGGCGTCTGATTGAGATACCCGGTCAATCCGAGGGTTTGTACGTTTGTCGGCGTTGCCGCCGACGGATAATTCCCCGTATCGGTAAAGTACAGCTCCAGCGCGGTCGCGATCATTTTGATATTGCCCATACACGCAGCCGTTTGCGTCTGCGCACGAGCGCGCGTAAAGTTCGGGATGAGAATCGCTGCTAATATGGCGATGATCGCGACGACCACCATCATCTCCAATAGCGTAAAACCGCGCTGGTATTTCATGTCGTTCTCCTGAATATTCACCGCAGGAGAATTAGTGCCCGATTACGCAGTTTTTGAGACCCACACCGGCTGCATCTTTTTCAATGCCGCACGATGCAGTCGAGAAATATGCCGGCGCGAATACCCTAAACGTTCCGCTAATTCGACCTGACTGTATCCGCTTGCGTACAACGCGAGAATGATCTTGCGTTCTGTGTCGTTCAAAACAGCCAATGCTGATTCCAATACAATGCGGTTCTCGCGATCTTCCAGCGTATAACTGCACCGGCGAAGTTGCTGCGGTTGCAAAGCGTCGATCGACTCCGGGACGGCTTGCTCGCGATAACGCGCGACGTCATCGATCTGCCGTACGGATACGCCCAGCCGTTGTGCAAGCTCATCGCGCGTCGGCTCACGGCCAAACTCAGCGGTGAGGAGATCGTGCATCTCTAAGCATCGCCGTTCCAAATCCCGCAGACGGCGTGGCGCGCGGACTATTCGTTCGTAATCTCGCACGTAATGCATAAGTTCTCCGATGATAAAAAGCCATGCAAACGCTTCAAACGGCGTTTGAAGGGCGGGATCGTATCGATCGCACGCCTTGATGAGGCCTACTGCGGCAATTTGCTCCAAGTCATCTCGATCCAGGCCCGGGCGCCTAAATTTTCGTCCGGCGCGTGCGCACAGATAGCTGTACTGGTGCACGAGCGGTTCGCGATTCAAAATCATTTCATATTCCCGATCAGCGTGTAGAGTGGAATGAAAATTGCTGAAACGATAAAGCCGACGGCGGCGCCCAATAACACAATCAGGGCCGGCTCTAAAAGCGATCCCAATGATGCGAGGGCGGTCTCCACGTCGACGTCGTAGTAGTCCGCCACGCGAAGTAGCATCGAGTCAAGAGAGCCGGTTTCTTCACCGACTTTTACCATTTGAACGAACATCGGCTCGTACAGTCCGGTTCTGGCGAGCGGCTCAGAAATTGTCGAACCTTCGCTCAGAGATTGCCGCAAGTCCAGAAGGCTACGGCGGTGAGAGTTGCTCGTTACTACTTCGCCTACAACCTCCAGCGCGGCGACAAGGCCAACTCCCGATCGTAGAAGAGTTCCCAGCATACGCGCGAGACGCGCAACTGTCGCCTTTCGCGAGATCGTGCCTACGGCGGGAACGTTACGAAGCAATGATTCAACGGCCGCAGCGGCTTTTTCGTTGCGCCGGAGTTGCACAACGGCGGCAATGGTGGCCGCGATGCCGAGGAAGGCGCAGAGCCACGTACGCGGCGATTGCAATGCGCTCCCCGTCAAAATCAGAGCGGATGTGATTGGCGGAAGCGCGACGTGCATCTGATCGTACATCGTACGAAACATTGGGACGATGGAAATCAGGAGAAATAACACGAGCATTACCGATGCGCAACTCACCACGATTGGATACGCGAGCGCCGAAGCCACGCGCTTGCGAAGCGCCCGCTCGCGCTCCAATAAAACGGCGAGACGCTCCAACACCTCGTCGAGCACTCCACCGACCTCGCCCGCTTTAATCATGGCAATGAATAAGCGAGGAAACTCGCGCGGGTGGCGTGCCATGGCCGCGCTCAAAGGAAGTCCGTTCTCCACGTCGTTGACGACGCAGCACAGAGCCTCGCGCAGGCGTGCGTCCCGGCATTGGTCGGTGACAACGTCGAGCGCCCGGCGAATCGACACCCCTGCCCGCGTCAGCGTTGCGAAGGAACGGAACAAGAGCACTCGGCTTGTGTGTGATACGGCGCCGAATTGAAGCGCCGCCGCAAACGTGCCTTTGAAGCCCTCTGCAGCCTGGAGTGAAGTTATAAATAATGCGCGTGCGCGAAGAACGCTTAGAGCAGCAGACTCGGTCGTCGCTTCGACCGAGCCGCGCACGAAACTTCCGCTGGCATTGCGGGCGGTATAGTAGTAAAGCACGGCCACTATAGTTCCACCGCTTCTGCAACACGCACGTCGTCCGGCTGATTTGCAGCGGCGCGAGCCGCGCTCGCCGAGATCGCTCGCCGCGCAACGAGGTCTGTGAGATGCATCTCGAGCGTTTGCATTCCGCTTTGACGGTTCGTGGCGATAACGTTCCGAAGCTGATGGGACTTCGCATCTCGTATCAACGCTCGAACGGCGTCATTTGCCAGCAGCACTTCCACGGCGGCGCACCGGCCTTGAGCAAAGGCCCGCGGAATCAATCGCGTACAGATTACGCCCAACAATGTTTGAGCCAGTTGAATGCGCATCTGCTCTTGAATGCTGCCGGAACAAGCACCGATTATGCGATCGATGGTCTGCGGCGCATCTCCGGTGTGCAACGTGGTAAGCACGAGGTGACCGGTCTCTGCAGCCGTTAATGCGGCATGCATCGTCCCGGGATCGCGCATCTCGCCCACCAACATGACATCGGGATCCGTGCGTAGCGCGCCATAGATGGCGTCCGAAAAGGAGTCAACGTCGCGCCCGATTTGTCTTTGTGTGACGATCGATTTGTCGGAGACGTGACGGTACTCGATCGGGTCTTCGATTGTAATAATGTGCCTTGATTGCGTGCGGTTGATTCGGTTCACAATAGCCGCAAGTGCCGTTGATTTACCGCTGCCCGTAGGGCCGGCGAAGATTAGGAGGCCCTGCGCGCGATCCGCAAAACTTGCAACTACCGGCGGTAGATGCAATGATTCAAGCGTTGGTACGGTGCCGCGGAGCAAACGTATGGCAAGCGCAACGCCGGCAACCGTCCGGTATACGTGCACCCTTGCCATGCCGGCCTCATCGTCCTCTAACGACACAGTCACGTCTCCGCTCGTATCGAGCCGCGCGGACGCAGCATCGTCAAGCAGCGAGGATGCGATTAGGGAGACCTCTTCTTCGGAGGCGGCCACGGTAGCCAACGGCTGCAATTCGCCGTCGATCCGCAACACGGGCGCAAGACCCGGCGCTATATGAATATCGGAAGCATTTCGCGCGCGCGCAATCTGCATTGTCTCAATGAGCCGAACGGGCGCTAACGACGCGGTCATGCAGCGCCCTCGACCAACAAAACGCGGCGAAGTTCTTCGAACGACGTTTCGCCGGCTAACACCCGGCGAATGCCCTGCATCGCCATAGGCTCATATCCGGTTGTTGCCGCCATTGCCCGGAGCGCGACGCTGGAGCCGCCTCCCGCAATCAATGCGCGTATTGCCTCGTCAATAAAAATCGTTTCAAAGATCGCCGAGCGTCCTGTATATCCGCGCCCATCGCAATCGCTGCACCCTGCCGCCCGATATGCCGGCGTTCCCACGGCGATACCGAATTCGTCTGCAATTGCCGCTCCCGCGCGATACGGTATTTTGCACCGCGCGCAGAGCGTACGCGCCAAGCGTTGCGCGACCACGGCGCTGAGTCCCGCGGCGATCGTATGGCGCTCCACGCCCAGTTCGATTAGGCGGTCCAGCGCACGCGGCGCATCGCTGCTGTGCAACGTTGTCATAACAAGCTGACCGCTTAAAGAGGCCGACGCTGCGACACCCGCCGTCTCACGATCGCGCATCTCGCCTACCATGATCACATTGGGATCTTGCCGCAAAAACGCGCGCAGTGCAGATGCAAACGTTACGCCTGCACGCGAGTTAACTTGAACCTGGGCGATGCCGGGTATACGAACTTCGACCGGGTCTTCGACGCTGCAAAGATTTTGCGATTCAAAGTTACGCTCGGCCATAGCCGCGTAAAGCGTAGTCGTCTTACCGCTGCCTGTCGGCCCGCACACGACGATAAATCCATGCGGTGCGTGCAGGACACGGCGAAACCGTTCCAGAGCTCGTTCGTGCATGCCGAGGTTTGCCAAGCTCGGAATCCGTGCATGGTGGTCAAGTAAGCGTATAACGATCTTTTCGCCCGTTATGGTCGGCATAGAGCTTACACGCGCATCGAACAGTTGACCATTGACTTCGATTGCGTACCGGCCATCCTGCGGCTGGCGCCGATCGGCTATATCCATGCCGGCAAGCAGTTTTACACGCGACAACACTTGTGAGAAAAGCTCGGATCCCAGCGGTTTTGTTTCGAAGAGAATCCCGTCAATTCGGTGTCGTACCCGTCCGCCGGAGTGTGATGGCTCTATGTGAATGTCTGAGGCGCTGCACGAAACCGCACGCTGATGAATAGCATCCACCTCGCGAATCGCCGGTGCGTCTTCGGCTTGCGGATATGCATCGATCAGTCGCGAACGGATTGCCTCGCGGGACGCTTGCATCGCATGTACGTGCATTCCGGTGACAAGGCGGACTCTGTCGATCGTTTCTCCGTCCGCCGCATCGGGAATCGCGATGGTGAGTTGATTACCTTCGCTCGATAGCGACAATATGTCGTGCCGAAGCGCTAGCGTGCGCGGTATACGGCGAATGGCGTCGGGTTCTAAAACGAACCCCGCCAAGTCGACAAACTGAATTGTCCTTGTGTCGGTTGTAGTCACACCCATTCCCCTCGGTGGATTGTAATGCTAGGTATTATGTCAGGGGTCTGTAGTCAACAATTACCACATCGTGTCAATAGTTTGGCGACGTTTTCGAGATAACAATGGCTTAATGTCCGGCTTTCTTGGTAGCCGGGTACCTGCAAGAGATCGCACGTTTCGAACGGCCTTAAGTGCAGTTTGCATATACGTGCGCGCGGTGTTGGGAATACACGGAAGGGATGAAAAGCGCTACAATCATCTGCCGCCTGAGCTCGCGCCACGGTTTGGCATACTATCAGCGGCTGCAGGAGCAACTGCCGAAACTCGGCGTTGATATCGTCGAAGCGCATATGGTTCGGCGGCGCAAGGATTTGAAAAAGCGGATTCGCCAAGCCGTGAAATCGGGCGCAGAACTCGTCGTTGTGGTCGGGGGTGACGGCACGCAGACCGCAGCAGTTGCAGAGCTGGTGTACAGCGATTCGGTAATGGCCGTCGTTCCGGCCGGCACAGGCAACAGTTTTGCATACACGCTGGGCATCAAAGACGACATCGAAGCGGCAATCGATACGATCGCCAACGGCAAAGAGATTCGTATCGACGTCGGTATTGTCAACGGCACGTACTTTGCGAATTTTGCGTTAGTTGGAACGATCGCAGAGGCCGCAACGCAAACGCCGCACGGGTTGAAGAAAATGTTTGGCCCCGTTGCATACGGACTTACGGCTCTCCTCACGTTTTTGCGAGCTAAGCCCTTCGAAATGCACGCGAAATGGCGAAAGGAAACTTTGAAAATCGCTACGCGACAGGCTATTGTCGCGAGCGGGAGATATTTCGGATGGCAACCGCTCACGCCACATGCAAATCCGCGTGACGGTGAGCTCTCGTTCTTCGCCGCGGAGGGGCGTTCGATTGCGGATGCGCTAAAAACGAATGCGGCGCTTCTGCGCGGCCATCAAACGCAGTTGGATCGCGCGCATTACTTCTCGACGCCGAAAATCACCATCGTCACGAAACCAAAACAGCGAATCAATATCGACGGCCACGGAATCGGAAAAACACCGGCGAAGTTCTCCGTCGCGGTGCGCGCACTGCGCGTGCTCGTACCGCAGGACTACAACCCGCTATCGTGAGCGCGCAAATCCCGTGGTTCGTCGCCGCGGCTTGCCTTTTTCTGGTTTTTTTCCTAATCGGCCGGCGCATTTCGGCAGCGCCGCTCGGAATGCTCGATGAACGCGCTGTACGCCTGCGCGGCCAGGCCACCGCGATTGCCGTTGTGTTCACGAAATCCGGACGGTCGAAGGGCCTGACAGCGGCCTGCGTCATTGCGGTTGGGGTCTTTCTGATTGCGCGTTGGCCGCTCTGGGTTCCGCTGGTGATGATTCTCTCGCAGATACTCTCGCAGACGGCCGTGGAGCTCTGTAAGGGGCGCTTCGCGCGCACGCGGCCGGACTATTGGCTTGTCGGTCTTGAGGCGGGGCACTCTTATCCCAGCGGTCACGCGACGACAGGCGTGGTGTTTTTCTTGGGTTGGGCGCTCGTAGCGGCATTGAGCCCGCTGCCGTATGGCTTAAAATACGGTGTTGTAACGCTGTTGACGCTTTGGGCGGCCGGCGTAAGCTGGTCGCGCTTGGCACTCGGCGCGCATTACGCAAGCGACGTCCTCGGCGGCACGATCTTCGGAGCCGGGTGGCTCTGCGTGCTGCTCGGGATACTCCCCGCGTTGGTGCGGTTGCCTTAGAACGGCGGGTTTTCCGGCCTAGCGGGCGCTAATGCTACGTGCTATTATCGAAAGGCAGCGGGGCGTCCGCCTTGCTATCGCTGGGGATTGACGTTATGGGTAACGCGCATCCGAAGGTCATAACGCTTGCGGGTGAGTGGGATGTCTACCGCCGCGATGAGCTGCGTGAGTTGTTCGCAGCATCGTACGATTGTGCGGAAGTGATCTTCGACCTTTCCGCAGTGACGTACGCCGACAGTACGGTCTTAAGCGAGCTCGTGCTGATGCGCAAATATCGCGTAGAGAAAAATCTCCCGATTTTTGCAGTCGTTCCGTCCAAAACATTTGACCGCGTTTTAAGCATCACGCATTTGAACCGGTTTTGGCCGTGTTTTGCAAATTTGGACGATGCTGTTGCAAGCTTCTCAGAGTCGTTACCGCTCAGCGCACCGGGGTAAAAACGCCGTGTGCGGTTCATCGATTTTCGAGTAGTCATCGCGGCTGCGGTCCTCGCGTGCGGCGTGGGAACGCTTGCCTATTCGGCGCCTCAGCCTATTGAATCGCCCGAATCGTGGACGCAGTTCCGGCTCCAAAACAGCAACAACGCGATTGTGCGCGGGACGCTCGAAGTTTCATGGCGCATTGCCGGCCTCGGCGCGTTTTCGTCTAGTCCGGCGCTGGCCGGCGGCGTTCTCTATGCCGGCGACAACAACGGCGGACTCTATGCCATCGATCCCGGAAGGGGCAAAACGCTCTGGCGTGCACACGTTTCCAACCCGATCATGTCCGCGCCCATCGTTTACAAAAAGCTTGTGATCGTCGGCGAGGGTGATGAGAACAGCGCATATGGTTCTTCTCCTTCACGCCCGTTTCGCGTGGGCAAACCGCCAAGTGCACTGATCGCGTTCGATCGTGTTTCGGGCGCGATGCGCTGGAAAATATCGCT
The DNA here is from genome assembly GCA_964531205.1 of uncultured bacterium. Lineage (GTDB taxonomy): Bacteria > Vulcanimicrobiota > Vulcanimicrobiia > Vulcanimicrobiales > Vulcanimicrobiaceae > JAICWY01. The sequence goes on from CAZHGH010000008.1 coordinate 15,090, forward strand.
CAAGGGCAGCGGCATGCCGACGGCCGCGATTGTGGATGGCATACTGGTACATCACAACGGTGCCGGCGACGTGCTCGGCGTTCGTCCGGAAACCGGCGAGATACTGTACGCGCGCAATCTGCATTCGATCGCGTCGATGGTCGCGGCGGTCCCTCTCGGCGGCGGACGTTTCGCGACCTCCGGCGTTGGTACGAATGCGGCGTGGCTGATCAACGCGAAAAACGGCGCCGTCGTATGGCGCGCGGCTTTTTCACCGGTGGCATCGGGCATCGGCGATTGTCCCTCAGCGAGTGACGGCAAACGTCTGTATTGCAATTACGTCATGCCGCCGTCCATGTCGACGCCCGTCCAAACCGAGCGTCAAGCGATTGTTAGAGCATACGCATTGGACGTGCAGACCGGCAAACGCATTTGGGACGTAGCCGTTGATAAAGGCGAACTGCCGAAACGCAACGAGGCGGCGATCCCGCTGATCGCGCAAGGCATGGTGTTCTTCGGAAGTTCGATACAGCCGCTCATGCACGCGCTCGACGCGCAAACCGGCGCGCTGAAGTGGACGCAGGTTGCGCACGGCGCCGTAAAAGGCGGTATCGTCGACGTTGACGGCGTGCTGTACTACGGTGATTTAGGCGGATATCTGTGGGCCGTCAATGCGGCTAACGGACGTGTCATCGGCGTGAAGAACATGCACTCGCCGTTCAACGTAGGCTCGCCGATTGTGGCCGGCCGCACGCTGATCATCGGCAGCCGCGGCGGAACGCTAGTGGCCGTGCCGCTCGCGCAGATCCGCGGCGCGCGCGATACCTAGTAGTCGCTGTCGGGCGACTCTTCCATTCCGATCTGGCTTTCGAAAAATGCGGCTTGCCGCAGCGTCGGAATATCTTTGAACGGCGCGGGGTTCTGTCCGAAATCAAAACAGTCGCGCAGCGCATCGGAACGGTCGTCGGTTGTATGCAGCGACGGCAGATCGAACGCCGTCTCAGCGAACTTGATGATACTGCCGAACTCATGCTGAACGTGTGAGACGTAATGCCGCTTCGCCCACGGCGAGATCACGATCATCGGAACGCGCGGTCCCAGGCCCATGCGATCGAGTTGGGGAGGCGCAACGTGATCGTACCATCCGCCCCAATCGTCCCATACGATGACAATTGCCGTTGTGCTCCAAAGCGGTCCATGTCCGATAGCGTTGACGAGAGATGCGACCCATTCGGGACCGTACGCACCTTCGACGGCGATATCACGCCCGGTATTTTCTTTCGGAAAGGGATGATCCGAGTTTTGTGCGTTTGGCGCAACCCACGTAATGTTCGGGAGATCGCCGCGGCGCGCGTCTCTAAGCACGCGCGTTTCGGGTGAGATCACATTTCCCCAATACGGCGAATACCGGATGTGCCGGATCGCATCGAAGGCGGACCAGATGTTCCCTAAATCGTCGAGCCCCGGTGCGTAATAACGCCACGTTACGCCGAGCGGAAATGCGACGTCGGCGAGCGTCGGAAAATTCAGGCATGGATAGGGTCCAGGCCCTTCCGTGCCGTCGGGACGAATCACGCTCACCGTTGCGTTGAGCGGCGAGTCGCATCCCCATGCGAAGTGAGTGGTCTCCTGGTGATTCGGATTGTTTGCGGTGAAATCGGATTGACCGGCGATCAAATAGAGATGCGCGGGAAACGACGGTCCGGTGTTGGATTGGAACATGCGATCCGCGAGCGTGTATTCGGACGCCATATCCCAATACGGCTCGATCTGCGCGCGCGGCACGTATGCATACGGAAATTTCGGATCCTGACGCGGCAGGGTATCGACCTGCAGCCATCCATCCATCTTTCCGCCGTCGTACTCTTGCTGGAACGCCTTGTGCTGGTGATCGACGTCTACCGGCAAATCGAGATCGACCGGATGCAGCGGCACCGGTCCGTCCGTGCTCATGCCGGTGTCAACGGTGTCGGCGCCGGGAAAATCTTTGAAGAAATTATCGAACGAGCGGTTCTCTTGAATGACGATCACCACGTGCTTGATGTGGGATCGCAGGTCCTGGAGATATTCCGCTGCGGCGCGCTGTTTTACGTTAATCGGCTTTGCAGAGATCCGTCCGGCGCACAACGGCAATGACACCGCGAGCGCCAATACGGCGGTGAGGAGACGCCTACATTCCATTGCCTCCCAAGTACCCGGCGGAGGCGCGACTTCCTACGAACTTATCCGGTTTTAAACGTAATGACGACGCCCTTGTAAATAAACAAACGCGCGGTTTTCGAGGCGGTAGCGCCGTCAAAGGTCAGAGTTTTTGCCGCCGGCACCTCACTCTCGATGCCGTTATCCATCTTCACGACGATGTGCTTGCTGTCGACGACTTTTTCAATCGTCACTTTATACTCGCCGTCGGGGATCAGTGCGGGATCGACCAGTGAGGCGTTAGCCGCTATGGGCGCCATGAATGCCGCAAGTGCTCCGATGAAAAGCGCCTCTTTGCGCACGCGAATTCTCTCCTTAGTCCTGGGTAGCGCTCGCATGCTAGCAATAAAAGACAAAGGTTAGTTTACGGGAGGATTAACCGCGGATAAAGGCTGCTCGGCGGTACTACAACCGTTCCGGCTGCGTGAGGCTGCAATTCGAACCGAAGCAGATCGCGGTGACTGGATGTAACTCGATGCCGTTCCGCGCCTGGCCGAACTGCGAGTGATAAAAATCGAAGAAGCCGATGCCGCGCACGCTCACAAGCATGTTCGTTTGCCGCTTTCGAAACGAGCCGCCGAATTGGGCGTCGGCAGCCGCACGTCCCGCCTCGATTTGCGCGAGCATAGAGCTTTGCCGCGTACAGTCGGGGTCGGGAATCTCCACGATCATCGTTTGCTTCGCTTCGTTCTCAACGATGAAATGGTAATCGCCGTCCTGTTCCCTCATGACGTGCGTGAGGCGCACGTTGCGCAATTCAAACGTCGTGCGCTCGATTCCATTCGCGCGCGTGGTGTCCGAGGGTGAAGCAGGTGCGCGCAGCGTTGTGAGGGACGCAACACTTGCCTCGCGAGGGGACGAATGGATCGTTGCAGCGCCGCGATCGCTCGCGGCTTTCACGCTCCAGCGGTATCCGTGGCACAGCTCTGTGTGCGCTGCAGTGCGCGTACCTCGCCATGCAAAAACGGCAAATACGACGGAAAGTACGCCTGCAATATAGCTGAGAGCAAAACCACGCGTTGCCTGTGCGCGCACGCCCCTAACACCTCGCTCCCCAACCCGCTGGTACCGTAGCAGACGAAGGCAAAAACGCGATTATGAGGCGATTAACACGGCATAAAGAGAACGCCCGCCGTCGCCGGAGGGCGTTCGCACGTTGCCGTGGTTTGCGCTAGCCGCGATACCGTAAGAACGCAGGCACGTCGATGTCGTCCATGTTGAGCGGAGCGACCGTTTCGATCTTCGTGTCCGCGAAGTTGAACGAGCTTGCTGCGCGTCCGTAGCCGCGCGCCGTTCCGAAGCCTGCGGCTAGAACCGTTACGCGCACTTTTCCAGTCATCGTCGGGTCGATGCTCGCACCGAAGATAATCTGCGCGTCGTTGTCGACCGCGCGGCTGATCATTTCGGCGGCTTCGTTCACTTCGTACATCGCCATGTCGGTGCCGCCGGTGATGTTGAAGATCACTCCGCGTGCGCCTTCGATGGTCGTTTCGAGCAACGGCGACGCGATGGCTTTTTGCGCCGCGTCCGCTGCCCGATGCTCGCCGGTACCTTCGCCGATGCCCATCATCGCGCTGCCCGCGTCGGACATGATCGTCTTCACGTCGGCGAAGTCCAAGTTGATCAGACCGGGCTGCGTAATGAGATCGGAAATACCTTGAATGCCTTGACGCAGCACGTCGTCGGCGTATGAGAACGCTTCGTTCAGCGGCGTGCGCTTCTCGATGACTTGTAGAATACGCTCGTTCGGAATGGTGATGAGCGTGTCGACCTTCTGCTCGAGCTCGGCGATGCCGTTTTCAGCAGATTGCATCCGCTTGCGCCCTTCAAATGCGAACGGCTTCGTAACCACCGCAATCGTCAGCGCACCGGATTCGCGCGCAACGTCGGCTATCACCGGCGCTGCGCCGGTGCCCGTTCCGCCGCCCATACCGGCGGTGATGAACACCAGGTCTGCGCCTTCGATGATCATCGCGAGATCTTCACGCGAATCTTCAGCCGCTTCTCGAGCGAGCGTCGGGTTCGCGCCCGCGCCTAAGCCGCGCGTGAGATTGCTGCCGATTTGCACGGTGTTTTCGGTCATCGAATTGCGCAGCGCTTGCACGTCCGAGTTCACCGCAAAAAACTCGACGCCGGAGAGTCCGGCCTCGATCATACGGTTCACGGCGTTGCAACCACCGCCGCCGACGCCAATTACCTTGATCGTTGCAGCGTGTTCCGGGACGTAGCGCTTCGCATCAGCCATTTTTTGAGTCGCCTCCGTAAAGTTAAACTCTAGTTCCAAAGGTCGCCAAGCCACGAGCGGATCTTCGTAAAGACCGACGGACTGCGCTTGATGTAGTGATGATTTTCAAGTCCGCCGTTAGGACCGAAGAGAATGAGACCGATTGCCGTTGCGTATTCCGGCTGTTTGAGCACTTCGGTTAGGCCGGCAACGGAGCCGGGCAAACCGACGCGCGCGGGCAGGCCGAAGACTTCTTCTGCGAGCGGTTCGATGCCGATCAGGTGCGCGCCGCCACCCGTCAAAACAACTTCGCCGAGCACGAGATCGCGCGGAACGTTATCGACGATTTTCGATTTCGCCATGCGGAACGTTTCGATGACCCGCGGGACGACGATCTGACGCAGTTGCGCCGTGTTCGCTTCTTTCGTCGCGCGTCCGTCGAGCGTTTTTACCGGGAAGTTTGCCGCCTCGCCGTCTTTCGATCCAGCGCCGTAGGCGCGTTTGATCTGCTCCGCTTCCGCCGTGGTTGTTTTCAATCCGAGCGAAACGTCGTTCGTTAGGATGTTGCCGCCGACCGGAATAGTCGAAGTGTAGATCGCGCCGCCGTTGCTGTAGACGGCAATATCAGTGGTGCCGCCGCCGATGTCGAGCAGCACGACGCCGACCTGTTTTTCTTCCGGTAAAAGCGTCGCAGCAGAGCTCGCGAGCGGTTCGAAGACAAGGCCCGCAGATTCCAGACCTGCACGGTGCACGCATTTTAGCACGTTCGTGATGAACGATGTGCCGCCGGTAATGATATGCGTGTCGACTTCGAGGCGCCCGCCGGCCATGCCGACGGGATCTTCTACACCGTCCTGGCCGTCGACCGTGAAGTAGCGCGGGAGGGCATGAATGATTTGCCGATCCGCCGGGAGATTGATGATTTTACTCGCGTCGACGACGCGCCGCACGTCGCTGATGCCGACTTCGCGATCGTCGCTCTGCACGGCAACGACTGCGCGGTTGTTCGTGCTCCGAATATGTTCGCCGGTTATGGCAACGTAGACGTCGGCGATGTGCACGCCGGCCATGCGTTCCGCTTTTTCCGTGGCGGCTTCGATCGACTTGATCGTCTCTTCGAGATCCGTAACCACGCCTTTGCGCATGCCTAGCGACGGCGCTTCGCCGTATCCGATGATTTCGAGGCCGCCCGGGCCTTCGGCCGCGACCACCGCACAGGTCTTGGTCGTTCCGATATCGAGCCCAGCGACGGTCTCGTGCTTCATCCGCGTTGAATAGCTCCCAGCATGCAAATCGGCGCCGGTTCAGCAACCTGAACCGTCTAACCCCTATATATTGTGTTTTACTTGTCTAAACCCTACAACGGATAGCGGGTATATGCAAGGCCGTAAACCGACATCCGTGTCGCCCCGGCATGCACGCCATCCTGGCTGCGAATTATCGGATGGTTATCTCAGCGGTGCGGGTCTCCTTGCGAGCAAGTTGTGCATA
>CAZHGH010000008.1:21082-29662 GCA_964531205.1 uncultured bacterium
ATTATCGGATGGTTATCTCAGCGGTGCGGGTCTCCTTGCGAGCAAGTTGTGCATAAGCCGTACGCTAGCGCACGCTTCGCTCAAACTTTAGACCTATCGAGCCGAATAATTAACCTGTTATGAGTTCTAAGCGCACGAGTCTTGAACGCGGGCTGACCTCGGCTTTTGTCTTGGTGGTCCTGGTTGTCATCGCGATGATTCCCCTTGCGCTGTGGGCCATGAACGGCATCACGCAGCAAGCACAGGTGTTGCACGACACTATCGTGCGCGGTGAACTTGCGTACGTGAAGGTCGCATCCGACGCAGACACATTACGCGCGTCATCGATCGACGCTGCGACGAATCCGAATCCAATCAAAGCAGCCGCATCGCTCGATCAAGCCAAGAAAATGATCGCGCAGTTCCCCGAAGATGCGCGCAAGATGGGCGAACTTACGTCTAAAGACGATACCGTCCGTCCGCTCGTCGAGAAATTCGTTGGAAAGAAAGCTGCGGACGGCACCGTCACCGGCGGCAGCGCCAGTGCGTACGATTTCCAGGCACTCGCAGCAGTCGGTCTTCTCGCGCAAGGTAAAAAGCCCGACGCACTCAAGCAAATTCAAGGGCCGGCTTCATCCGCGTACGCGCAACAAGCGCAAGACGGCGACGCGCTTCTCAATGCGCTTAAAGCGAGTTCCGATGCGCGTTTCCAAGAACTCATGAAAGCGCGTACGTTTGCGCTGACGATTTTGATTGCAGGCGCACTCGCAGCTTCTTTGATCGCCATTCTCGCAATGGGCTGGTTCCGCCGTTCGATGAGCGCGGGTCTCGGACGCTGTCTCGACGTCTTTGAATCGATGGGACGCGGAGATCTTACGGCACGCGTAGGATGGGCCGGCAGCGATCTGCTGGGCCGCCTCGGCGGCGCGGTCGATCAGCTCGGCGATCGCCTCGCGCAGATCATTTCGACGATTCAACACGCCGTCATGACGGTGCAGGAAGCCAGTTCGCACACGAATTCGACCGCGAGGCAAGTCGAAGCGCGCGTGTCGGAAGAATTGGCTGCGCTTGCACGCGCCGCGGAATTCTCGAGCTCCGTGCGCAATACGGCCGGCTCCGTCGCCGACAATGCCGAGCAAGTCGCGCGCCGCGTCACCGACATCTCGAGCGCCGTTGCGCAGATGACCGCGTCGATTCAGGAAATGGATCAAAACCTCCTGAACTTGGCGAGCGTCGTCGAACAAGCCGTCGCGAATACGCAAGAGATGTCCGCGTCCATCGTTCAGGTCGCCGGCAACGCGCAGCGCGTTCGCGAAGAGTCGACGAACACTGACAAACAAGTTCGCGAGGGACGCAACGAAGTCGCTCAGCTTTCAAAGGGTATGTCGAGCATCAGCGATACCGTTGCAGACGTCGTCACCGAGATGCAGAGCCTCGATCACGCGTCACGCCAGATTGGCGAGATCCTCGGCCTCATCGAAGAGATCGCGGATCAAACGAATTTGCTGGCACTCAACGCGGCAATCGAAGCGGCGCGCGCCGGCGAGCATGGCCGCGGCTTCGCCGTCGTCGCGGACGAAGTGCGGAAACTTGCCGAAAACTCCGCCAGTTCGACCAAACAAATCGGCACGCTGGTTGCCGACATTCAACGCCGAACGACGGCGGTTCTCGAGCGCACCGCGCGTGCGAACAGCCTCGTCCAAAACAATGCCGCTTCCGCGCGCACAGTGACCGACATGATCGAAACGATCAGCGAACGCGTTACCGAGATGGCGCAGCTGGTCAGCGAAATCAGCATCGCAACGAACGAACAGGCACGCGCGTCCGAAGAACTCGCGAAGGCAAGCGAGCAGATGGGCGCGATGACGCACGAAGCCGCTGCCACGATGCGCGAACAGGCGATCACGTCCAATCAAATTCTGGAGAGCGTCTCGGAGATCGAAGCGCGCACCGGCCAAGTCGCTCAGGCTTCGCAGGAGCAGCAAATCGCTATCGAATCGCTCGGACAGACCATCGGTCACACGTCCGACCTTGGCCGGGCCAATTCGGATGCGGTTACCGACGTGGCCGGACAAACCGCTGAGGTCCTGGAGCAGGCCTCCGAGCTGCAAGGCTTGGTGGGACAATTCCAAGTGAGCAACAACGGAAAATCGGCCTTCCCTCTCAAAGAAAAACCCCAACAGGCACTAGAAGACCAGGGGTCCCTTGCGCTATCATCTTAGGCTATAAAGATGGCACAGTGGAGTGTCGCCCGTAAGACTTAATTTGGCCCTGCCCTTATACGGAGAAATCGTGCGTAAATTCGTCTCGCTGCTTGCTCTCGTTGCGGCCTTTGCCGCGCCGGCCGCCGTTTCGGCCGCCACAGTCGACCCGTCGTTGATCCCCGACGGCACATATACCGCAACCGTTGAAAAGGTCGTAGATTCGAAGCATATCCTTGTCAAACTCGACAACGGTATGGAGGCGAACCTCACGACGAACCGCTCCAACGTCGACTTCAGCAAAGTCGGCGCGAACGACAAGATCATGATGTCGCTGATCAAAGGTCTGGTCGCGGTCTACGCTAAGAAGTAACACCGTTCACAGCCTGTTGTAGGAAAGTAAATCGCTCCGTTACGACGGAGCGATTTATTTTGTCAAAAAGCCTACTTCTTAAAGACCACTACGGGCGTTTTCGGTGCACGCAAATCGACCTTTGCGATCTTCCTCCCGCTCGCGCCGACCTGCGAGAGAATCGGACCGACGAGCCGCGCCGTTTGCGAAAGCGTGCTGTCGTCGCCCAACAACAACTGCACGCCGTTGCGCATGGTCGCGATGAGATCGCCGAACTTGTCGTATTGAAGCGACGCAACGACGATATGCTGCACCGTGAGCGCGTCGTAATCGTCGCGAAGCCGTTGGACGCCGGTATCTTTTACGAACGAGCCTGCCTTTGGAGCTACGGCCTCTTTTACTACGAACACCGGTAGCGTCGATGGACCCGCTTCATCTTGCAGCACGCGTAAATCACGATCGGCGAGCGCCGTTTCGGAATCGTAGCGCAAGCGCGCATACGGAACGCGTTCCGTCACGACGATGCGTACGTTCGCCGGCAATGCGCGATGAATTTGAACGCTGCGCACATATGGAATAGCGGCAATCCGGTCCGCCGCCTTGCCCATGTTCTGCAGCCACACATTTTCATAACGCACGATTCCTGCACGGGCCGCGATCTGCTGCGCCGGAACGACTCGATTACCGCTGACCGAAACGTTGCGCGGATGAAACCCCGGCCACGTCGCCGCATAGTATCCGCCAAATCCGGCAAGAACGGCCGCCAGTACGATCAAAAGCCAAAACGGGCGCAGCCGTGAAGCGGGACTCTTCTTCTTGCGGCGCGGTCTGCGGCTCATGCCAGCACGAACCGTTCGATAGCTTCGGCCACGCCGTCGTTTTCAACGTCCGCTACGACGGCATCGGCAACGTCGCGCAGCTCGGGCGGTGCCGATCCCATAGCCACGCCGAATCCCGCAGCTTGCAGCAGCGGCGCATCGTTCCATGAGTCGCCTACCGCCATCACGTCGGATAGCGGAATGCCCAAGTACCGCGCGACAACGTCCAATGATTTGCCCTTGTTCACTTTCGAGTTCATCACTTCAAGAAAGTACGCGATACTCCGCGTAACGTACGCACGATCTCCGCAGAGTTGCTTTACGCGCGGCAGATGTTCCAGAATGATCTCCGGCTCTGCGATCATGACCGCTTTCGTGGAATCCCACACCTCAAACTGCGCTCGCAGTGAAGGCACCACGATCGGTTCGACGCCCGAAATCTTCGCATAAAGTTCGACGTATTGGTTACGGTGTTCGCAATAATACCGGTCGTTCGCATAGAGTTGAATGTGCAGTCCGTTCTCGCGCGCGTATGCGTCGAGGCCGAGCGCCTCGGCATTCGGCAGCGGCGTGTCTTGCAAAACGTCGTCCGTCTGCGGATCCACGACCGCCGCGCCCTGATAGCAGACAACCGGTGCCGTGAACTGCAACTGTCGCACGAACGGCAGCGCCGCCTGATACATACGTCCCGTAACGATGCAGCCTTGAATACCCCGCTCTCGCATCTTCTCGATCGCGGACAGCACCCTCGGGCGCAATAAGAGTTCTTCACCCAACAGCGTACCGTCGAGATCGAACGCGACGAGTTTTGGACGAATCGCGGTCCTCATCGATCCGTGTATTCCAGACGCATCAGCGCCGTACGCGCATGCTGCGGCAGCCCTTCGAATTGCGCGAGGGATGCAAGAACCGGTGCATCCTCCACCATGCGCTCGCGGCTGTTTTCCACCACGCTATAGGTTCGCAGGAAGTCTTCGGTCCGTAAGCCGGAAGAAAACCGCGCCGCACCGGACGTGGGCAACACGTGATTGGATCCGGCCAAATAATCGCCGCACGCAACCGGCGTTTGCGCGCCGACGAAGATCGCGCCTGCCCGACGCAAATGAGGAAGGTACGTTTGGGGATCGCGCACTTGCAGCGACAGGTGCTCGGGAGCGAAGCGATCGACGACGTCAAAGATCTCACGCATGCCGTTCGCCTGAACCAGGTATGCCCCGCGATCCAAGACGGCATCGATGATCTCGCTGCGCTCGGCAATTTCGAGTTTCATCGAGTCCAGCAGCTGCGCGCAAGCATTAAGCAATGACCTCGATTCCGAAACGACCGCAACGCGTGCCATGGGGTCGTGCTCGGCCTGTGCGAGCAATTCCGCAACGACGAATTCGACGTTCGCATCGTCGTCCGCAACGACCAAAACTTCGGAGGGGCCCGCTAATCCATCGATCGCACACGCGCCATAGACTTGCCGCTTTGCTTCAGTCACCCAGACGTTGCCCGGCCCGACGATTTTGTCGACGCGCTCTAATGATTGCGTTCCGTATGCCGCGGCAGCAATTGCGTGCGCGCCGCCGACCGCGTACAGTTCGTCGACATCGCATAACCAGCAGGCAAACAGTACGGCAGGTGCAATTCGCCCGTCGCGCTGCGGAGGCGTGAGCACGATGACGCGTTCGACGCCGGCGATCTTCGCCGGAACCACGGTCATGAGCACGGACGACGGCAGCACGGCCGTTCCACCGGGCACGTATGCAGCGATCGATTCGAGCGGATGGCTTCGAAATGCGTAACGCGTGCCGTCCGGGTCCGTATACTCGATGTCCGCGCGCAGTTGGCGCTCGTGAAACTCTTCCACGCGGGCTTTTGCAAGCGCGAGGCCTTCCGCAATTTCATGCGGCACGAGCGTCTTTGCGTGCTCGTGCATCGGGATAGGTACTCGCAGTTTGCTCGAATCGTAGTGGGGATCGTCGAACATCCGCGAATATTCGATAAGCGCTGCGTCTCCGCGCTTGCGAACCGCCGCTACAATCTCGGATACGCGCTGAACGACATCGGCCGGCGGCTCCCAACCGCGCTTGTACAGACCGGCGAGCGCAGCATGGTCGGACGCAGGTACAACGCGTAAGGTCATGAGGCCGAGTTCTCCAGCCGCTCGATCAACTCTCGCAACGCAGCATACTTTGCGCGGAAACGTACCGGGTTTACGACCAGGCGAGCCGTTGACGGTGCGATCTCGTCCACGACCACCATGTCGTGCTCGCGCAACGTGTTCCCCGTCGCGACCAGATCGACAATCACATCCGAAAGTCCGACAAGCGGACTGAGTTCGACCGAGCCATGCAGCGCGATGATTTCGCAAGACAGATCGCGTTCTGCGAAATACGCCTGCGCGGAACGCTTGAACTTCGTAGCAACGCGCAGAAACGTCGGATACCGCGCGCCTTCGTGATAACGGTCGCTACGCCGCGCCGCCACAACGAGGCGGCATGCGCCAAAACCCAAATCGGCGACCTCGCTTACGGATCTATCCGTCTCCCACAATACGTCCTTGCCGACGATGCCGCAGTCGGCCGCACCAAATTCGACGTACGCAGGCACATCGGTCGGACGCAAGAGCAGCAAGTCCGCTTTATCATCGTTTGTCCTCACCGTCAACCTCCGGCCGACGTCGCCGGGCACGTCGATTCCCGCCGAGCGCAGACGCTGCGCCGTCTCGTCGTACAAGGCCCCTTTCGGCACCGCGATAGTAAGCCGTTCGCTCACAGAGCGATTTCTTCGGCTTTGCCGTTGCGCACGATGATGAGGCGCGGAATCAACTTATGCCGTGCATATGCGACAAGCTCTTCTCTGCTCAAGCTGAGCACGTCGACACGCACCTTCAATCCCTTTGCGCGTTCGGCTGCAGCAATCGTGTCGGAACCACTCACAAGCACGTCAACCTCGTTGCGCGGACGCTCGTCAACGTCGCGCCGCTCCAACGCAAGCAGAATGCGCTCGACGCCGACCATCCATCCGACAGCCGGCACGTCGTATCCGAAGCGCGGCAAGAGCGTGTCGTACCGGCCGCCGCCGCACAGTGAGAAGCCAAGATCGTCGATATAGCCTTCAAATACGAAGCCGGTGTAATACGCGAGATCGCGCAGCAGCGCGAAATCGATGTTGATGCGCTCGTGAAGGCCTAGGGCGCTCGCACGCTCTAAAATTTGCTCTAAGCGTTCTAGTGCGGCAAGCGACTGCGGCGTCTTGCACATCGGCCGCGCCAGCGCGATGACGTCTTCGCGGCCGCGCATCATCGTCAACTCTTTAATCGTTGCGAAGTTTGTCACGTGATGCGTGCGCTCGAACTCGCGCAGTTCTACCATGTTGCGATCGGCGATCAGTTGCTTGCATTGCAGCAAATCGTCGCCGCGCAGTCCCGCCGCTTCCAACACTCCATCAACGATGGCGGCGTTGTTGATATCGAACCGCGCGTCGGAAAGCCCGACAGCATCAAGCGTCTCGATGGCCATGAACAGCGCTTCCCCTTCGGCGTCGACGCCGGGCGCTCCAATGAGTTCTGCGCCCGCCTGCGTGAATTCGCGCATGCGGCCGAGCTGGGGTTCTTCGTAACGAAATCCGGTTGCAATGTACGAGAGACGCAGTGGCAAGGTTGCATTGCGCAAACGGGCCGAAACGAGTCGCGCGATCGGCGTCGTGAGCTCGGTGCGCAGCGCGATCGAGGCGCCAAGCGGATCGGTGAATCGAAACGTCTGCTGCATCAGCTTATCGCCGAGGCCTCGTTCCAACGCTTCTTCACTCTCGAACGTCGGCGTGAGAACTTCTGCGTACGACCACGTGCGGAAGACGCGCCGGATTATCTCCTCAATCTCGCGTTTATACGCAAACTCTTGCGGCAGCCAATCCCGGACGCCGGGAGGCAATCTCACTCAGGGAGGCCCTCGAAGACGTTGCCGAAACCGAAGATGCGTTCAAGTTCGGATTTCAAATGCCAATCGCCGGCGATGCCGCGTGGGAGACGCTGCATCCGGTTTGCGATGCGCGCCATTACGGGAACGGTCCCCGGCCATTCATCGAGCACGGCAGCGAGACGATCCACTTGATCGCGCGTCGTTACGTTGACATGCCAACCCGCCGGTGCGGCAACGTGTGCAGGACGCTCGAACGGAACGACGTCGTTTGCGCTTACCGAAAGATCGACCGGCGCCTCTTCACCTTGCTGCGCACCCGGACGTTCGCGTAACCGCAGCCGGCCTTTTACCACGAGGATCTTGTCTTGTTCGAAAAAGCCTTGAACTTGCGGATAGAGTTTTGCAAAGACCACAACGTCCGTGCTTCCGGTTGTGTCTTCCATCTGCGCGATAAGAATTTGCTGACCCGCCTTTGTCAGCGTCCGGCGTACGGACGTAACCATTCCGGCGACGGTCACAAAGCTCTCGTCTTCTCGCGACCGCAAATCCTTGATCGGAATCGCACCCGTGCGCGCAAGCGCGTCTGCCACATCCGCAAGCGGATGCCCGGAGACGAAAATTCCAAGTGTCTCCTTCTCCCACTGCAGCGTTTGCATCGTGTTCGGCGGTGGAATCAGCGGGAGCGTCGGCGCGAGCGATGCAACGGTCGCAGGCGCGTCACCGAACAGTGACACTTGTCCAAGCTCTGCATCCCGGTTTTCAGCCGCAGCAATATCCATAGCGATGTCGAGCGCTGCAAGTTTCTGGGCGCGATTTCCCGGCAGGCAATCAAGCGCACCGCATTTTATCAGCGCTTCGAGGACGCGGCGGTTCACCTGTTTCGTATCGACGCGCTTCGCAAGCTCGAACAAATCTTTGAATGGACCGTCCGCCTCCCGCGACTCGAGAATCACTCGTACTGCGCCTTCGCCGACGCCCTTGATCGCGGAGAGACCGAACCGAATCTGGTCGCCGACTACGGCGAAGTGAATGAGCGACGCGTTCACATCCGGGGGCAGTACGCTGATACCGAGTTTCTTTGCCTCGTCGATGTACTCGACGAGTTTATCCGTTTTATCCGTAACGGAGGTCATCAACGCCGCTAAATACGGTAGCGGATGATTCGCCTTAAGAAATGCGGTCTGATAGGCAACCCATGCATAAGCTGCGGCGTGGGACTTATTAAAACCATATCCCGCGAACGGCTCGATGAACTCGAAGACTTTCTCCGCCAGCCGTTCATCGATATCAGAGTGCTCTTTGCAGCCCTTGACGAACTTCTCGCG
>CAZHGH010000008.1:29762-39224 GCA_964531205.1 uncultured bacterium
CGATTCAGATACGCGCTCTGAGGAAAAAACTTGGATAGTGTAAATGACGTGGCGTGCCGATAACATTTCCTCGCGGTAGCACCCGCCAATGAAAGCGATGAAGCGAGTCGTGCATTCATTGCCGCAGTCAAGACGGGCATCATGTTCCGCTCGAATTTTGGCAAATAACGCTTAGACGGCAAACGCGGAAGGCCGATCAATTGTGCGAATCTTGTGCGATCTTGAATAAATACTGCATTCGGGCGAACGTAGTATGCGATCTTCAGCGAAGACAAAAGGGCCGCCATACCTGATATAAGCTGCGGCGACACGGATCGGAAATATTGTCCTACGCCGGCGTACGTGCCATCCGCGTCCCAAAGCCCCCGCACGAGAGCGATGCGTTCGTTCTCTGGTAACTGCAGTATGCACGACGGTAGTGTTTTGCCAGCGCAGGTCTGTTCCCACGAACGATCTCCATAGATTTCATCCAGCCAGATCGTCAAGGGCGTTGGCTTGGGCGCCGTATCGAATGCAGGACGAACATGCCATGCGCGCGTGTTGTGGTAAACGGTTGTGCGGCAAGGCGCAAAGGCATGCTCGAACAGACCGGCAATGACGTCACCGTCTTCTTTTGTCCCGCATGTCACTGATTTCGAGCCGCTGCACTTTAGCGAACCGTCGCCCAGAAGTAATCCCAGGAGATATGCGCGATCCGGCCCGCCGATAGATCGCTGTTCTTTTGGCGGGACATGCTGCCACTGCTCGAAGAGGATGGACCGCGGTTCACTGTAGATATACATTGTGCGTCGCTTATACGCTTGATTAACTCGAAGATCGCGCGCGAAGATATCGCCGGCAGGCGTCGGAAAACGGTGATCTTCCGAGCACTCGATAATCGTACCGGTGGAGAGCGTAATGCGCAGAATTTTTTTCTTACCGCTCGGCCATACTTTCGCAGCTTTCGCGGGTCTAACCGCACCCTTGTCAAACGTCAGAATTTCATCGCCGGCTTGCACCCGTTCAATTGGCTTCTTCATTCCATTTGCGTACCATACTGGGGTGCCAGCACGTAGGCACGCTATTCCATAAGTGTCTCGTAGAATCGGCTCGAGTTTCGGATGCAAATACGTAATAGGCGTGCGTCCGTGCTTATTGCTGATGTACTGCGGAATCCAGTCCATCGGGCCTGGTCGATACAACGCAACCAAAGCAATAATATCGTTGAAGTCTGACGGCCGCAGCTCCGTACAAACGCGAACCATGCCCTCCGATTCGAGCTGAAACACGCCCATCGTCTCGCCGCGCGAGAGCATTTCGTACGTGCGCCGATCGTCGTCGGGAATCTTCGCGATGTCGAAATTCGGGTCAGTGGTGCGCCGGATTTCATCGACGGCGTTCTTCATCACCGTGAGGTTGCGCAGGCCCAAGAAATCCATCTTGAGCAGACCGATCTTCTCCGCCCAGACCATATCGTATTGCGTGTTGACGCCGGTATCGCTCTTGGCAAGCGGCGCATACTCTACGAGCGGTCCCGGCGAAATGACGACGCCCGCCGCGTGCGTTCCCGCGTTACGCGCAAGCCCTTCGATCGCTTTCGCCGTATCGAGCAGCCGCCGAATCTCCGGCGACGCGGAATACAGCACTTTCAGATCCGTAATTTGCTCCAGCGCTTCGCCGATGGACATGCCGCCGGGGCCGGAGGGAATCATCTTTGCAACGCGATCCACATCGGGCAGCGGCACACCTAAAGCGCGGCCCGCGTCGCGGACCGCGGCGCGAGCAGCCATCGTACCGAACGTCACAATCTGCGCAACGCGATCCTCACCGTATTTTTCGGTGACGTATTTGATGACTTCGTCGCGGCGCTCGACGCAGAAATCGGTATCGATATCGGGCATCGAGATACGTTCCGGATTCAGGAACCGCTCGAAGATGAGGTTATACTTGAGCGGATCCAAATCGGTGATCTTCAAGCAATACGAGATCACCGAACCAACCGCAGAACCGCGGCCCGGACCGACCGGAATATCGCGATCCTTTGCGTACTTGATGAAGTCCCAAACAATCAGAAAGTACGATGCGAACCCCATTTTGAGGATGACGTCGAGTTCGTATTCAAAACGATCGCGCAGCGCAGCGTCGCTTTTCGCGCGCTCCTCACCGTAGCGCTCTATCAGCCCTTGCTCGCACACTTCGCGCAGGTACTGTTCGGGCGTCTTCTCCTGTTCCGGCACCGGAAACGCCGGCAGGTGATAGATTTTCTCCGGAATGCGAATGTCGACGCGCTTCGCGATCTCTACCGTGTTATCGCACGCTTCCGGCAAGTCGGCCCAAAGGTCGCGCATCTCCGCGTCGCTCTTCACGTAGAACTGATCGGAGTAAAACTTCATCCGGCTCGTGTCGGAGACGGTCTTTCCCGTGCCGATGCAAAGCAGCACGTCGTGCGCCGGGGCGTCGCGCTGATCGAGATAATGCGAATCGTTCGTTGCAACGATCGGAACGTTCAGCTCGCGCGCGACCTTCACAAGGCCCGTGTTGATCACTTCTTCCTCGGGCATGCCGTGGCGCATGACCTCAATATAGAAACGGTCGCCGAAGATGTCGACGAACGTCTTGGCCGCGCTCTTTGCTTTCTCGAAGTCGTGTTTCAACAGCGGCGAAGCGACCAGACCGGACATGCAGCCTGATAAAACGATAAGGCCCTCATTGTGCTTCGCAAGCAGATCGAGGTCGATGCGCGGCTTGTAATAGTAGCCTTCGAGAAAGCCCTTCGAGATGAGCGCTGTGAGGTTTCGGTACCCAATCACGTCCGCGGCCAGCAACGTCACGTGGGCTTCGTCTCGTACAGTACGGTCAAAGCGGCCGCGCGGTGCGATGTAGGCTTCGCAACCAATGATGGGTGTGAGCCTGAAATCCCGAGCCCGATAGTAAAACTCCATCGCGCCGTACATGACGCCATGGTCCGTAAGTGCTACGGCGGGACTTCCGTCGTCGGCGGACCGCTTGCAGAGGTCGTCTACGCGGCATGCGCCATCCAAAAGTGAGTATTCACTGTGGACGTGGAGGTGTACGAACTGACTCACTGGATGGCTTCCGGACCCCTATGAAAAACAAGCACAGTACTAAAGAAAAAGCTGGTTAAGTCGTTACCATAAACGTGGGCACGAACCTGTCCGAGGCGGCTGCCCAAGCCGCCCACCAGGACCCCGAGAAGGCCGAACTCCTCCGCGAGATCGAGCGCCTGCGCTCACGCATTGCCATGCTCGAAGCCGAGCGTGACGAATACGCGCAACAGAACGCCGAACTCTTCGTCCTCCAGCAAGTTTTCTCCACTATCAATTCGACCCTCGACATTAACGACATCTTGTCGATGGTATTGCGCGGCGTTATCGAAGCGCTGAAGTTCGAACGGGTCATCCTCTTCGACGTCGACGAGCACGGCAACGCCCTTCGCCGTCTGGAGTGCGACGCCGACGGAAACGTTACGCACAGTCCCGATGCATTTGCGTATTTAGCGAACTCCACACTGCACGACGTCGCGCAAGGCTTGCAGCAAGTGGCGTTCGGGCTCGAGTCCGATATCGATAAACCCCTCGAAGACACGAAAGGTTCCTATTGCATCGCGCCCCTTGTTGCGCGCGACGTGGTGCGCGGCATGCTGTACGTGGATACGCCGCCGGGTCAAGAGGTCACGGAAAACCAATTGCGCGTGCTGCTCGATTTCGCGGCGCAGGCTGCGATCGCCGTCGAGAATGCTCGGCTTTACGAAGAAACGCGCCGCCTGTTGGAAGAGACGCAACGCCTCGCGCTCACCGATACACTCACGGGCATTCCGAACCGCCGCGCGCTCAACGAGTTACTCGATCGCGAACTTCATAATTCCGAACGGTACGACTCACCGTTCGCGTTCATCATTCTCGACCTGGACGATCTAAAAAAAATCAACGATTCGGGCGGGCACAGTTTGGGCGATCTTGCCCTGAAACGCTTTGCGAACGTGCTGAAAAAAACCGCTCGCAAAGGCGACATCGTCGCGCGTTACGCAGGCGACGAATTCGTGGTTGTCATGACGAAAACGGATCGGCCGGCCGCCGAACGCGGTGTCGAGCGCATCGTCGCAGCATTACGCCGGAATGGCCTGCAATCGTCGATCGGCGTGGCGATGTTTCCGTTCGACGGCACCGACGGCCAGACGTTGTTCTTTGCCGCGGACGAAGCATTGTATCGATCGAAGCAGGCCGGTAAGAACACGTACCGCTTCTTCGAACGTCACGCAACGTCTGATACAGTACCGACGTAAAAGCAAGCAGCCGCTTGTAAACTTCGCGTCAATTCCCTTGCGGCTGATTCATACAGCCCAGTACAACTCGCGGCGTGACCCGATAACATCTATATGAGCCGGTGAGCGTGCTTATGAAGCGTGCGATTTTGCTTGCCTACGGGGAGAGAGCTCTAATGGATTCAGGTTCGCCAAAACGTCTATCGATTGCGCGGATCTTTGCAGCAGCGGGAAGCATAGACGATACGATTGCGTCGTGCACCGATGCACGGCGGTCGTCGCTGGAGGCGTTTCGCACGCTCGAAGTGTTGGAACGGCTGCTGCACGCCGAAGGTTCAGGGGAAATCGCCGCCGCGATCGCACACGCAAAAACGCATCTCGAACGTAGCGCCGCCGCAATCATGTACGCATCGGCTAGCGCGGAGGCCGTCGCCAAAACCATTCGGTTCGATGCAGCCTGAGGATTGCGCGCTCGCCGCGAACGCCGTCACCGAACTCTTGGAAATTCTCATCGCGATACAAAACGGTGTGGACGATGCGTCGCTCAGCGCACGCGGCGCATTCAAAACACAAGAGATGCTGACCGAACAGGCGCGCACGATCGAGCGAATCGTTGAATCGCTGCGCAGACGCGCCGACGATCTGCGCGCGCTGCAAGTCGAACTCGAGCAAGCCGGCGCGATCGACGCCGCTCGTGCCGTCGGCCGGGTAGCCTCCGATTTCCGCGCCGGATACGCGACCGCCGCCGGTCCGCTACGCCGCTGGGTGCTCGCCAATGAGTCAGGCGCCGACTCGCTCAAACTTATCAGGGCGAAGATGAACGGCGCGATGCAGTCGGTGTTGGAAGCAGCCGAGGTGGCACGGTTGTTAGGTAACCAGTAGAACAGGCTTTTGGCCCTTTCGGCCCTCGCTTTTCGCATTCCGACTTTTGTAGGATGTGGAAACAACGCATCCGCGGTGTTAAGGATGCGGGGGGTTGCCAATTTTATGAACGACGAGACTGCGGAAACTCGGGTGAAGCGTCTCGCAGACGCCTTAAGGGCTGCAACTGCGCCCTTGTTACGCCTTCGCGAGCACGCGGACGATCTCGAGAAACTCGTTTCAGAGCGTGAACTGATACAAGCATCATGTGTCGCGGCCCTGATCCGAGCCGAAGCGCTAAAAGCGGAGGCCGTGCTTGGAAAGTCGCTTCATACGGTCGAGGAAGCGGCTGAGGGGCTGGTCGGAGTGTAGCCCCTTAACATTCGTGCCACTAAGGTCATGGGGGTACCCTAAACCGGAGTAGTATAAAGAGAAGCAAAGCTTTTTAACTCCGGGGAAAGGTCCACGTGATCAAGCACGACGTCGTCGTCATTGGTGGCGGCTTAGCGGGCATGCGCGCTGCGGTGGAAGCAGCGGAGCGCGGTGCCGACGTTGCCATCGTCAGCAAGATGCATCCGGTGCGCAGCCACTCAGGCGCGGCGCAAGGCGGCATCAACGCTGCTCTCGGAAACCGCGAAGAAGATACGCCCGAGAACCACGCGTTCGACACCGCCAAAGGTTCCGATTATTTAGGCGATCAGGACGCGATCGAGGCAATGTGCAGCGACGCACCGAGTCAAATCATTTGGCTCGAACATCGCGGCTGCATCTTCTCGCGTCTGCCCGACGGACGCATCGCGCAACGCCCGTTCGGCGGCGCCGGCGCACCGCGTACGTGCTATTCCGCCGACGTTACGGGCCTGGTTATTCTTCACACGCTTTGGGAGCAGCTCGAACGCTTCAACGTCAAGGTGTACGAAGAGTACTTCTGCACTGCGCTGTGCGTTGAAGATGGCGTCGGCACCGGCGTGGTTGCGTACAACATGCGCAACGGCGAGCTGGAACTCATCAACGCGAAAGCAACGATCTTCGCCACCGGCGGCGCCGGCCGTATGTATGCGAAGACCACGAACGGTTACGCATCGACGGCCGATGGGCAAGCGATTGCGTTCCGCGCCGGCGTTCCGATGATGGACATGGAGTTCGTGCAATTCCATCCAACGTCGCTCAAAGAAAACGGCGTGCTGCTTTCGGAAGCGGCGCGCGGCGAAGGCGCTTATCTGTTGAACTCCCTCGGCGAACGGTTCATGTTCAAGTACGCGCCGAATAAAGGCGAACTCGCATCCCGTGACGTCGTCTCGCGTGCGGAATGGACGGAGATTCTCGAAGGTCGCGGCATCGACGGTACGGTACTGCTCGACCTGCGCCATCTGGGCCGCGAAAAGATCCTGGAACGTCTGCCCCAGATTCGCGAACTCGCGCTCGACGCGACCGGTAAAGACGCGATCAACGATCCGATTCCGATTCTTCCCGGCATGCATTACACCATGGGCGGCATCGAAACGGATATCAACGGCGCGACCCGCATTCCGGGCGTGTATGCAGCGGGCGAAGTAGCGTGCGCGAGCGTGCACGGTGCGAACCGTCTCGGCGGCAACTCGCTGCTTGAAACGATTGTCTACGGCGCTCGATCCGCGAGGCACGCTGTCGAGTACATCAAGTCGGTTGGCGAAGTTCGGCCGTCGCAACGCACGCTCAAACAAGAGCAGGATCGCATCAATAACTGGCTGAGCAAGTCCAGCGGTACGCGCGCTCCGCAATTGCGCGCGGCGATGAACAAGGTCATGAGCGACAACGTCTTCATCTTCCGCAACGAGTCGCAGCTGCAAAAAGCCGTCGGCGAACTGCTTGAGATCCGGAAGGCTTTCGACCAAGGCGTTTACGTCATGGATAAATCGAAGACGTTCAACACCGATCTCGTTAACACGATGGAGACGGATTACCTCATCGATTCCGCAATGTGCGTAGCCAGCGGTGCGCTAGCCCGTAAGGAATCCCGTGGAGCGCAGGCTCGCACGGATTATCCGGAACGCGACGACGAACATTGGATGGTTCATACGCTCGCATGGCGCGAAGACGGAAAGAATCCGCGTCTCGACTACTCGCGCAAAGTTACTATCACCAAATGGCAGCCGCAGGTTCGCACGTACTAAATAATGGCAAACATTAAATTAGATATCTTCCGCTTTGACGAAGCCGTCGACACGGTTCCGCATCGCGACGTCGTCGAAGTCGACGTTCCCGAAACCGTAACGGTTCTAGATGCGCTGGAAACCGCCAAGGCCGAGGTCGACGGCTCGATCAGCTTCCGCCGCTCGTGCCGCTCGGCGATCTGCGGCTCGTGCTCGATGAACATCAATGGTGTGACGGGCCTTGCCTGCAAGACACCATGCAATACGGTGATGGACAAAGAGGGCAAGATCCAGATCGATCCGATGCCGAACTTCCAGCCGATGCGCGACCTCGTCGTGCACATGGATCCATTCTGGGATAAGTACACTCGCCTAAAGCCTTATCTTCAGCCGAAAGATCGCGACGAAGATCACGAGCGCGAGCGCCGCGTCAGCCCCGAGGACATGAAGAAGCTCGTCGACGTTGCGAACTGCGTTATGTGCGCGACGTGCTACGCGCTTTGCCCGGTCGTCAGCGTCGATCCGTCGTTCGCCGGTCCGGCCGCCATCGCGTACGCGTACCGCTTCATCGAAGACGTACGCGACGGCAAACGCGAAGAGCGGCTCGCGCAGATTAACGAAGATTACCTGTGGCTCTGCGCGCACTGCTACGCATGCTCGTACTGTCCGAAGCATGTAGATCCCAACGATCGCATCGTCGACGTAAAGCGCGCCACCATCAAAGATCGCGTGATGATGAACGAACGCGGTCCGCGCCACGCACTAATCGTCAACAAGACCGTGAAGCAGACCGGTATGCTCGCGGAGACGGAAGTCATTCAAGGCACCGTCGGCCGTTTCAACATTCGCGGCCTGATCAAAGTCGCTCCGCTCGGTTTACGGATGGCGGCTAAAGGTAAACTGCCGCCGCCGTTCCTCAAGCCGATTCCGAAGATCGATGAAGTCCGCACCATTTTTGATTCCCTGGAGGTCCCGGTCAGCTAATGACTGCCACACTATTGCCCGAAGAGCGGCCGCAAGAGTCGCACAAGCGCAGCCACAGCGCGGAGATAAAGCGTTATGGCTTCTTTCCCGGCTGCGTCGCGAAAGAGAGCTGCAAAGAGCTCTTCAATTCGACGATGCTGCTCGCGGATAAGCTCGGCATCGAGCTCATCGAGCTGACGGCGGCTTCATGCTGCGGTGCGTCCGTCGTGAATGACACGAACCGCGACATTGCGCGGGTGCTCAACGCGCGCACATACGCGCAGGCTGAAGCGCTCGGACTCGACGACGTCATTACGATCTGCTCCACGTGCACGGGTCACATGCGCGCAGCGAACAAAGAGCTGCTCGATAGCGAAGAGCGCATGACGCAAGCGAATTCGATTCTCGGAAAGTTCGGCGCAAAGTACAACGGCGGCGTCATGGTTCGCCACCTGTTGTGGATGCTCATCGACGACATCGGTCTCGACAATCTCCGCGAGATGGTCGTTCGTCCGCTCAATGGATTGAAAGTTGCACCGTTCTACGGCTGCCACATCATCCGGCCGGAGAAAGTAAACGGCTGGGAGTCGGCGCGCAATCCGCATTCGCTCGAAGATCTTGTCGAAGCGCTCGGCGGCGAGCCGGTCGACTACGCCGGCAAAACGCGTTGCTGCGGCTTCCACGTGCAGCTCGAGAAAGACGGCATCGCTGCGTCAATGGTCGGGCAGAACATGCGCATGGCCAAGGACAAAGGCGCGGAAGCGGTCATCACGCCGTGCCCGCTCTGTCATCTCGCGTTGGACGGCTATCAGCAAGACGCCGCGTCGCGCTGGGGGCGTACAGATCTGCCGACGTTCCATCTTCCGCAGCTTGTGGCGTTCGCGCTGGGTGTGCCGGCCGAAAAGCTCGGTCTGAACAAACACTTGATCGATCCCCGCTCGATCATGGTGGAACGCGAACTTATTGCGTAGTACTATCGCTAGTACATACGAAGCAAGGCCACTCGCAACAAAAAATCGCTCCGCTACGACGGAGCGATTTTCTTTAGTTCCAGCGTGCTTAAACCACCACCGGGTCCTGCACGACCACTTGAACCGACGAGACGCGCTCCGCCGGTATCTCGATGCGCTCGCCGTCGAAGACGACAACCGGCTCACCGCGGCGGATGCAATCGAGCAGGCTCTGCCGCATGAACTGCGCCATTTCCGCTTGATTAAAGCACTCAGTCACGGTCTGACCGTCGGT
>CAZHGH010000008.1:39324-43017 GCA_964531205.1 uncultured bacterium
GTCTGACCGTCGGTTAACGTCACAACCATCTCCGCGGGGAAACGACTCACTACCATCCACCTCCGGGGGCCGTTAAACGACATCCATGTCGCCACGGCATGCGCGCCATCCTGGCTGCGAGAGATTGGATCATACCCTAGGCATTAATGGCCTACACGCGGGTGCCGGAGGGAAGCCGTGCGAACGCCTCACGGGTGCTCGCAACGATTGACCCCGATCTCGAGACGCTGAAGGCCACAAAAGACACGTGGGCGCGTCTTCCGGTTGACCGCAAAGTCGCGATGCTCGAGACCCTCAAGGTCAACGTAGGCGCAGCCGCAGGGGAGTGGGTCTCACTGGCGGCCCAGGCAAAGGGTTTGACGGCCGGCTCCCACCTTGCAGGCGAAGAGTGGATCTCGGGGCCGTGGGCAGTTCTATACGCGATCAACCGGTATTTGCGCACGCTGCGCTCTATAGCGGCGGACGGCGTGCCGGCGCTGGCGCCTATGCACCAACGTGCCGATGGACGCGTGGTGATGCGGGTGTTTCCGCACGATGTCTACGATCGCGTTTTGCTAAGCGGTATCACCGCCGAAGTATGGATGCAGCCCGATGTAACGCCACAAGATGTGCAATCTTCCGCCGGCGCCTTTTACCGCAACGCAAATCCGTCCGGCCGCGTCGCACTCGTTCTCGGCGCGGGCAATATCTCGAGCATCGCGCCGCTTGACGTGCTCTACAAGATGATCGCAGACGGATGCGTGTGCATTCTAAAAATGAATCCGGTAAACGCGTATTTAGGGCCGGTTTTCGAACGGATATTCTCAGAGTTTTACGATGCCGGTTTCCTCCGCTTCGCATACGGCGGAGCGGAAACCGGTGCGTACCTTTGCGCACACGACGCGATCGACACCATTCACATTACCGGCAGCGAGAGCACGCACAACGCAATCGTAAGCGGCGCGGGTGCCGGCAAATCGATAACGAGCGAGCTTGGAAATGTCAGCCCGACGATCGTCGTGCCGGGGCAGTGGACCATCCAAGACGTCAAGTTTCAAGCGCAAAACATCGCTACGCAAAAGGCGCACAATGCGGGCTTTAATTGTATCGCCTCGCAAGTCGTCATCGTACCGAAAGGCTGGGCGCACGGATCGGCACTGCGCGAAGCCGTCGCAGAAGTGTTTGCGAACATCGAACAGCGGCCGGAGTACTATCCCGGCGCAACAGGGCGGCGGGAAGCGCTCGCGGGCACCGGTTCTTCGTTACGTACGATCCTCGACGTCGATCCCGAGAACGACGGCCATCCGGTGTTTTCGAACGAAGCTTTCTGTGGCGTTCTTGCGTGGGTCGAGATCGGCGGCGATGTTGAAGCGTATCTTCGCAACGCCGTCACGTTCGCGAACGAACAGCTGCACGGGACATTAGGGGCGAACATTATCGCGCACCCGAAGGCGCTGCGCGAGTACGGCGCGGCGATCGACGAGGCGATTGCGCAGCTGCGTTATGGATGCATCGGCGTAAATGCGTGGACCGGCGTCGGCTATTTCATCACCGAAACGCCGTGGGGCGCGTATCCGGGACACACGCTCGACGATATTCAAAGCGGTATCGGCGTCGTTCACAACTCGTATTTGCTGCAAGGCACGGAAAAAAGCGTCGTGCGCGCACCCTTTGCTCCGTTCCCGCGCAGCTTCCTCACCGGTGAGTTGTCACTGCTGCCGAAGCCGCCGTGGTTTGTTACGAACCGCCGCCAGGATGAAATCGGACGCGCGCTGTGCGATTTCGAAGTGTCGCGTTCACCGGCTCGAGCCGCGAGGATTGCGGCCCTTGCTATGACCGCTTAATGGCGTTTTGAACCGATAATTCCCAGCGATAATTATCCGGATCGTGAAACCAGAGCCCATAATGCGGCGATCCCGGTCCCTCCGGACCGATTTCGTCGCCCGGATCCTCTAACTTCACGCCGTTCTTCTTCAGTTGCTCGAGCGCGGATTCCAGCGCTTTCATATCGCTCAGATGGAACGACATGTGTTCGAGCACGTTCGGATCGGGTTTGCCTTTAAATAACGCAATCGTTATCGCGTCGTTGCTCACGGCGATGCCGTCTTCAAAACGGAAGATCTCTTTAAGATCGAAGTTCGACGTCCAAAAACGCGCGCTGCGCTCGGGATCGTGGACGGCTAGACTAAAATGTCCGACGGTCCCGAGCTTAATCTTCATTCAGGCAGTTCTTTGAACGATTGTTTGACGCGATACTCGCTTTGCGGATACTTCGACCGCAGCATCGACCATTGATGCAGCAGTTCGTTGCCGTCCGGATCTGCGCGATATCGCGTCACGCCGAGATAGTACTGCGCCTCCGCGGCCGCCAAACTCGTCGGAAAACGCCTTAGAACGTCGACATAACACTTTTCGGCGCCCGCGTAATTGCGCGTGCGCAGATACGCTTGACCAAAAGCGGTTATGGCGCGCGCTGCAAATTCAGCCGGCGGAAGGAACCCGTCCCACCGGTAGAGTTCCGCGCCGTCCGCGCTTAGAATTCGGACGTCCGGAGTCCAAATGTGATGAATGCCGTCGAGAACTGCGGTATTTGTATCTTGGCTATTGTCTATCTGAACGGGCACGCCATCCCGTTCGATGATATCCGCTACGAAGGTTTGTGGATACGTCACGGTATCCAGCGCTTGGCAACCCCCTCAATGCGGATTAAATATGTCGAGGAAGACAAACTTTGATTCGCGCTGCGCTTCCTCTTTCGCAGCGTCGAGGCCGGCGCGCCAGCGAACCGCCGCGTGCCCTGTGGTTGTCGTCATCCCTAGAACTTTATCTGCACTCCGAAAAATGCCTCGAACGGCATGGTGTACCCGATCGGCTGATACGGATGTGCGATATATGGATTCAGCGGCACGCCGTTCGCCGCAAGATCGTTCGGGCTACTTCCGTTGTAGAAGCCGCCGAACGTTGCGGTCGGGGTCGGCGCAAAGCCGTTCGATCCGTACAGGCACCGGCTGCCTCCCGGCGGGAAGGCGGCCGTCCATGGCGTTGCCGTCCCACCGAAGCACCGGTTGTACACGTTCGCGAGGATCGCGTTCACCGTGATCTTGGGACTGACGTCATACGACAGCGCTACGTTCATTGTGAATTGATCGGGATTACGGTACTGTCCGAGCGACGTGAAGCGCCCTCCGTTTTCAGGATTCGGCACGTTCACGCTGCCGCCGCAAGTCGTGTAGTCAGCCTTCAGCGGATCGGGCGAGGTCGGGATAGCGGTCGAGTTTGCGGTACACGTCCGCGGATCGATTCCCGGCGTATCAAGCGGCACGCCATACGGATTGCCCGACGTAAATACGAACGACGGCGTCACGGCAAACTTGTTGACACGGTAGTTTAAAACCGCCGAAACGACGTTCGGCACGTAGAAACTGTTCGTGATGTTCGCCGGGATGCCGCTGGCCTGCGAGACGGCCGGAAAGATATCGAACGGATAGTACTGTCCGCTGCGATCGAATAAGGGTTGCGGCGCCTGATTGAAATACGGGTTGCGAATCGAGGTCGGTCCGCATGCCGGGTCCGGTGTTCCGTTGCCGGCATTGGTGTAGCACGGCGCAGCAGTCCCTGCGACGCCGCCGCATTGCTTCGTCCCTGCCAGCGGACCCGCGCACGCCGACGTCAGCTGATTGTAGCCGATGATGCTATCGTTCAGCACATCGATGA